>NZ_JASATF010000040.1:0-49783 GCF_038440175.1 Cupriavidus sp. OTU4054
GGGGGGTTCCGGGCGCGGGGCCGCCCCCCCCCCCCCCCCCCCCACGACACATGCCGTCCCACCACTTCTTCCTCCGCATAGCGGAACGTGCGCCAGGCCGCGTGGGTCCATTGACGGATATGCCCGTCGGGGGCCAGATCGAATACGGCAACATCCTGCAGGGCGTCGAGCCATGCGGGATGCGATGCCGATACGTTCGATACATCCGATATGCCGCGCGACACGCCGCTCACGCGCGTGCCCGCGGATTCCTCCCGCGCCGGCTGAAAGACCGACGACTGCCGCTGCCACATAGGTTGTCCTTCTCTTATCGCGAGAGCGCTGCTTTTCTTGGAAGCCAGGGGACGCGCGCGAATACCGACGCGTCCATTCATCATAGACGGTCGGTAATGACCGCATTATTTACGCAAGCCGGTAACCCGAAACTGCTCGCGCGGGCAAAAACTACAACGCCACTCACGTGGAAGGCGGCACAGGATGCTTGTCCGGGAGGTCGCGCGCGGGCTTGTCGCCGCGCTCCTTGCCGTGGTCCGGACACTGGTCGGGCCGATGGTCCGGGCGTCGGGCAGGTTCGTGCGGAATATGGGTGGCCATGGCTTGTCTCCGGGGCGTGGGCTGGATGCTACGTCATAACGACGTGCCTGACGCACGGGCGATGCAGGTTTCGTACCTATCGCGCGTTTCATACGGATTGCATCGAATGCCGCGCCCGCTTGACGCGCCGCGGCGCTTTTTTTCTAGCATGGAGGCTGAGGTCTCTCCCGTCCCTCCCCAAGGAGCTCCTACGATGAATGAACCCACACGGCTGCGGGCCGCGCCCGCGGCAAACACGGATCAGGGCGACGACACGCGCACCGCGATGTCGGGCGCGACGATCCGCCGGGCATTTCTCGACCACGTCTTCTACACGCAGGGCAAACTGCCCGGCCATGCCAGCGGCAACGATCTCTATCAGGCACTCGCCCATACGGTGCGAGACCGCCTCGTGCAGCGCTGGATCAGTACCGCCGAGACCTATCAGAGCCAGCCGTCCCGCACGGTGGCCTATCTGTCCGCGGAATTCCTCATGGGGCCGCACCTCGGCAACAACCTCGTGAATCTCGGGATCTTCGACGACGTACGCGCGGCCATGGCCTCGCTGGACCTCGATCTCGACGAAATCCTCGCGCAGGAAGTGGAACCCGGCCTCGGCAACGGCGGCCTGGGCCGGCTGGCGGCGTGCTTCATGGACTCGCTCGCGTCGCTCGAGATTCCCGCGCTCGGCTACGGCATCCGCTACGAGTACGGCATCTTCCACCAGAACATCATCGACGGCATGCAGGTGGAGAGTACCGACACCTGGCTGCGCAACGGCAACCCATGGGAGATCCAGCGCTCGGAATGGGCGGTACAGGTGCGCCTGGGCGGCCATACCGAACATTACACCGACGATCGGGGCCATTACCGCGTGCGCTGGGTGCCGGTCAAGACCGTGCACGGCGTGCCGTTCGATTCGCCGATCCTGGGATATCGCGTCAACACCGTCAATACACTGCGGCTATGGCGTGCGGAAGCGACCGAAGCGTTCGACTTCCACACGTTCAACCGTGGCGACTACCTGGGCGCGGTCAACAAGAAGGTGACGTCGGAGAACCTGACCAAGGTGCTCTACCCCAACGACGAGACCCTGCAGGGCAAGGAGCTGCGGCTGGAGCAGCAATATTTCTTCGTCGCGTGCTCGCTGCAGGACATGATGCGACTGCTGGCGACGCAGGGCATGCCGGTCACGCGGTTCCACGAGAAGTTCGCCGTACAGCTCAACGACACCCATCCGGCCATCGGTATTGCGGAGCTGATGCGGCTGCTCGTCGATGACCACGACGTGCCATGGCAGGAGGCGTGGCATATCACACGGCACGCCTTTGCCTACACCAACCATACGTTGCTGCCCGAGGCGCTCGAACAATGGCCGCTCGAACTGTTCGGCCGCATCCTGCCGCGCCACCTCGAAATCATCTACGAGCTCAACGCGCGCTTCCTCGACGACGTGCGCATCCGATTCTATGGCGACGAGACCCGGCTCACCCGGCTATCTCTCATCAACGAACAGGGCGGCCGCCATGTGCGCATGGCCAATCTGGCCTGCCTGGGCAGCCATGCGATCAATGGCGTCGCGGCATTGCACTCGCAACTCATGCGCGAGGACGTGCTCAAGGACGTCTACGAGATGTGGCCCGACAAGTTCACGAACGTGACCAACGGCGTCACGCCGCGCCGGTGGATTGCGCTGTCCAACCCGCGCATGACGCAGTTGGTCACCGAGGCCATCGGCGACGGCTGGATCCGCGACCTCGGCGAGATCCGCGCACTCGAGCCCTACGCCGACGACGCGGCGTTCCGCGAGCGCTGGTACGACGTGCGGCGCGAGAACAAGCGCGACCTCGCGCGCCTCGTGCGCGACGCCACCGGCGTGGTCATCGACCCCGAGTCGATGTTCGACGTCATGGTCAAGCGCATCCACGAATACAAGCGCCAGCATCTGGCGGTGCTCCATATCATCGCGCTTTATCACCGCATCAAGTCGGATCCGCATGCGGAGATCACGCCGCGCACGTTCCTGTTCGGCGGCAAGGCCGCGCCCGGTTACCACTATGCCAAGCTCATGATCCGCTTCGTCACGTCGGTTGCCGACGTGGTGAACAACGATCCGCAGGTGCGTGACCGGCTCAAGGTGGTGTTCCTGCCCAACTTCAACGTGACCCATGGCCAGCGCATCTATCCCGCCGCGGACCTGTCGGAGCAGATCTCGCTCGCGGGCAAGGAGGCCTCGGGCACCGGCAATATGAAATTCGCAATGAACGGCGCCATCACGATCGGCACCATGGACGGCGCCAATATCGAGCTGCGCGACGCGATCGGCCCCGATTTCTTTTTCCCGTTCGGGCTCAATGCGGCCGAGGTCTACGCGCTCAAGGCCGCGGGATACCGGCCGGCAACGTTCTACGAGAGCGACCCCGAACTGCGCGCGGTCATCGACCTGATTCAGCACGGTTTCTTCTCGAAAGGGGATGCCGCGGTGTTCCGTCCGCTCTTCGAAGGCCTGCTCCAGCATGACCCATACATGCTGCTCGCGGACTTCGCGTCGTACGTGCATTGCCAGCAGAACGTCTCCAACGCCTACGGCGACCGCGCGCGCTGGCAGCGCATGTCGATCCTGTCGAGCGCACGCTCCGGGCATTTTTCGTCCGATCGTGCGATTCGCGAGTATGCCGACCGCATCTGGCGCGTGGAGCCGGTCCCGGTCTGCCTGCTGCACCGTTCGAGCGGACAGGTTCAGGGCGCGCGACAGGCGGGCGAACCCGGCTTCAGCGAGCGCTGCGCACCGTGAACGGGGCAGCGCGGTAGTTTCTACAACGACCGAGGAAGCTTGTACATCCACCTATGACAATGCGCCGGCGTGCAGCCACCGCCGCACACGTGCCGGCGCGGTTTTCACGCAGTGCAGCACGCTGGCACGGACTTCGCATTGGTCGTCGGCGCGCGTTTTCCGCGCCACGAGCCAATAACAAGAACGAACCCTGTATTGCGGCGCTCGCCGCACCTGCGGTTCGTTTTCATCCGGAGTCCACCTTGAACGCGAACATCCTTTTCGTCGCGGCGGAAGCGCAACCTCTTGCCAAGACGGGCGGCCTTGCCGACGTCATTGGCGGTTTGTCGGGCGCGCTGCATCAACGCGGCGCGAACGTGTCTGTCCTTATGCCCGGCTATCCGCGCGCGGTCGCGGCGGCACGCGGCGTACGCAGCCTGGGCGCGATCCGGCTGCCAATGGTGCTGCCTCCGGGGCATAGTCCCGCCCGGCTGCTCGAGGGCCAGATGCCGGACAGCGGCGCGCGCGTGATTTTCCTCGATTGCCCCTCGCTCTACGATCGCCCCGGTTCGCTCTACGTCGATCCGACGGGCCGCGATTTCTGCGATAACGCGCAGCGTTTTGCTGCGCTCGCACATGCGGCCGCAGCGATCGCCGCGGGCGAGACACCGCTCCCGGCGCCGGCGATGGTTCACGCGCACGACTGGCATGCCGGCCTGACGCCGCTGTTCATGCGCATGCGCGGATTGCACATCCCTACGGTCTGCACGATCCACAACCTCGCATTCCAGGGCGTGTTCCCGATGGAGCTGGCCGGCACGCTGGGCATTCCCGACGAATATCTCGCGCCGGATGGCATCGAGTTCTGGGGCAAGCTCAACTTCCTCAAGGCCGGCATCCGTTACGCCGATCGCGTGACGACCGTCAGCCACACCTATGCGCGCGAAATCCGCACGAGCCACTTCGGCCACGGCCTCGACGGGCTGCTGGACTATCGCGCCGATGTACTTGGCGCGATTCCGAACGGCGTGGACACGTCGGCATGGGATCCCGCGACAGACCGCCTGCTGCCCCAGCGCTACGACGCGCGCAGCATGGCGGGCAAGAAGGCATGCAAGGCTGCGCTCCAGGCGCGCTTCGGCCTGCCGCAGGATGCGGACCGCCCGATCGTCGCCATGGGCAGCCGCCTCACGCATCAGAAGATGGCGGACGTTGCGCTCGATGCGATCGAAATCATCGTGTCGGCGCATGCGGATGTGCAGTTTGCGATTCTCGGCTGCGGCGATCGCACGCTCGAGGCTGCGTACGTCGAACTCGCCGCGCGCTATCCCGATCGTGTCGCGGTCGCCATCGGCTATCGCGAGGAAGACGCGCACCTGCTGCATGCCGGCGCCGATGCGCTGCTGCATGGCAGCCGCTTCGAACCCTTCGGCCTGACGCCCGTGTACGCGATGCGCTACGGCACCGTGCCGATCGTCTCGCGCGTGGGCGGTTTGGCAGATACCGTGCGCGATGTGGGACACGAGGCATTGCCAGCCCCGCGCGCGAATGGGATCATCTTCGACGGCGAAAGCGCGGAGGACATGGCGGAAGCCATCACGCGCGCGCTGGGCTGGCTGGGCAAGTCGCGGCACTGGCGCGCGATGCAGCGCGTGGGCATGCAGACCGATTTCAGCTGGGACAGCCCGGCACGCCAGTACATGGCACTGTACGGCGCGCTTGCACCGGCACTTGCCATCGCTCCGCAACCGATCGCGGAGACACTGGCCGTTGCCATCGAGCGCGACGAAGCCCAGGCGGCCGCTGCCACGAAGCCGGCCAGGGCGCCGAGGAGCCGCAAGCCCGCACGCCCGGCATCCGTTGCCGAGCCGCAGGGCGCGACTGTGGAGTCCGTGGCTGCCGCCACACTTGCCTGACCGGAACGCGTCATGATGCAGACGATGCCGATGGAGCCTTCAGCGACGCCCGCCCCGCCCGGTGCCAACTGGGAGACGCTGGGTGGCGACGTGCGGACGCTGCCGTGCAACGAAGACGGCGAAGCGGTCTATCGCTTCGGCCCCGCGGCACTCGCCGACGGACGCGTGCGCTTTCGATTGTGGGCGCCCGATGCGGCCGCGCAGGGGCAAACGGTGCGGCTGGAAATCGCGGGCGTGCCGCCCATCCTGATGTCGCAGGGCGAGCGCGGCTGGTTCGAGGCCGTGACCGCCTGCTGCCATGGCGCGCGCTACTGGTTCCGGCTCGACGACGGCACGACGGTCCCCGACCCCGCCTCTCGCGCGCAAGCCGAAGACGTGCATGGCGCGAGCGTATTCTGGCATCCGGCGGACGAGACCGGATATGCATGGCGGCATGTCGAATGGACCGGCCGCCCATGGCACGAAGCCGTGATCTATGAAATGCACGTGGGCCTGCACGGCGGCTTCGCCGGCGCGCTGCGCGTGCTGCCGCGCCTGGCCGCGCTCGGCATCACCGCCGTCGAACTGATGCCGATCGCGGAATTCCCCGGCGCACGCAACTGGGGCTACGACGGCGTGCTGCCGTTCGCGCCCGAACATGCCTACGGCACGCCCGATCAGCTGCGCGAACTCGTCGATACCGCCCACGGCCTCGGCATGATGGTGCTGCTCGACGTGGTCTACAACCACTTCGGCCCCGATGGCAATTACCTCCATCGCTACGCCAGCAGCTTCTTTCGCGAGGACCGGCAGACGCCGTGGGGCCCCGCGATCGACTTCCGTCAACCGGAAGTGCGGCGTTTCTTTACCGAGAACGCGCGCTACTGGCTCGAACAGTTCCGCTTCGACGGCCTTCGGCTCGATGCCGTGCACGCGATCGAAGATGAAGGCTGGCTGCCGCAACTCGCGGACCATCTCCGCCATTGCATCCCTGGCCGGCATCTGCACCTCGTTCTCGAAAACGATCACAACGACGCCGGCCTTCTGCGCAGCGGCTACGACGCCCAGTGGAACGACGACGCGCATCACGCGCTCCATGTACTGCTGACCGGCGAGCATGACGGCTACTACGGCGAGTTCAATGCGGACCTGCCCGAAACGACGCCCTCCGGCCCCGGTACTCCCGCGCTGCGCCATCTCGCGCGCGTGCTGGGCGAGGGCTTCGCATGGCAGGGCGAGCTGTCCCCGCATCGCTCGGGCGACGCCGATGGACCGCTGCAGGGCAGAGCGGTGCGCCGTGGGCAGCCGAGCGCGATGCTCGAGGCCACCGCGTTCGTCATGTTCCTGCAGAACCACGACCAGACCGGCAACCGCGCCTTTGGCGAACGGCTGACGACGCTCGCCGATCCGGACGCACTGCGCGCCGCCGTGGCGCTGCAGCTGCTGAGTCCGCAGATCCCGCTGATCTACATGGGCGAGGAAGACGGCGCGCGCGAACCGTTCCTGTACTTCACCGATCATTCGCCCGAACTCGCGCAGGCCGTGCGCGACGGACGTCGCCGGGAGTTCGCCGCCGCCGCGGCTTTTCGCGACGAGGCACGCGCCGGACAGATTCCCGACCCGAATGCGCCCGAGACCTTCGAGGCCTCCCGGCCGCATTGCGACGACACCGACGGCTACTGCCGCGCGTGGCATCACTATTACAGCGAACTGCTGTCGATCCGCCGGCACGAGATCGTGCCGCGCCTGGCCGGTGCGCGCAGCGCGGGCGTCGAGATTCTCGGCGATCGCGCGCTCGTGGCGCGCTGGACGCTCGGCGATGGCAGCGTGCTGTCGATCTGGCTCAATCTCGGCGATACGCCGGTGCCGGCGCAATGCGAACCTTCCACGGCGCTGCACTCTAGCCTCTTGCCGGGCGGCATCGCCACGCTGACGGGCGGCACGCTGCCGCCGAAGTGCTGCGTCACCTGCCTGCACCGCGCCGACGCGCATGGCCATGCCTGAGCCCGCCGGCAAGCATTCACCCAAGGACTCATGAGCGACATTGAACTTGCCGGGGTGCCGCGCGCCACCGCTCGCCTGCAGATGCATGCGGGCTTTACGTTTGCCCAGGCCGCGGCCCTGGTGCCCTACCACGCGGCGCTCGGCATCAGCCATCTGTATCTGTCGCCGATCACGTGCGCACGGCCCGGCTCGACGCACGGCTATGACGTGACGGACTGCACGCGCATCAATCCGGAGCTCGGCGGCGAAGAAGGGTTCTATACCCTGTGCCGCACGGCCCGCGGAGCAGGCCTCGGCATCGTGCTCGATATCGTGCCGAATCATATGGCCGCGAGCGTGACGCACAACGGCTGGTGGCGCGACGTGCTGGCAAAGGGACAGGACAGCCGTTACGCGCATCACTTCGATATCGACTGGGAGTCGCGGGATCCGGTGCTGGCCGGCAAGGTGCTGGTGCCGATCTTCGGCGAGCGTTACTGGGAGACGCTGACATCGGGCGCGCTCTCTATCGAACGCGATGCCGACGACCGCGCCGTCCTGCGATACGGCGACCAGACGCTGCCGCTGGCCGAGACGCCGGCGACCTCCCCTGACAGCGCGGAGGCCTGGCACGCGCTGCTGGAACGCCAGCACTATCGCCTCGCATGGTGGCGCACGGCCGCGGCGGAGCTGAACTGGCGCCGCTTCTTCGAGATCAGCGAACTCGTCGGGCTGCGACAGGAGCGCGAGGACGTATTCGAGGACACCCACGCACTCGTGTTCCGGCTCTATCGCGAAGGCTGGATCGACGGCGTGCGAGTCGATCATGTCGATGGCCTCGCCGATCCGGCCGGGTACTGCCGCCAGTTGCGCGCGCGGCTCGATGCCTTGCGTCCGGGCCGCCCGGGCGAGCAGGCACGCATGCATCCCTGGGTCGTGATCGAAAAGATTCTCGGCGAAGACGAGCCCTTGCCCGCGGACTGGCAGACCGACGGCACCACGGGCTACGACTTCATGAACGATGTCGCGGCCGTATTGCATGACGCGCGGGGCGAAACGGCGCTCGACGCGCTGTGGCACGAAGTCGGTGGAGACATGCGCGACTATCCGGCGCATGTGAAAGCCGGGCGCGATCGCATTCTCGACCGGCACCTGATGACCGAGTTCGGCGGCGCATGCGCGCGGTTGTACTCGCGCGTGCGCGCCACGCCCGCATTGCGCGATATCACGCTCGCGGCCCTGCGCCACGCGCTGCACGCGCTGCTGCTGCAGATTCCGGTGTATCGGACCTATTACGTGGCGGACGAAGGCAGGACATCGCGCGGCACCGACGATGCCCTGCTCGATGCGGCGGCCGAGCGCGCCCGCGCCACGCTGGCCGGCGACGAGCGCGTCGCACTCGACCTCATCGTGACATCGCTGCGGGACGATGCGCCCATCGGCACGCCAGCCGGCGACCTGCGGACGCGGCTCCAGCAGATCATGCCCGCGCTCGCGGCCAAGGGTGGCGAAGACACGGCGTTCTATCGCTACGGCCGCCTGCTGTCGCGCAACGAGGTGGGCAGCGACCCCGGCGTGCTGGCGATCGCACCCGAGCATTTCCATGCGCGGCTGCTCGCGCGCCCCCGCCATGCGATGCTCGCCACGGCCACGCACGATCACAAGCGCGGAGAAGACGCGCGCATGCGGCTCGCCGTGCTCAGCGAGCTTGCCGAAGCGTGGAGCGACGCGGTGCGCGACTGGGAGGCGAGGCTCGCACCCGTGGTGACCGCCTCGCCGAAGGGACCGGACGGCGTCGATCGCATGATGCTTTACCAGACCCTGCTTGGCGCCTGGCCTGCCGACCCGCGCGTGCTGGAGCGAGAGGACGCCCAGCGCGACCTCATTGCGCGCGTGCTCGCCTGGCAGACGAAATCCATCCGCGAGGCCAAGCGCCACGGCAGCTGGACCGATCCGGATCCGCAGTACGAGGCGGCTTGCGAGGCATTCGTCGCCGCGCTGGCGGCAGGCGGCGCCGATAGCGTGCTCGAACGCATCGGGCAGTTCGCGCATCGCATCGGTCCCGCGGCGGCACTCAACAGCCTCTCGCAGACCCTGCTGCAACTGACCGCCCCCGGTGTACCGGACCGCTATCAGGGCAACGAGGCGTGGGACTTCAGTCTGGTCGACCCCGACAATCGCCGCGCGCCCGACTACGAACGGCTGCGCGCTCAGTGCGAATGCACGGCAGGGTGGGCGCACTGGTTACGGCATTGGCGCGACGGCCGCATCAAGCAGCAGCTGATTCGCGCGGTCTTGCAGTTTCGCCGCGAGCAGGAAACGCTGTTCACCGCCGGCACATGCCAGCCACTGGTCGCCACGGGCGCGATGTCCTCCAGCGTACTGGCGTTCACGCGGCAATGCGGGGCGCTGGAAGCGATCACCGTGGTCACCCGGCATGCCGCGCGGCATGTGGAACCGGATCTGCCGCGCGTGCCCACGCAATGCTGGGGCGACACGGCGCTGCGCGCGCGCGACGGCGGCGCTTGGGTCGATGTGCTGACCGGACGGGCCATTGCCGTGCACGCGGGACATTTGCGCATCAAGGACGTCCTGCATCAACTGCCCGTCGCGTTGCTCGTGCGCGGGTAGGCCCCGGCTAGCAGCGCCGGGGTGCAGCGCCGGGGTGCGGCTTCAGCGGCGGCTGCGCAGCATGGCGGCCACCGCCGCCGATGCGCCCATCACGACCATCGTCGTCAGCAGCGGATGCTTTGCGGACGACGTATAGGGGCAGGACCGCAACGCGCGCCGATGTCCAGTCCGCTCGATCAGGCTGTTGGCCCCGTCATAGAGCGCATTGTCCTCGCGCGGCCCCGCCGGCGCGCTGGTCTGCTGCGCGCGGCCCATGAAGCGGCGCATAAAGCGGTCGAACGCGTACGGCGCGTGATAGGCCGCCGCGGAGAACGCCTTGGCGGCGCCACCCACGAACAGATCGCGCCGAGGATGCTGCGCCGCGAACAGGATCGCATCGGCGGCCAGTGCCGGATCGTAGAGCGGCGGCGGCTGCTGGGGCTCGCAATGCAGGAAATTCTTCGCATGCGACACCATCGGTGTCTCCAGCCCCGCCGGCTTGATCAGCGTGACGGAGATCGGCGCCTTCTCCTGCTCGAGTTCCAGCCGCAGCGTATCGGTAAAGCCCTTGATCGCGTGCTGCGACGCCGCGTAAGCGCTCTGCAGCGGCATCGGCCCGTCGGCCGCTTCGCTGCTGATGTTGATGATCGCGCCGCCGCTATGCCGCATATGCGCGGCCGCGACGAGCGAGCCATGCACTACGCCCCAGTAATTGGTGTCGAACAGCCGTCGCTGGTCCTCCAGCGGAACGTCGCCATGACGCCCGAAGATCGTCACACCCGCGTTATTGACCCAGGTATCTAAGCTGCCGAAGCGCTCGATGGCCATTTGCGCGACGCGGGCGACGTCCTCCTGATTTCCCACATCGGCCCGCGCCGTGATGACTTCAGTGCCGTGCTCGCGCAACTCTTCCGCCAGCTGCTGGAGCGCTTCTTCGCTGCGCGCGACCAGCACGAGCTTGGCCCCGCGCGCGGCGGCCGCCCGGGCCGTCACGAGCCCGACGCCGCTGCTGGCACCCGTGATGACGATGACCTGCGACCCAATCTTCTTGAGTTCGACCTTTTTTCCGGATTCCATTGTGTCGCGTCCTCCTGAACGGTAGCGAATCAGAATCAGTCGAACGTCGCAATTCCCGTTCCCGGGGCCGCACGCCATACACCGCCTTGTATTTCTCGCCGCGGCGTGTGCAATGCGTATTAAAGATTTACAACGCGCGCATGTAGGACAGGGGCTTATTTCCGGGGCGTCGTTTGCTGCATAAGCTGGAAGGCAACCGCCACCGACGCATCGAGAGGCATCGACCATGGCCAGAACCTCACATAGCACGCCTGCGGCGGACACGCCTTCGCCGCTGGGCAAATACCAGACGATGCGCGACTTCGGCGCGACGCCGGAGCCGTCAGGGAAAAAGTCGACGCGCGGCCGCGCGGGCAAGGCGCTGTCGTTCGTCATCCAGAAGCACGCGGCACGACGGCTGCATTACGACTTCCGGCTGGAACTCGACGGCACGCTGAAGAGCTGGGCGATTCCCAAGGGTCCGAGCTACGATCCGGCCGACAAGCGCATGGCCGTCCACGTCGAAGACCATCCGCTCGACTATGCGAATTTCGAGGGCGTGATTCCCGCCGGGCACTATGGCGCGGGGACCGTCATCGTATGGGACCGCGGCGTGTGGATTCCCGATACCGATCCCGAACAGGGCTATCGCGATGGCAAGCTCAAGTTCGAACTGCGCGGCGAAAAGATGCAGGGCCACTGGACGCTCGTGCGCATGGGTGGCAAGCGGCAGCGCGACCAGGATGCATGGCTGCTGATCAAGGAGCGCGACGAACTCGCGCGCGCGGCATCGGACTTCGACGTCGTGGAGGCATTGCCGGACAGCGTGCTCGCCGGAACGGCGAAGGCGGTGACCGACGGCAAGTCGGGCAAGCCGGCACGCGCGAAGAAGGCGAAGGCCGTCGCCCTGCCCGACGCCGTGGCAAGGCATGCGAAGCAGGCCACGCTGCCGCTGGCGTTCGCCCCGCAGCTCGCGACGCTGGTCGATGCCCCGCCCGCGCAGGGCGATTGGCAGTACGAGATCAAGTTCGACGGCTATCGCCTGCTCGCGCGCGTCGATGGCGACGACGTGCGGCTGTTCACGCGCAACGGCAACGACTGGACCAGCAAGCTTCGCTCGCTCGCGGCGGAAGTCCGCACGCTCGGCCTGCCCGACGGGTGGCTCGACGGCGAGATCGTGGTCGTGGATGCCAATGGCGCTACCGACTTCCAGGCGCTGCAGAATGCGTTCGAGACCTCGCGCGTCGACGCCATCCAGTACTACCTGTTCGACCTGCCCTACTATGCGGGCCACGATCTGCGCGCGGTGCCGCTGAGCGAGCGCCGGGCGTTGCTGGGGCGGCTGATGGAGAACAATACCGCGCCGCGCCTGCGCTTCAGCGAAAGCCACGACGTCGATCCGCACGAGATGCTGGAAGCCGCCTGCCGCATGAAGCTCGAAGGCGTGATCGGCAAGCGCGTGGATGCGCCCTACGTCAACACGCGCGCGAACACGTGGATCAAGCTCAAATGCACGCTGCGGCAGGAGTTCGTGATCGGGGGCTTTACCGATCCCAAGGGCAGCCGCAACGGACTCGGCTCGCTGCTGCTCGGCGTGCACGATGCCAATGGCAAGCTCCGTTATGCGGGCAACGTGGGCACGGGCTTCGATACGGCGCTGCTCGACAGCCTGCGCAAGCAACTCGACGCGCTGGCCGCGGACACCACGCCGTTCGCGGATCTGCCCCGCGGCGTCAAGGGCCATTGGGTCAAGCCGAAGCTCGTCGCCGAAGTGGCGTTCGGCGCGTGGACCAAGGATGGCCGCGTGCGGCATTCGGTGTTTCATGGGCTGCGCACCGACAAGCCCGCGGGCGCGGTCTCCGTGGAGAAACCTGTGACGGCATCGAAGGTAGCGAAGCGATCGGGCACGGCAGCGAAGGCGGCCGGCCGCAAATCCGATGCAAGACTCGGCAAGATCGTCATCAGCCACGCCGACCGCGTGATCGATGCCTCCACGGGCCTCACCAAGGGCGACCTCGTGCGCTATTACGCCAGCGCCGCGGGACTGATGCTGCCGTACCTCAAGGGCCGCCCCATCGCCCTGGTGCGCGCGCCCGCCGGCATCGATGGCCAGCAATTCTTCCAGCGCCACGGCGATACGCTCGATATCGATGGCGTCAACGCGCTCGATCCCAAACTGTGGCCCGGCCATCCGCCGCTGCTGGAGATCGCCTCCGAGACGGCCATCGTCGCCGTGGCGCAACTCAATGTCGTGGAATTCCACACCTGGAACGCGCGCGCGAAGACGATCGACAAGCCCGATCGCGTCGTGTTCGACATCGATCCCGGCGAAGGCGTCGAATGGCCCCGCATCCAGGAAGCCGCGCATCTGGTGAAAACGCTGCTGGACACGCTGGGCCTGCAAAGCTTCCTGAAGACGAGCGGCGGCAAGGGCCTGCACGTGGTGGTGCCGATTGCCGCGCGCGCCGGGTGGGACGAGGTCCGCGACTTCGCGCAGGACGTGGTCCGGCATATGGCGACCACCATTCCGGACCGCTTTGTCGTCAAGAGCGGCCCGCGTAACCGTGTTGGCAAGATTTTCATCGATTACCTGCGCAATGGTGTCGGGGCTACCACCGCCGCCGCGTTTTCCGCACGCGCGCGGCCCGGCCTCGGCGTCTCCATTCCCGTGGCCTGGGATGAGCTCGACGAACTGACCTCGTCGGCGCAATGGACCATCGCCAATGTCGCCGACCGGCTCGACGCGCTGGCGCGCCACGACCCGTGGGCCGGCCACGACAAGGTCCGCCAGACGCTGACGCGCGCCCGAAAGCTGCTCGCCGACGCCTGACCGCCCCCCGACTTCCGCTGTAGGCGTCCGTCTGTCAGCGGGTCTGAGGCGCGCGGCACGCTTCTTGCCACTCCGGTCGGAAAACGTATGCCATTTCCGGCCCGAGCAACGAGGCGAAACCATGAGACACCACCCGTCAGGCCCGTCCAAACCCGCGCCAGCCCGCCATGCCACGTGGCTGAAGGGGCCCATGCGCCGGCCGGCGACGCGTTGACGCGCGATACAAAAATTACAAGGCAACGGTGCGCCAAACGGGTAATTTTTACAACATCGACCGTCCCGAGCGGTCCCAGGCACTTTCTACTGTTTTTGACGTGACGACAACAATACATCGCACTCCTCGTACTTTCTTGATCGCCGCTTCCGCTACCGCGACGTCCTGCGCCGCCCGCTTGCCATGACTACGTCCACACACGCGCCGACACCCTCCGCCGCCACGACCGCTGCCACCCGTCGTCCGTTGATCCTCAACGTCGAGGATCGCGAGGGGCCGCGCTATGTGAAAAGCCGAATCCTCCATCGCGCCGATTTCACGGTGCTCGAGGCATCGTCCGGACAGGCGGCGCTGTCGCTCGTACGCCAGCATTCGCCGGACCTCGTGCTCCTCGGCACGCGGTTGCCCGATATCGACGGCCTCGAGGTCTGCCGGCTCATCAAGGCCGATGCGCAGACCGCGCGCAGCCTCGTGCTGCTGACCTCGCCGGGGGTCACCGACTCGCACCGGCGCGCGCAGGCGCTCAATGGCGGCGCCGACAGTTTCCTCGTGGAACCCGTGGAGCCCGAGGAACTGGTCTCCAGCATCAACGCGCTGCTGCGCATGCGGGGCGCGGAGGATGCGTATAGCCGTACGTCGCAGGCGCTGCACGAGAACGAGGACCTGTTCCGCCAGCTGGCCGAGTCGCTGGCCGACGTGGTCTGGATCTTCGATCCCGCCGCGCGGCGATTCCTGTTCGTGAGCCCGTCGTTCGAAGCGCTCTGGGGCCGCCCCGTCGGCGCCATCCAGCAGGAACCGAAGCGCTGGGTCGATTGGGTCGTCCCCGAAGAGCGCGACCGCATGAGCAGCGAGTGGGATGCCATGCTGCGCGATGGCCGGCTCGATACCGAATTCCAGCTCGAGCGGCCCACCGGCGAAATCCGCGAAGTCCATATGCGGGCGTTTCCCGTGCGCGGCGCCGATGGGCGCTGCCTGCGCGTGGCGGGCATCTGCCAGGACGTCACGCGGCACAACCGCGCCGAACGCGCGCTCCATAACGAAGAGCGCCGCAAGGACGAATTCCTCGCGATGCTCGCGCACGAACTGCGCAACCCGCTCGCGCCGATGCGCAGCGCGGTGGACCTGCTCCAACGCGGCGCGCCCTCGCGCGAAGACATGTTCCGCGCGCGCGACATCATCGGCCGGCAGTTGCGCCACCTCACGCGCCTCGTCGATGACTTGCTGGACGTGTCGCGCTTCAACCAGGGCAAGATCACGCTGCGGCGCGACCTCGTCGAGTTGCGCAGCGCGCTGAACACGGCCGTGGAAACGGTGCGACCGCTGCTCGAGACGCGCCGCCATACGCTGCGCCTGTCGCTGCCCGAGCAGCCGCTGCCGGTCTGCGGCGACATGGTCCGGCTGACGCAGATCTTCGCGAACCTGCTGCACAACGCGGCCAAGTACACGCCCGAAGGCGGCGCACTGTCCGTCACGGCCTCCGTGGTCAGCTCGCCGAACGGTGACCGGGTCGCCGTGCGCGTGTCCGACAATGGCGCGGGCCTTTCCACCATGCTGCAGCGGCAGCTGTTCGACCCGCTCGCCCCCGCCGTGCATGACAACGGCAACGGCCAGCTAAACGATGCAGAGGAATCGCAGGCACTCGCCGAGCATGACGATCAGGTCGCCGCGAGCGCATTGCAGGACGACGACGGCCATCCCGACAACCTCGCGGCGCGCGAAGGTCCCGGCATCGGCCTGACGCTCGTGCAGAAACTCGTGGTGCTGCACGGCGGGCGCGTCTCGGCGGAAAGCCCGGGACCGGGCCGTGGCAGCACGTTTATCGTCGAGCTGCCCGTGGAGCCGTGGCAGAACTGGCAGCCGTCGGCGGGCAAGCCGCGCATGCAGGCCAGCACCGCCCACACGATCATGCTCGTCGATGACAACGTGGATGCGCTGGAAGCCATGACGATGACGCTGCAGACGCTCGGCCATACGGTGGTCACGGCCTCGGATGGCCAGACCGCCGTGGACCAGGCCGCGAGCGTGCGTCCCGACGTCGTGCTGCTGGACCTCGGCATGCCCGCCATGGACGGCTTCGAAACCGCGCGGCGCCTGCGTGAGATTCCCGAACTGCGCAACGCGCGGCTTGTGGCGCTGACCGGCTTCGGCCAGCCCGACGACCGCCGCCGTACGCGGGCCGCCGGCTTCGACCTCCATCTGGTCAAGCCGGCCGACCTCGATGCCATCACCCGTTTGCTGGACGAACTCGATGCCTGAGCCAGCGCCATCCGCCGCTCACCGATACCAAGGAGTTGACGTTGCACATTACGCCTGAACCCGATATCACCCCACCCCCGCCGGAAGTGCCGCCGCCCGAGGCACCGCCCGATATGCCGGCCGATCCTGTCAGCGATCCGCCCCCGGGAGACGTGCCCCCGCCGCCGCCGCAACGCGCGTAGGAGGGCCGCCATGTCGCGCATCATCTGGAAGGGCGCCATCAGTTTCGGCCTCGTCAATATTCCGGTGTCCCTCAAGCCGGCATCGCGCACGCACACGCTGGACCTGGACATGCTCGACAAGCGCGACATGGCGCCCATCGGGTATCAGCGCATCAACAAGCACACGGGCAAGCCCGTGGAGAGCGACGACATCGTCAAGGGGTATGCGTACGAGAAGGACGAGTACGTCGTCCTGAGCGACGAGGACTTCCGGCAGGCCAACGTCGAAGCCACGCAGACCGTCGATATCGTCAGCTTTGTCGACGCGGCGAGCATTCCCCCCTACTACTTCGAGACGCCCTACTACCTCGAACCCGACAAGCGCGGCGAGCGCGGGTACGCGCTGCTGCATGAAACGATGCGCCGCACGGGCCGCGCCGCGCTGGCGATGGTCGTGCTGCGCAACCGCCAGCATCTGGCGGCCCTACTCGTCTCCGGCAAGGCGTTGGTGCTCAATACGATGCGGTTCGCCGACGAGGTGCTGCCGATCGAGGACCTTGCGCTGCCCAAGGGGGGCAAGCAGGGCGCCTCCGCGCGCGAGGTCGAGATGGCCGAAAAGCTCGTGGAGGACATGAGCGAGGACTGGTCGCCCGAGCAATACCGCGATACCTATCGCGACGACCTGATGGCCGTGATCGACGCCAAGATCAAGTCCGGCAACACGCAGTTGCTCACGCCGGCGAGCAAGGACACCGCACCTGCCGGCAAGGGTGCCAAGGTCATCGACATGATGGCGTTGCTGCGGGATAGCCTCGGCAAGCGAGGGAAGCGAGCCGAAGAGAAGGCCCCGGCTGCGGAGAAGAGCCCGGCTGCGGGGAAGGCCCCGGCTGCGGAGAAGACCCCGGCAAAGAAGGCCGCGGCAAAGGGGGCCGCCGCGAAGAAGGCCGCCGCAAAGAAGGTGGCTGCAACGAAGGTGGCTGCAACGAAGGCGGCTGCAACGAAGGTCGCTGCAAAAAAGGCCTCTGCAAAGAAAGTCGCGACAAAGAAAGTCGCTGCAAAGGAAGTCGCGGCAAATAGAGCGGCAAAGCCAGCCGCAAAAAAGGCCGCAAGGGAGGCCGCCCCCAGGAAGGTTGCCGCCAACAAGACCCCCGCCCGAAAGCCGACCGTCAGAAAAGCCGCCTGACACCGCCCCGGCCGCAATACATTGGTGCCGGCGATGCAACATACTGCGTCCCTCGCATGCGCTAGTCATCGCCTCGCCCCCCGCCTAGCATTGAAACTCGGCTCGGCCTCATTACGGCTTACAACATGACAACCCTGACACCCCCACCCACTTCGCTGCTCGAGCGATACCGGGGGGAGGCATTCAAGCCGCTCTACGCTACCCGGGTCACGGTGGCCGGCGGCACCACCGAACATGGGCGGGCCTCCGGCATCGCGCAGTCCGACGACGGCATGCTCCAGCTGGCGCTGCGCATGCCGAAGGCGCTGGGCGGGCCAGGCGGGGGGACGAATCCCGAGCAGTTGTTCGCGGCCGGCTATGCGGCATGCTTCCATGGCGTGCTGCATCTGCTCGCGGCCCGCGCTTCCATCGCCGTGCCCAATATGACCGTCGATGTCACCGTGACCTTTGGACGCGATCCCGTGGACGGACTCTTCATGCTTACCGCGGACGTGGAGATTCACCTGCCGGATGTCGAGTTCGCGGTGGCTGAAGAACTCGTGCGCAATGCGGAGCGCGTGTGTCCTTACTCCAAAATGACACGGCAGGGCATTCCGAGCATCACACTGGCGGTACAGCCGCGGGGCGGGCATCGGCACGGCGTGAGCCACGCATTCGGGACCCGTTAAGCGTTGTAAATCCTCGTTAGCGCCACCGCGCACGGGGCAAGGCCGCGGCAACAATCGGCTCGATACTCCTGTCGATGTGCCGGTACCCATGAGACTCACTGAATCTTCGCGCGCCACCTCGCACGCCACCTCGCACGCCACCTCGCACGCCACCTCGCACACCACCTCGCCGGACGCGGGCATGGACGCCCTGTCCGCCAGCTTCGCGACGAGCTACGCGGGCGTCATGGCCTTTATCGCCGTCGTGCGCGAAGGCAGCTTCGCCAAGGCTGGCGAGCGCCTCGGCATTGGCCGCTCCGCGGTCAGCCGCAGCGTGCAGCGGCTGGAAGACCAGCTTCACACCCGGCTCTTCCTGCGCACCACGCGCTCCACGCGGCTCACGCGCGAAGGCGAGCTGTTCTTCGAGAACTGCCACCAGGGCGTGGAGCGCATCGTCGAGGCGATGAACGACATGCGCGAACTCCGCGAGGGGCCGCCGTCGGGACTGCTGCGCATCAGCGCGACGGTGGGCTTCGGCCGCAAGGTCGTGGCACCGCTGCTCGCGGAATTCCGCGGCCGCTACCCGGAGATCGCGATCGACCTGCTGCTCGACGACCGCCACACCGATTTCGCCGCGGATCGCATCGACGTGGCGTTTCGCAACGGCCGCATCGAGGACTCGAGCATCATCGCGCGTCAGATCATCCCCATGCAGATGGCCTTGTGCGCGTCGAAGCAGTATGCCAGCGAGCACGGCCTGCCCGAGACCCTCGACGACCTTGCCGATCACAACTGCGTCAACTTCCGTTTTGCGAACGGCCGCATCTTCGAATGGGAGTTCAAGGTGTCGGGCGAGACGCGCAAATACCAGCCGCGCGGCTCGCTCACGTTCAATGACGCGGATCTCGTCCTGCAAGCCGTGCTGGACGGCCATGGCATCGCGCAGATGGCGGGCTATCAGATCTGCGACCACCTGACCGCCGGATCGCTCGTCATCGCGCTGGCCCGCCACGCGCCCGACGATCGCGGCCACTACGTCTGCTACCTGAGCCGGCAGCACTTGCCCACGCGCATCCGCGTGTTCATCGACTTCGTGACCGATCGCATCCGCGCGCTGAACCTTGCATGCCTCAGCGACTACGATCCGCAGTATCCGCCTACCTGGAGAAAAATTTGAGTCTCGCCGCATGGCTGTGCGCCCTCGGCGCCATCGTTCTCTGGGCTGCATTCGCCTCGATGGTCGGTCAGGCGCGCGACGTGCCGCCCTGGCTGCTCACGGGCATTTCGCTCTGCATCGGCAGCCTCGTCTCGCTGCCGCGCATGCGCGCGTGGCGCGTGCCCGTGCGCACCTGGGCATTCGGCGCCGGATGCCTGTTCGTCTATCACGTGTGCCTGATCGGCGCGTTCCGGCTCGCGCCCGTGGCCGAGGCGAACCTGATCAACTACCTGTGGCCGCTGCTGATGGTGATGCTGTCTGGCTTTGTCGGCCGTCGTGCGACGTCGGCCGCAGCCGCAATCGCGACACCGCGGCTGCGTGCATGGCTCGGCTGCGGCATCGCGTTCGCCGGCTGTGCACTCGCCATCCAGCCGTCGGGCGGCAGCGCCGCATTCACGATGACGCAGCTGGCCGGCTACGCCTGCGCGGCCGTTGCCGCGCTGACGTGGGCCATCTATTCGCTCGGCTCGCGGTGGCTGCCGCCTTATTCGTCGTGGGCGGTCGGCGGGTTCTGCCTCGGCGCGGGGCTGCTGGCGCTGGCGGGGCATTTCGCCTTCGAGGCGCGCTACGTGCCAACCGGCGCCAACTGGATCGCCATGGCCGCAATCGGCCTCGGCCCGCTCGGGTACGCCTTCGTGCTATGGGATCGCGCGATGCGCGCCGGCGATGCCGCGAAAATCGGCACCGTGGCCTATGCCACGCCCGTGCTGTCGATGCTCGGGCTGGCCCTCACGCTGCGCGACACGCACACCAACTGGCCGCTGATCTTCACGGCCAGCGCACTGATCGTGCTCGGCGTGCTCGTCGGCACACTGGAACCGCGCCGCCGCGAGCAGGCGTCATGATCGGGCACCCCGCCGCTCAGCCGGCCTCGGCAAGCGGCAGGTCGCGCGCCGGAACGCGCTCGGCGGCGTGCGTGTCCGCGTGCCGCGGGTGCTCCCCTTGCGAGCCCGCTTTCTCGGCGGCATAGATCCGCGTGTGTGCGGGCAGCCGGTAGCGCACCGATTCGTCTTCCAACTGCGTGGCGGACAGCAGCGATTTCGCGACGAGGCTGTCGATCGCATCGACCACGTCGGCGCGCTCGCCATCGACCACGCAGAGCGCGTCGAGCGCGGTCTCCAGTGCGAAGGCATCCCCGAACAGCGCCAGCCGCAGGAATACCTTGCGCTCGACATCGGAGAGCAGATCGTGACTCCAGTCGAGCAGCGCGCCCAGCGTCCGATGGCGCGGCGGCGCCGTGCGGCGCCCCTGCCATTGCAGCAGAAAGCGGGTATCGAGCAGCGCCGCGGTGCCGTCGATGCCGAATGCCCCAACGCGGCAGGCCGCAAGCTCGATCGCGAGCGGCACGCCATCGAGGCGCCGGCAGATCGCGGCCACCTGATGCGCCTCGCTGTCGGTCATCGCGATGGGATGACCGTTGGCCTCGGCACGTTCGAGAAACAGTTGCACCGCGGGATAGGCCTGCGCCTGCGCGGCCGTGAACGGCGCGTCCGGCGGCGGGCTCGCCAGCGGCGGCAGGCGGTAGACGTGCTCGCCTTCGGCACGCAATGCCTCGCGGCTCGTGGCCAGCACATGATGGTTCCGCGATCGCGCGACCAGCCGTTCCGCGAACGACGCCACTGTGCACAGCACGTGCTCGCAGTTGTCGAGCACGATCAGCACGGGCGCATCCGGCAACGCGTCGGCGAACGCCTGCAATGCGTGCCGCAGCGCGTCGCCATCGGTGTGCGCGCCGAGGTCGATAAAGGACGTGGCCGCGCCGCAACCCGATGCAACGTCATGCGCGATGGCCACCGCCACGGTCGTCTTGCCGATACCGCCAGGGCCGACGATCGACATGAAGCGATGCACGCGCAAAGCCGCCGCGATATGCCCCACGGCTTCGCCGCGCCCCAGCATGCGCGCCAGACGTGGCGGCAACGGCTGCTCCACCGCAGGCGCGGGCCGGGTGGCGATGCCACCCATGGCGCCGCGATCCGTGCCGGCATCGCGCGGTGCGGCGGCGCACTCCGTGTCGGGCGCATCGCGATGCGACGCGCGGACACGCGTGATCTGTCCCACGAAGCAGTAGCCGCGTCCCGGCACGTTGGTCACGTAGCGCGCCCCACCGTCGCCATCGTCGAGCATCCTGCGCAGGCCCGCGATATGCACGCGCAGGTTGCTGTCATCGACCACCATGTTGCGCCACGCACGTGCCATCAGCTCGCGCTTGTCGACGACATCGCCCGCGCGCTCCAGCAACGCGATCAGGATATCCATCGCGCGGCTGCTCAGCGGCACACACAGGCCGTCGCGCTCGAGACGTCGCTGCGTGGGAAACAATCGGAACGCGCCGAATGCAACGATCTCTTCCACGTCCGCGACGGCGGCCATGGCGACCGCGGGCGCTGTGATTGCCGGACGGATTGTTGCATTCATGGATGGGACACCCCGGATAGCGACCGATTCCGTGGCAGGCCGGGCGCGAGTTTCGATACTTGACTCATTCTCCATTGTTTCCCTCAAAACACGTATGCCCAGATTGCTCTCTTGTGTCACATGACGGGAAACAAATTGAGGGCCATCGCGGATATCGACCAGCGGAAGCGGCTCAGGCAGGCGATGGCGGCCAGCTCATCGAGGCTGACATGTCTTTCCAAATTGGCATCGACGTGATCCAGCACGCGCTGCAAGCGCTGGACGTCCATACGGGTAACGGTTTTGCACGACATGCGAATCATTCTGCTAATGCATTCACACAAAGGCAATGTCACCCGCGCAGATTGGCAGGATTTCAGGGGTATTGGTCAGCGTTGCATGCCGAACGACACTGGAACGTCCTCGATACCGTCTTGACGATACTCGGACGGCGACAATCCCATATGACGGCGGAATGTGACACGCATGCGTTCCTCGTCGCCGAAGCCGCAGGCGTGCGCGATCTGGTCGATCGAACGCTCCGATGCGCGCAGCAGGCGGCAGGCCGCTTCCACGCGGAAATGCTCGACCGCCTTGGCTGGCGTGCGGCCGACCTTCTCCTTGTAGGCGCGCGCAAAATTGCGCGGGCTCATGTTCACGCGCGCGGCCATGCGGTCCACGGTCAGCGCCTCGTCGCCGAGATTGTCGAGGATCCAGAGGTGCAAGCCATCGAACGCGGGCGTGTCCCGGACCTGTGCCTTGAGCATTTCGCTGAGCTGTGGCTGCTCCGCCGGCCGCTTCAGGTACACGACGAGCTGCTTGGCCACGGCCAGCGCGATGTCATGCCCGAGGTCCGCCTCGACGAGCGCCAGCGCGAGGTCGATACCCGCCGTGACGCCGGCCGAGGTCCAGACCGGATCCTGCTGCACGAAGATCGCGTTCCGGTCGACCGTGATGCCGGGGAAGCGCGTCGCGAGGTCGTCGATATTGATCCAGTGCGTCGTGGCGCGGCGGCCCTGCAGCAACCCCGCTTCGCCAAGGAAGAACGCACCGGTGCACACCGACGCGGTACGCCGCACGATGCCGGCGGTCTGCCGCAGCCAGTGCACGAGGTGCGCCGAAGCATCGACCACCTCGAGGATCTCGGGCGTCCCGGGCACGATCACGGTGTCCACGTCGCGCGGCTGATATTGCCCGACATCCTCGGTATGCAGGACCACACCCTCTATCGACCGAACGATGCCGCCACCGATGCTGACCGTATGGCAGTCATAACCGGGCAACCCCCGTGCCTGCGCCAGATTTGTCGCGCACCAGAACACGGTCTGGGGACCGCTGAGGTCGAGCAGCCCGAACTTCGGAAATGTGACAAACAGGATGCGACGCGGCGCCGCAAGCGTCGGAAGGGTGGCGATGGACATGACGGGACGGGCAGGGTTGTCTGGATCGTAGGCCAATTGAAAGATTCTGCAAGCTCAGGCGCATCATGCCGCACACAGTACGGCGGAGCGAGTCACCCATAGGTGTGATGGCGATCCATCGTTCGCGCTCCCACAATGGATCGCATCGTGCCGGCATGCGCCACGGCGTTGCCCGCGATTCGTGAGTCACCCATCTGCGACATCACCCTGAGGACCGTTACCCATGGAAATCAAGACGATCCGCGAGCGCGCCTTCGCGACGCCGCTATGTAGCCCTGCCTATCCGATGGGCCCGTACCGCTTCATCGATCGCGAGTTCTTCGTCATTACGTACCGTACCGATCCCGCGCTGTTGCGCGCGGCGGTGCCGGAGCCGCTGGAGATCACCGATCCGATCGTGCACTACGAGTTCATCCGCATGCCCGATTCCACGGGTTTTGGCGACTACACCGAATCCGGACAGGTCATTCCGGTGAGCTACGAGGGCCGCGCGGGCAGCTACACGCATGCGATGTTTCTCGACGACCATCCCCCGCTCGCGGGCGGCCGGGAATTGTGGGGCTTTCCCAAGAAGCTCGCCAGCCCCAAGCTCGCCGTGCATACCGACACGCTGGTGGGTACGCTCGACTACGGCCCCGTGCGCGTGGCAACGGGCACCATGGGCTACAAGCACCGCGAAATCGACAAGGAGGCGCTTGGGCGCTCGCTTTCGGAAACGCCCAATTATTTGCTCAAGATCATTCCGCATGTCGATGGATCGCCGCGGATTCTCGAACTCGTCTGCTACTTTCTCAAGGACGTGCAGATGAAGGGGGCATGGACGGGCCCCGCAGCCCTCTCGCTGGCGCCGCATGCGCTGGCTCCCGTCGCATCGCTGCCGGTACTCGAAGTCATCGGCGCGAAGCATTATGTCGCGGACCTCACGCTCGGTCTCGGCGAGGTTGCATTCGATTACCTGGCATGACCGCGTTCGCGCGTCTCTTCTCACCTGAAGTTCACCTGAAGGCCACATCATGAAACTCCAGAACAAGTCCGCCATCGTGACCGGCGCCGCAAGCGGCATCGGCAAGGCTATCGCCGAATTGCTCGCGCGCGAAGGCGCGGCCGTCGCCATCGCCGACCTCAACCTCGACGCCGCGCGCGCCACCGCCGAGGAAATCGAGCGCGCGGGCGGCCGTGCCCTGCCCATCGCCATGGACGTGACCAACGAGCAGGCGGTGGACGAAGCCACCGACAAGGTGGCGGAAGCGTTCGGCGGACTCGACATCCTCATCTCCAATGCGGGCATCCAGATCGTGAACCCGATCGAGAAGTACAGCTTCGCGGACTGGAAGAAGATGCAGGCGATTCACGTCGATGGCGCGTTCCTGACCACGCGCGCCGCGCTGCGTCATATGTACAAGGATCCCAAGCGCGGCGGCACGGTCATCTACATGGGCTCGGTCCACTCCCATGAAGCATCGCCGCTCAAGAGCGCTTATGTCACGGCCAAGCACGGGCTGCTCGGCCTGGCGCGCGTGCTCGCCAAGGAAGGCGGCGAGCGCAACGTGCGTTCGCACGTGATCTGCCCGGGCTTCGTGCGCACGCCGCTCGTCGACAAGCAGATTCCCGAACAGGCGAAGGAACTCAATATCAGCGAAGAGGAAGTCGTGCGCCGCGTGATGCTGGGCGGCACCGTCGATGGCGTGTTCACGACCGTCGAGGATGTCGCACAGACGGCGCTGTTCCTCTGCGCGTTCCCGTCGCAGGCACTGACCGGCCAGTCCTTCGTGGTCAGCCACGGCTGGTACATGCAGTAAGCGCGCGCGCCGCGCGCCATCGGTTCCGCAGGGACGCGCGCGGCGGCCCTACAAGACCAAGGAGCAATCCATGTCGATGGTTCAGCAACGGCCGCCCCGCGCGGCCGCGGACACCCTTGCGCGCAAGATCGCCGCCGCGCACGATGCCTACCCCGTCAGGGCGCTCGTGCTGCAGGGCGGCGGCGCGCTCGGATCCTATCAGGCGGGCGTCTACGAGGGACTGGCCGCGGGCGGCATCGCGCCCAACTGGGTGGCCGGCATTTCGATCGGCGCCCTCAATGCCGCGGTCATCGCGGGCAATGCTCCCGAGGACCGCGTGGCCCAGCTGCGAGCGTTCTGGACCCATATCTGCCGTCAGCCGTGGCTGCCGAGCCTGTTCCCTTACGACCTGATCGCCGACGGCGCCGCGCACTGGCCCGATACGCTGCGGGTGTGGTTCGACGGCCTGGAGGCAAGCCGCGCGCTCCTCGAGGGCCAGCGCGGCTTCTTTCATCCGCGCGCCTGGCCGCTGCCGTTCGCGCCGGGCAACGGCGCGGCCGGGGCGAGCTACTACGATACCGCGCCGCTCAAGGCCACGCTCGAGCGCTTTGTTGACTTCGACCGCATCAATCGCCATCAGGAGATGCGAGTCTCGGTCGGCGCGGTGAACGTGCGCACGGGCAATCTGACCTACTTCGACAATACCGAGACCCGTCTGCGCGCCGAGCACTTCATGGCATCGGGTGCGTTGCCTCCTGGCTTTCCCGCCGTGGAGATCGACGGCGAGCACTATTGGGACGGTGGACTGGTTTCCAACACACCGCTGTCGGAAGTACTACGGGCCAAGCCGCGCCGCGATGCGCTGATCTTTCAGGTGGACCTGTGGAGCGCGCGCGGCGCGCTGCCCGACAACCTGATGGACGTGGCGACGCGACAGAAGGACGTGCAGTACTCGAGCCGCACGCGCGCGATCACCGACTACATGGCGGAGCAGCAGCGCTTCCGGCAGATGCTCAATGACGTGATGGCGCTGGTGCCGGCCAGCAAGCGCGATAGCGCGGGCTACCGCGATGCGGCGGCCTATGCCTGCACGGCGCGGCGCAACGTCATCCAGATGATCTATCGCGACAAGCCGTTCGAGGGCAACGCCAAAGACTTCCAGTTCGGCCCGCTGACGATGCGCGAGCATTGGCAGAGCGGCCTGGAGGATATCCGCGAAACGCTGCGCCATCCCGAGTGGCTCGCCATGCCGACGCACGACGCGCCGTTCGTCACGCACGACCTGCACCGCACGCACCGGCAATAGCCGGCACCGCGATGTCAGCCGGCCGCGCGCGCGGCCGGCATCGCGGTGGCGCGCGGCACCGCAAATGCGGGTTCCTGCCGCGCCGCCGCATCGCCCAGTTCGTGGACCATCTTCACCAGATCGGCGAACGTGCGCGCGGCCATCTTGCGCATGGCCTTGCTGCGATGGATCTTGATCGTGACCTCGCTGATGCCGATACGGCCCGCGATCTGCTTGTTCATGAGTCCCGACGCCGCCAGCAGCATCACCTCGCGCTCCCGGTCGCTCAGCGTCGAGAATCGCGCGCGCAGGTCGAGTCCGCACCGGAACGTGGCGCGCTTGCAGCGGTCCGCCTCGATGGCGCCGGACACCGCATCGAGGAACACCTGATCGCGGAACGGTTTGGTCAGAAAGTCATGCGCGCCTGCCTTCATCGCGCGAACGGACATCTCGATATCGCCATGCGCCGTGATAAAGATGATCGGCAGGTCGATACCGTGCAGCCTTAAATGTTCCTGCAGATCCAGGCCGTTGGTGCCCCGCAGCCTGACGTCGAGGACAAGGCAGCCCGGCAGGTCCTCGAGCTCGCTCTGCAGAAACTCCTGCGCGGCAAGAAAGCCGCGCGAGGCAATGCCGACCGACCTCAGCAGGTCCGCGAGCGCGCCATTCATATGGGGGTCGTCGTCAACGATATAGACGAGCGCATCGGGCAGGACGCGCTCGCGTGACGGGAGGAGAAACGAGGGATTCACGGCGAGACTCCAGACTGCAATTGTTACGTCGATGGAGTCTAGGTATCGTGAAAATACGCGTCAAGACGGAAACCGGGACGTTCAAGTTTCCGTACGCGCAACAATCATCGTATCCCTCGCCGGGAGCGAGGCATGGCGCGAAATCTAGCAGCGCGACGCCCGCGTGGCTGCCGTCCAATGGACGGAGGTCCTACACCTTGCGGATAATCGCCGTCGGGACGCAGTCGGCAGTAATACAGGGATATCTGTCATTTACCGTGCGTCCGGCGTCCTCGTAACATCGCCGCACCCAACCCACACGAGGCCACGAGGCCGGCATGACATCCCCCATGACCACACCGACCCGACCTCTGCTCACGCCCGAAGAGCGCGCCGCGCTGCGCGGGGCACGCGTGTCGATGCTTGGCGAACTCTGCGCGACCGTGGTCCATGACGTGCTGCAGCCGATCTCCGCGAGCGTGATGCGTGGCCATGCCGCCCTGCGCTGGTTGCGGCTCTCGCAGCCGGACGTGCCCGAGGCCATCGCCGCCATCGAGCGCCTGATCGTCGACGCCGACCGCGCGATGGAGGTGGTGACGCGCTTTCGCGCCATGGCGAGCGACAAGCCGGGGGCGCCCGAGACCCTCGTGCTGAATGCCCTCACGCGCGAGTGCCTGGCATGGCTCGACCATGAGTTCGACCGCCATCGCATCGCCGTGGAGACCATGCTGCCGCGCGACGACCTGCGGTTGCTCGGCGAACGCGTGCCGCTGCAGCAGGTGCTCGTCAACGTGCTGATGAATGCCATACAGGCCATGGCGATGGCGCGTCCGGCCGACGACAGCAGGCGGCTGCGCGTGACGCTCGCCCGCGTGGGCCGCGAGGCCGAGATCGCCGTCCAGGACAATGGCCCGGGCCTCGACGACGCCGTCATGGCACGCATGTTCGATGCGTTCTATACGACGCGGCCGGACGGCATGGGCATGGGACTCGCCATCTGCCGCACCATCGCGCATGCGCATGGCGGCAATATCCGTGCGGAGCGGCCGCGCGAAGGCGGCGCGCGCATCGTCATCCGTCTGCCGCTGCTCGGCATGCCCTGAGGAAAGCCCTTCGCTTCAGACCATGGCGTGCGCGGCGAGGTAGGCGTGGATCTGCGACACCACGGCCGCGCCCTCGCCCACTGCCGTAGCCACGCGCTTGGTCGACCCCGACCGCACGTCGCCCACGGCAAAGATGCCGGGCACGCTCGTCTGCAGCGAGCCGCTGCCCGCCTGTCCCCGCTCGGCATCGAACCCGGTCACCACGAAGCCCTTTGCATCGAGCCGGATATCGCAATCGCGCAGCCACCGCGAATTCGGCTCGGCACCCGTGAACAGGAAGACGTGGCGCACGGCCATATGCGTACGCACGTCGGTGTCGCGATGGCGCAGCGTCACGTCGTCCAGCTGATGCGCGCCGCCCAGCGCCTCCACTTCCGTATGACAATGGACGGTGATATTGGGCTGCGCGGCGATCCGGTCGATCAGATAGCGCGACATGCTCTGCTCGAGTCCCGGACCGCGAATCACCACGTGGACATGCGCGGCATGCGTGGCCAGATACACCGCGGCCTGCCCCGCCGAATTGCCACCGCCCACGAGCACGACCTCCTGCTTCGCGCAGAGGCGCGCCTCCACCGGCGACGCCCAGTAATAGACGCCCCGTCCCTCGAACTCGGCAAGCCGCGACAGCGGCGGCCGGCGATAGGCGGCGCCGCAGGCGATCACCACGGCGCGCGTGCGAATGCACCGCCCATCCGTGAGCACCACCTGATGGGTCTCGTCACCTCTGCCGCTGCATTGCAGCCGGTCCACCTCGAGCGGTATCGCGATATGCGCGCCAAATTTCTGGGCCTGCGCGAACGCGCGGCTCGCAAGCGTCTGCCCGGACACGCCCGTCGGAAAACCGAGATAGTTCTCGATGCGCGCACTCGCGCCCGCCTGGCCGCCCGGCGATAGTGAATCGAGCACGGTCACGCATAGCCCCTCCGACGCGGCGTACACGGCAGAGGCCAGTCCCGCGGGACCCGCCCCGACGATCGTGACGTCGTAGACCTGCTCGGGCTGGAACTCCGGCAACAGGCCGAGGCACGAGGCCAGTTGCCCCGCATCGGGCCGGCGCAGCAGGTTGCCGCCCGGGCACACGACCAGCGGCAGATCGTGCGGCGCGCACGTATCGGCCGCGAACATCCGCGCCGCATCGGCGTCCGCGTCGATGTCGATGACCGTATGCGGATGATTGTTCCTGCGCAGGAAGGCCTGCAGCAGCGACATGCGCGAGTCGTTGCTGCGGCCGACGAGAATCGGACCGCGTCCGCGCTCGATCAGCGCCGCGCGGCGCAGGATCAGCGCGCGCATGATGCGCTCGCCGAGCTCGGCTTCCGCCACGAGCAACGCACGCAGACGTTCGGGAGGTATCACCACGGCGGTGACCGCATCGAGCGCAATGCCATCGACAAGCTCGGGGCTGCCGGACAACTGGCCGATCTCTGCAAGGAAATTGCCCGGTCCATGCTCGGTGACCAATGCCGCGCGCTCGAGGCCGTCACGCTGCAGCACGCGCACATGGCCTGCCAGCACGAGGATCATGCCCATGCCGGGGCCGCCGGTGCGCACGACGTAGTCGTCCGCGACCCACTCGCGCCGGATGCCGAACGCGCTCACGCGTTCGATCTCGGCCGCGGTCAGGCAGGGGTACATCTGGTGACGCCGCAGCATCAGCGGCGAGTAGACGGCGCCCTCTTCCGCAGTGGGCAGGTGGTCGAGGTTGTGGCTCATGGAAATTCTCCGTAACGCTTGAGAACATATTGCGTCATGGCGTGCCACACGAATGGTGTTTTCCGGGAAACACCATGTCCTGCCGAACTGGAAAAATCAGGTCGAAAAAAAGCCGCGGCACCAATCGTGTGTCGCGGCTTCGCGGCATGTTGCGCCGCGCATCAAGGATCCGGTTGAATTAACGCGACGAAACCTTGAGCGAGTCGTTGACCGAGGTCACGCCTTCCACCGAACGCACGGTGCTCAGCGCGAGCTCATGCTGTTCCTTGGAGGGCACGGTACCCGTCAGGTTCACGACGCGGTCCTTCGTCTTGACGTGGATGCCCGTGGACTTGAGGTCCTTGGTGGCGAGCAGCTTGGTCTTGACCTTGGTCGTCAGCGCGCCGTCCGTCACGCCCTGCTTGGCGTTGTCGGCCGTGTTCTCGACCTTGTCGCCGAGCTTGGCATCGGTGGTGGCGGCAGGCAGCTTTTCCTTGTCGCCTTCCGTATGGCCCGGCATGCCCGGCGCATTGTTGGCAGGCGGTGCCTTGCTGTTATCCGAGGTGGTGGCCACCTTGATGAAACCACCACCGCCCATGTCCAGGGCGTGAGCACCGCCAGCGAAGGCGAGTGCTGCGGCGACGGCAACGATACGAAGGGTCTGTGCAGTCTTCTTCATGGCTCTCTCCTGAGTGCTTGGGATTGTTTGCAACGACGGTACGAGACCGTTACGACCATTACTGCAAATCCCGGGCCAGCCCGAAGACACCCGTGAAATCAGGCACAGACGGGACTTGTTCGGATATCGGAAAGCGAGCGCGGCGCCTGGCATGTAAAAACACCGCACGCGTTGTAAATCGCGGTGCTTGCGATGCCTCGCATGCGTTACCTGCGGGCCTGTCAGATGAAAGAGGACACACATCTTCCGCGTGGCACGACGCTTGCAACGAAAGGACCGCGGCATGCTCGCCGCGTCATGGAGACTAGCGATGGGACAACAGGGACAGCAATCGGGAAATCAATCCCAATCGGGCCAGAACCAATCGGGCCAGAAGCAGCAGGAACAATCGCAGCAGCCCGGTCAGCGCGGTAACCAGCAAGGCGGCATGCAAGACGACAAGCAGCGTCAGGGTGGCGGTCAGATGGGCAACCAGGATCAGCGCCCGGGCCAGTCGCAACAGCAGGGCGGCCAGCAGGGCCAACAGGGCCAGCAAGATCAGCGCGACCAGCAGCAAGGTAACAAGCAGCAGTAACTGCGAAGCTCCCCCCGGGCCTCGATGCGACATCTCCACGGTTGTCGCAACGCAATGAGGTAAGACGAGGCCCACGGCCGGGACATCCGTCATGGATGTCCCGGCTTCTTTTTATGCGGTGACGCGCGTGGGCGCGTCCGCCGCGCGTTCGGCACGCGAGCGCGCGAGCATCATCGCGGACGCCATCCCCACCACGCACAAGGCTGCGGGCAACAGGAACGCCCGGCCGCCGACGCTTGCGAACAGGAAGCTGCCCGCGTAGACGCTCGCTGCGGTGAGCAAACCCGTGAATGCCGCATAGACACCGGTGCTGCTCGACAGGACATTGGCCGGCATGCGTGAGCGCATGTACTCGGCCGCGCCAAGCTGCGTGAAGCCAAGCGTCGCGCCCTGCAGCAACTGTGCGATCACGGCGACCTCCATGCGCGGCGCCATGCCGATCAGCGTCCAGCGCAACGCGCTCGCCGCGCACGCCAGGGCGATGAGCCTTGGCGCGCTGGCACGCGCGACGATGCGTGCGCCCACGGTGAACACGACGATCTCCGCGACCACGCCGAGCGCCCAAAGATAGCCGATGGCCGCGCCGGAGAATCCCTCGCGCTTCCAGAACAGCACGCCATAGCTGTAGAAGAACCCGTGGCAGGCCTGCGATACCGCGGCGCTGCACAGGAACAGCATGAACCCTGGGCGCCGCAGCACCTGCATGATCGGCCCCTGCACGCGCTGGCCCACGCGCACGGCATCGCCGGGCAACGCGAGGCCGACGAGGCCCTGCGCGATATAGGCCACGAGGAACACGATCGCGATGATGTCGGTGCCCGCGCGATCGACGAGCCAGCCGAGCACGATGGACATGGCCACCACGGCCATCGAGCCCGCGCTGCGCAGGCGGCCGAAGTTGAGGCCGTGGCGCGCGACACCGGCGATGGCGATGGACTCGCTGAGGGGCAGCAGGCTGGCGGAGCAGGCGCGCGTGGCCAGGAACACCAGCAGCACGCCGACGAAGCCGTCGGCGAGGGTCAGCATGGCGGCGCTCATCGCGGAGGCCGCCACCATCGCGAGCAGAATCGTCTTGCGGCTGCGGGCCTGATCGGCCATCGCGCCGATCATCGGATTGACCAGCACGGCGAGGCCCGCGCCGAGCGCAAGCACGAGGCCGGTCTGCTGCTCGCTCAGGCCCTGCGCGCGGATCCACAGCGGGAAGAAACTGATGGTGATGGCAACGGGCGCGTAGAGCGACACGTAATACAGGTAGAAAGCCGCGCTGGTGCGGCGTGGATCGGCAGGCAGGGACACGTCAGGCAGGACGAGGGTTGGTCACGGGGACTTCGCGCGGCACGAGTTCGCGCACGCAGGCGTCGCGCGCCTGGCTGCCGGCAGCCAGGATGTACGGCGTGATCGACCGCATGAGCCGCGCAAAGCCGTTGTCGCGCAGGAATGCCGAAATTTCGGGCGATTGCGCAAAGCGGTTCATTTCCTCGACCTCGTCGGCGGTGAAGCTGCTGCGGTCGACGGACTTGTTCTGGATGACGAGGTCGATCATCTTGGTACCGAATCGCGATTCGAACACCACGGAAAGTTCGGTCGGTAGCATCGGCTCGGTGAACGTCAGCGCGAACGCGGGACGCACCACCTGCTCGAGCATCTCGGGCGTGAGCTTGGCATGCGCGCACGCGGCGAGCTTGTCCTTGGGAATCGGACCGACCTTGTCCGGCATGCGCGCGAATGCGCGGTCCATGCCGACGATCATGAGCCGGCTCACGTTCATCGCGCGGATCAGGCGCGTGAGCGCGGTGTTCATGTCGATGACGGTCACGCCGTCGGCGGGTGCGCTCCGTGCGGCATCTGGCTGCGGGGAGGCGGCCGCCGGCGGTTGGGATTCGGTGGGGGGATCGGGCTGCGGGGCCAGTTGCTGGGTCTCGGCAAAGGCCGGCGCGACGGCGGCCATGCACGCGCAGGCTAGCGCCAGGCTGGACAGCCTGGAAACCGTACGGCGAACGATGCCCCTCATGATTGACCCCGTCGTGCGCGACCACGGCACGCGCCGCGGCATCACAGCGACGATTGTAGAGAGGATTCGGCCACTTGTGCGCGGGGCGTTGTGCGTGTGCGCACGCCGCGGCCGTTCAGGCGATCCGGTGCGACACCAGCGCCACCGCCTGACGCCAGATTTCCCGTTGCCGGTCGAGGTAGTCGATGGCCCGGGCGCCGGTCAACCCCAGCGGCTCGGCGCCATCCTGCCCCAGCCGGCGCTGTAGGGCGGCGTCCAGCAGCAGCCGCTGGAAGCGGCGCGATAACGCGGCGCACTGGGCACGCGTGACGCTGGGCGCGGCCAGTACGCCGTACCAGGCGTACTGCCACATGCCGTCGATACCCGCCTCCGCGAACGTCGGCGTGGCGGGTGCCAGCGGGCTGCGGGTCCGGCCCGTCACCGCCAGCGCGCGGACGCGCCCCTGGCGCATCAGCGGCAGCGAGGCCTGCAGCGTGCTGACCAGCATCGTCACATGGCCGCCCTGCAGGTCGATGAGCGCCCGGGCGCTGCCCGGATAGGGGATATGGGTCATCGTGACGCCCGCCTCGTGGCACATGAGCTCGCCCACGAGGTGCGCGCTGGAATGGATGCCGAGCGAGGCGTAGGCGAGTTCGCCCGGCTGTTGGCGGGCCTGCGCAAGGCGCGCGCGCAATGCCGCGATGGCGTCGCCACTGCCGAACCGCGCGCCGTCGCCGCCGATGAGCAGCACGTGAGGGGTGCTGGCGACCACGGCGATCGGCTGAAGCGCGGGCGGCACGCGTGCCCCGCCCGGGGCGCCCGGGAGGGCCACCGCGCCGCCATCGACACGAGGGGCGCCACCGGCGGCGCGGCTGGCCATGCCGGGGGCCGATCCCGCCTGCGCGTTCGGATTCGGCAGCAACGGACTGATACTCACCGAGCCGACCGTCCCGAGCAGCAAGGTCTGCCGCTGCGGACCCGCACGCACCACCTCGTTCAGCGCGACCTGCCCCGCCGCGCCGGGGCGGTTCTCGACCAGCGTCAGCACGCCGTCGCCAGTCAGGCTGTCCGCGAGCAGGCGCGCGATATGGTCCGCTCCGCCGCCCGCGCCATAGCCGACCAGCATATGAATCGCCGCGTCGGCCGCCCACGCCTCGGACCCGCCGCGGGCAAGCGGCAGGCAGGCGAGCGCGGCCAGCAGCCGTCGGCGGGCGACATCTGGCGGGATGCTTGCGGGAGTGCGATACGGCGGCGGGTCTGGACGCGTCTTGGCGCGGCTATCGGAACCGGGCCACCCGGGGAGAGGCATGAGGCTGGACCAAAGGCGAATGCTCGCCGCATGGTAGCACCGCACTCCAGGTGCCGCCTCCGGGCAAACCCGGTTGCAACCAGCGTGGCTGCACGGACCGCTGGCGGCCAGCCTCAGCCGCCCCCCGCCGGCACGCAGGCCGCCCCCCTCGAGTCTGCCCCCGGGTCCGTGCCGAACAGCGCCCTCGCCCCGCACTGGGACCCAAACATCCGTGACTGGTCGTGGCCCACGCCCTCGACCTCGAACGCCTCGTGCCGGATCACCTCCCCCGGCGCCGCCAGCAGCCGCTCGTAGCGCATGTAAGCGCGCGCCCGCATCAGCCGCGTCGGCCCCTCGGCCTCGGCGCCGCACGATTTATCGAGCAAGCGATGGTTCGGATCGTTGTCCGCCGAGCCGACCATATAAGTCACCTGCCGGCCCATATACCGCGTATAGAGCGCCATCCCATCCGCCCCCCGCGCATACGGCACCATATTCTGCACGCCATACCGGTACCGGTCGTAGTTCGCACACACGGCCGTGTCGTACGGCGCAAACCGCTCGTAATCGGGCGCCACCGGCCGCACCGGCGTGAAATACAGATACGAGGACGGGTTCGCCACGACATAGCGCAAGGTCACCCCGCTCGCCCGGATGCGCTCGTCCACATTGTTGAGCACCGCATAGCGATGCACGATCTGCGCGCCCGCCGAGTGCCCAGCCACCACCACCTCCCTCACCCGCGGCAGCCGCGCCCGATCGGTCACGAACGCGACGAGGTCGTCCAGCACCTGGAGCGAACTCAGCGGCACCGAAATCCCCGACACCGCGTCCTCGCCCGCGATCCACCCATCGGTGGTCCAGTGCGGCATATCGGAAAACCGCTGGCCATCGGCCCGGCCCGGAAAGTTCGGCGCCACCAGCAGGACTTCCGCCGGCGGACGCCCGCTGGCCTTCAACAGCGCCTCGCCCGCCGCGTAATAGCTGTCCCCATTTCGCCTGAGCCCATGCTGGATGAACACCACCTCCCGGATTCCGCGCAGATCGCCATCGAGCCGATGGTTCGCATAAACCGGAAAGTCGTAGCCGGCGCCCTGCCCCAGATGGACACGCTGCCATTGAGGTTCGGCCGCGGAGGCCAGCACATGGCTGCCCAGCAGGATGACAGCGGTGGAAAGCAAAGCACGCAGGCGCACGGCATCTCCTTGCAGATGGGGGGACGTACGGTGGGGGACGTACAGAAGGGAAAACGCCCATGGCCCTCGCTCCGATGACCGACGTAGGATGTATACCTCCAGGCTTTCTTATATTTTTTCCATATACATAGACCACCATGGAGTTGAGACACCTCCGTTATTTCCTTGCCGTGGCCGAAACCGGGTCCGTCACGCGCGCCGCCGAGCAGCTCGGCATCCAGCAGCCGCCGCTGTCCCAGCAGCTCAAGGCGCTCGAAACCGAACTCGGGGTCACGCTGTTCGAACGTCAGCCGCGCGGCGTCGCCCTCACGCCGGCCGGCACTGCCCTCCTCGACGACGCGCAGGATCTGTTCGCGCGCATCGAACGCATGCGTACCCGCATGCAGCGCATGGCCCGCGGCGACGAAGGCGCGCTGGCCATCGGCTTTACGAGTTCGGCCGCCGCGCACAAGCTCACGCCCGAAGTCCTGCGCGCCTGCCGCCGGCAATTTCCCCGCGTCACGCTGTCGCTGTCCGAGCGCAACGCGGCCGAGGCGATCGAGCAACTGGCCGACGGCAAGCTCAGCGCCGCGTTCGTGCGGGCGCCGGTCCAATACCCCGAAGGCGTCCAGTTCGACCTGCTGCTCGAGGAAGAACTCGTGATGGCCCTCCCGCTCGACCACCCGCTGCTGCGCAAGCGCAGTGCCGCCGGGGTCGCGACGCACACACCGGTCTCCCTGCGCGAACTGGCCAACGATCCGTTCATCCTCGTGCGCCGCCCCGGCGCGCCGGGCATGTACGGCGATCTGCTGCGCGAATGCGAAGCGCTGGGCTTTACCCCACGCATCGGCGCGGAAGTCGAACGCATGCTGACCAACCTGAACCTCGTTGCGGCCGGCGCGGGCGTGAGCGTCGTGCCCGCGTCGATGGCGGGCCTGAACCGCCACGGTGTCGCCTACTGCCGCATGGTGGAGGCGGACCGCCTGCGCGCGCCGCTGACGCTCGGCTATCGATCCGCCGACCAGGACCCCGCGCTGGCGGCGCTCGTGGCACTCACGCATCGTATTGCGGCGCGGCATCGAAAACGGGGGGAAGAGGGCGCAACCTGAAGACGGGAGAAACTGCACCCCTGCACCTCCAAACTACAAAACGCGCCGCGTCGGCGGCCCTCCGCTGCGCCCCGCGCGGTGGCAGGAATCTTGCGCGCCCCTGAAGGGACATTCCCCGTCAGGAGACTCATGCCATGAGTACGCTCTGCGAGCGCCGTGGCCGCATGGTGGAAATGCAACTGGCACGCCGCGGCATTCGCGATGCGGCCGTGCTGCGTGCCATGAACGAGGTGCCGCGCGAGCGTTTCGTCGCGGCCGACCTCGTCGATAGCGCGTACGACGATGCGCCGCTCGGCATCGGTGCCGGCCAGACCATCTCCCAGCCCTACATCGTCGCCCGCATGGTCGAGGCCCTGCAGCTGACGCACGTCAGCCGCGTGCTCGAAATCGGCGCGGGCTCCGGCTACGCCGCCGCGGTGATGGCGCGCATCGCCGCCCACGTCACCACGCTCGAACGCCACCCCCGGCTCGCCGACGCCGCACGAGAATGCCTGCGCACGCTCGCGGTGGACAACGTCGATGTCCACGCGGCCGACGGCACGCTCGGCTGGCCCGACGCCGCGCCATTCGACGCGATCGTGGCGGCCGCCGGCGGTCCGCGCATTCCCGAGGCATGGATCGACCAGCTCGCGCCGCAAGGCACGATGGTCATGCCGCTCGGCGATACGCTCGGCCGCCAGGAACTCGTGCGCATCACGCGCGATGACGATGGGACGCTGCGTCGCGAGGATCTCGGCCCCGTGGTCTTCGTTCCGCTGGTCGGCGCGCAAGGCTGGCAGGCCGACGCCGATCGGGAGACGCTGCCATGACGCAGGGGCTCAGCAGCGTCGCTGGACGTAACATATCGGAGATGATCGCGGCCGCCGCGCTACCGTTGCCCGATCTCGACCGCCCCGCGTTTGCCGAATGGATCGATGCATTCGCCGACTGCCGCGTGATCCTGCTCGGCGAGAGCACGCACGGCACGGCCGAGTTCTATCGCGCGCGCGCCCGCATCACCGAGGCGCTCGTCACACGACACGGCTTCGACTTCGTCGCGGTGGAGGCGGACTGGCCCGATGCCGCCGCCATCGATCGCCATATCCGCCAGCGGCCTGCGGTGCCCGGCGGCGACGAGGCGCGTCCGTTCTCGCGCTTTCCCACCTGGATGTGGCGCAACACGGAAATCGCGCAACTGACCGACACGCTGCATGCGATCAACGCCGAGCGTTCCCCCGCCGATCGGGTGGCGTTCTACGGGCTCGATATCTACAGCATGCGCGCCTCGATGGCCGCCGTGCTGTCGTACCTCAACCAGATCGATCCCGCGGCGGCCGCGCTTGCGCGCGAACGCTATGGATGCCTCGATCCGTGGCGCAGGGCGCCATCGGCCTATGGCCGCGCGGTCATGACGGGCGCGCTCGACACCTGCGAGCGAGCGGTACTGGCGCAGCTGCGAGACCTGCTCGACAAACGCCTGCACTACGCCGAAGCCAATCGCGATGCGTTTTTCGAGGCCGCGCAGAACGCGCGTCTCGTCGCCTCGGCCGAACGTTACTACCGCATCATGTATCAAGGCTCGGCCGAAGGCTGGAACCTGCGCGACACCCATATGTTCGAGACGCTGATGCAACTGCTGACGCTGCACGGCAGCAAATCGAAGGGTGTCGTCTGGGCGCACAACTCGCATATCGGCAACGCGGCCGCGACCTCGATGGGCACCGAGCGCAACGAAATCAGCCTCGGCCAGTTGTGCCGCGACGAACTCGGTACGCAAGCCGCACTGATCGGCCTCGATACCTACATGGGCACGGTCACCGCCGCCTCGGACTGGGACGGTCCCACGGAGACGAAGACCGTGCGCCCCGCGCGCGCGAACAGCTACGCGCATCTGGCGCACGATGCGGGACTCGCGCGCGCGATGCTCGACCTGCGTGCCGGCGCCACCGGACCGGGCGCGGCAGGCGATACGCTGCGCGCGGCGCTCCTCGCCCCGCGCCAGCAGCGCTTTATCGGCGTGATCTATCGCCCCGAGGCCGAATTCCAGAGCCATTACATGGAAACGGTCCTGCCGCATCAGTTCGATGCCTGGCTGTGGCTCGCCGAGACCACCGCCTTGCAGGCGCTCCCCGCCACGCCACGCGCGGGCGTGCCGGATACCTGGCCATTCGGCCTCTAGCGACGCTAGCGACGCGCGACCGCCGGCGAAAGGAACCCGAACGCCGGCGCCGGCCGGAAGTCGCGCAGCGCGTCGCCCGCATGGACGATGCGCTGCTCCGGCCCCAGATCCAGCCGCATGACCTTGCCCGTCTCGCGCGAGAAATCGACCCGCTTGAGATCGACCCAGAACGTATTGGGCGTCAACGCCGATTCGAAGAAGTACAACTGCCGCTTGTGGTCGGCCACCGTACGCCAGCGCGTGGACGAGATATTGGGCTCGTCCGGCGTGGTCAATCCAAACGGGACCGACACGTTGCGGATCACGCTGAACACGCTCGCGAGCGCGACGACGGGGTCCTCGCTCTTCGGAATCGCATTGACGTAGAAGCTCGCGCGCGCAAAGCGGTCCGACGAGCGATTGGTCCCCGGCAGGAACGTCGTGCCACCGATATTCTTCCAGTAGGTGTTGAGCGCAAGCTGCTCTTCGAAGATCGGCGAGTTCGTCATCACCTGGTACGCGCGGTCGTGATGGATGACCTGCCGGCCGTCGATGTACTCGACGATCGCGCTGTCGCCCGTGCTATCGGACATCGACAGATGCAGCGTCGCCAGGCGCGATTCGCCGGGAACGTTGTCGGTGACCACGGTGAACGGCTCCGTGCGTAGCGCGGCCACCGCCTCTCGCACGGTGCCGAAGTTGTCCAGCACGTACTGGCCCCAGGCAGCCAGCGACAACAGCGGCCGGCGGCCATCGTCGGCCGGGTATTTCGATTCGACGAGCCACAGCACGTTGACCGACAGTCCCGCTTCGTTGAGCCCGTCCGTCGTCGAGATGTCGTAGCCGGACGCGACCACGCTGCCGTAACGCGAAGTCCACCGTATCGAGCGCGGCCCCGCCGCGCCGTCGCGCTGCATCCCGCGCGGGAAAATCCACAGGTTGGTCGCCACATCGGACTTCCAGTCCATCGACCGCGCCGTGATCACGTCGCCGTCGTTGCCGATATAGACGAACCGCGTACAGGACAGGGCCGTTGCCGGCCACGCCAACACCATTGCGAACAGCAGCACAACGCATCGTTTCATGCCGGCCTCCGGAGCGTGGGGATCGCCGTGCCATTCTAGTCATAAAAAAAGGGCCCCGCAGGGCCCTTGAAGATCGATTCCGCGACGTATCGTGATGACGGGGTTCAGTTCAGCAGCCCGATCTCGAACTTGTTGCCGAACGAGCCGAACAGCAGGCCGCCGTTGTTCAGGTAGGTCGCCGCGACACCGCCACCGGCCGTCATCACGCCGAGCACGGGCTGGTTGTACGTCAGCGCGCCCGCGGTGCCGTCGCGCGTGATCGACGTCCCGGCCAGCTGCGAAGCGAACTGCGAGCCGTCCGTCGACATCATGCGGAAGTTGCCGTCCGCCGAGCCCACGGCCGTGGCGGTCTGCTTCGCATAGACGCTCATGCCGAACGACGTGGCGCTGCGCGTCAGGATCAGCGGCACCGGCGTCCCGTTGACCAGGCCGCCCACCACCGAGCCGATGGCCGTTCCGCCGGTCGTACCCGTGGTCGCGCCCGTATCGAATGCATCGAACGCATTGCGCGAGGCGTTCCACGCGATATAGCCCTTGGTCGTCGTCGCGCAGGCCGCGTCATAGACGATGTACCCGTTGACCGGATCCTTGCACGTCTGCCACGTTGCGGCCGACGAGCGCATGCGTGCCGAGCCGTTGACCACCGATACCGTGCCGCCCGTGTTCAGGATGCCGTTGACGTTGTAGATGTCCGCCACGGCCTTGTAGTCGGAGGTCGTGTTCTGGAATGCCACCAGCGGCAGGAAGCCGCCACCCGATGCGGGTGCCACACCGCCGGCAAGCACACCGCCGCCGGTCAGCGTGAAGCGCGCGCCGTTCTCGTCGCTGTTGTACGTGCAGCCGCTCTGCAGCGTAAGCTGGCCGGTGCGCACCGTCGCGGCCGGACGCTGCAGGCTGGCGTCGATCGTCACCGTGTAACGCAGCGTGGCCGGGTCGATGCGCACGGACAGTTCTTCGCCGTTCGTGTTGCCGCCCTTCCACGTGGTAGCCACCGTCGGCATGTTCAGGCAGGCCTGCACCGCGCCGGAAGCGCCTTCGCACGTGTAGTTGATCGCGGCGTCCGCACTGCCCGCGCCCTTGAACTTCGGCCATGCCGGGTACTGGCACAGCGGACGCGTACGGCCATAGGTGCCCGCATTGGTGTCCATGACCTGCATCGTGCCCGGCGCCACGCCCATCTCGACCCAGTTCTCGAGCGCGGTCAGAGAATTCCATGCCGGCACGAAGCTGCCGGTGCCGTGGCCCATGCCCGGGACCGTGTAGAAACGAATGCCCTGATCGACGGCTGCCTGGCCCACCGTGGTCGTCACGGCCTTGAACCATGCAATCGTCGAGTTGGGGCTGATGACCTCGTCGGCCAGGCCGTGCAGCAGGATCAGCCGGCCGCCATTGGACAGGAACGGCGCGATATTGGGATTCGTCGCGTCGGTCTGCGCGGACACATCCTGCACGCGCGAGGTCCAGCTGCCGGGGCTTGCCGGATCGAACGTCAGGGTGTCGAACGTCGCGTTACGCGTGACGAAGTACTTGGTCCACTGGTCGCCCGTCACGTACATGTTGGCGTCCGCCGTCGTGGCCGGATTGCCGGGCACCGCGCGCGTGCCGAGGTCGCGCGTCGTGAACGGGCCCGCTACCAGCGCGCCTTCGAGGATGTTGTAGCCGCCGGCCACCGTGACACCGTTGGCGAGCGGATAGGTGAGCTGCAGCGGCTGCTCGATGACCTTGACCGTCGCGATCTGCGCGAGCGAGAGGCAGGTGTCGCCGGTATCGGTACCGCCCGGGCATTGCAGGCTCTGCAGCACCTGCATCGAGCTCAGGCGGCAGCCCTCGACGTTGCTGATGACCTTGTCGGCCACGCCGTCGAGCGTGTCGCACGCGGACATCACCGCGTTCTGCACGAGCAGCGTCTTGTTCAGGTTGAGCCAGCCGGCACCGCCGTTGAGGTACAGCGCGCGGCCCAGTGCAACGTTGGAGAGGCGCGTGCCCGTGTAGTTGAGCGCGGGCTCGTTGGCGATCACGCCCGTGTAATCGGTCGGCCAGCGCTGGATATAGCTGAGCGCGTCGCGGCCGCCGGTCGAAGTACCGAGGAAGTACGCGCGCGTGGGGGCCTTGCCGTAACGCTGCTGGATCAGCGCGAGCGCCACGTCGTGGGTCTTCTTCAGCGTGTCGCCGCCGTAGTTGCGCAGTTGCTCGTCGTTGGTCGCGAAGCGGCCATCGGTGATGCTCGTGCTCTGGTGGCCCGAGTCGTCGCCCCATGTCGCGTAGCCGCGCGAAAGCGGCGCGGGATCGTCCGGCAGCGCGAAGCGCACGGTCTCGGTACCGTCGATCAGCGTGCCGTCGAAACCGCCGCCGCCGAACTGGATGCCCTTGCCGTTCCACTGCGTCGGCAGGTTGACCGCGAAGTTGATGCTCTGCGAGGCGGCGTCCACGGGCGCGATCGCGCCACGCACCTGGCAGTATTCGCCGAGCTTGTTGCCGGTGGCATCGGCCGCGACGAGCGTGGCGGCCGTTACCTTGGCGCCGCCCGTGGCGAGCGCGATCTGGGAGGGACCGACCGCGACGCTGGCCAGTGCGGAACAGGCTTCCTGCGCGCTGAGCGTGGGCGGCGGATTGCCGGTGCCGGTACCGGGGTTGCCCGGGTCGGACGGATTACCGCCCGCGGGCGGCGGCGTGGTCGAGCCCGTGGCGGGCGCGTCGTCGCCTCCGCCGCAGGCACCGAGCAACAGGGTCGCCGCGAAAGCGGCTGCCAGCAACGCATAGCGCCGCTGGCCGGATGTTCCGGTGGTCATGATCTGGTCTCCTCCATGTGTATCCGGTCGAGTGGCCGGCTTTCACTGGTATTTCGCTTTGGACCGTGACGGTATCACCGGGAGGGTGCCACGTAAAATATATGTATCCCGCAGTATCGATACTTGCAACGTATAGCTACGCCAAACGGATTGCCGGCCCAGTCGGTGACAGCCTGCGTTTTCCCCCCTTGATTCATGACGCCATCGTGATACCGTTGCGAAAGCGCACGACACGTCGCTCCAGCAGGCGGCGACAACGATCTTGGACGACGACAATCTTTTCCTCATCGGATTCATGGGCGCCGGCAAGACCACCATCGGCCGTGCGGTGGCGCGCCGGCTCGAACGGCCGTTTTTCGATACCGATCACGAGATCGAGTCGCGTTGCGGCGTGCGCATTCCCACGATCTTCGAGGTCGAGGGCGAAGAAGGGTTTCGGCGCCGCGAAACCCGGATGCTCGACGAACTGACGCGGCAGCGCGGCATCGTGCTCGCGACCGGCGGCGGCGCGGTGTTACGGGAAGAGAATCGCGAAATGCTGCGCACGCGCGGGCGCGTGGTCTACCTCGATGCCTCGCTGGCCGAGGTCTGGCGCCGCACGCGGCGCAACCGCAATCGTCCATTGCTGCAGGGCGAGAATCCCCGCGCGCGCATCGAGGCGCTGTACCGCGCGCGCGAACCCATCTATCGTGAACTGGCGCACCTCGTGATGCCCGCCCACCAGGGCAGCGTCGAACAGGCCGCGACCATGGTGCTGCGGCTGCTGGGGCTGGAGCCGCCCGGCCCCACGCCGTGCGGCTTTGGCTGACAGAAGAGTCAGACTCGCCGCCGTGAACTTTGCCCGGCATCCGTCGCTCTCACTGTGATCGGGTTCCATGCGAAAGGGCTTTCATGCGACTGCAGGGCAGGACTGCACTTATCACGGGCGCCGCGGCAGGAATCGGCCAGGCGATCGCACTGCGGCTCGCGCAGGAAGGCGCGGACATCGTGGTCGCCGCGCATCATGACAACGCGCAATCGCAGCAGGTCATCGAGCAACTCGCGCAAACCGGGCGCCGCGCGTTTCTGGTCAGCGGCGATGTGGGCAAGGTGGCCGACGCCCGTGCCATGGTCGAGGCAGGCGTGCAGGCGGCCGGCCGGCTCGACATCCTCGTGAACAACGCCGGCGTCGAAGTCCGCGCGCCGTTCTCCGACGTGTCCGAGGCCGATTACGATCGCGTGCTCGACACGAACCTCAAGGGACCGTTTTTCCTGACGCAGGCATTCGTCAGGCATCTGCAGCAGGCAGGCCAGTCCGGCGGCCGCATCATCAATATCAGTTCGGTGCACGAGGAACTGCCGTTCCCGCACTTTACGAGCTACTGCGCCAGCAAGGGCGGCCTTCGCATGATGATGCGCAACCTCGCGATCGAGCTCGCTCCGCTAGGCATCACGGTCAACAATATCGCGCCCGGCGCCATCGAAACGCCGATCAACCGCAACCTGATGTCGGATCCGAAAGAACTCGACGCGCTGCTGCGCAACATCCCGCTCGGCCGACTTGGCCAGCCCAACGATGTCGCGGGCCTGGCCGCCTTCCTCGCCAGCGACGACGCGGCCTATATGACCGGCACCACGTTGTTCGTCGATGGCGGCCTGCTTTGGAACTATGCAGAACAATAATCCCGTAGGGCATCCATCCGGCACCGCGCCGCGCCACGCGCATTGCCATTCGCTTGCACCGTCGATCACGCACCTGCCGTGCCCCGAACCCCGCACACTCCACGGCTGCGCCTCGGCGGACGCGGTATCGCCCGCGGAACGTTATGCCGAGCTGTTCGTCGATGTCCAGTCGAGCGGGCTGTTTGCCGACAGCAAGACGTTTCCGGACTGCGCCCCGCTCGAACCGCCCGATGTCATCCTCGCGCGCTACCGCGAGCAACGCGATGCGCCGGACTTCTCGCTGCAGCGCTTTGTCGAAGCACATTTCGCGCGCGAGCAACTGCCCGACGACCATTACGAATCGGACCCGAACAGCTCGCTGCGCGAGCATATCGATGATCTCTGGCCGATCCTGACGCGCGAGCCGAGCGAGCATCCGCCCCTGTGCTCGCTGCTGCCGCTGCCGAAGCCCTACGTCGTTCCCGGCGGACGCTTCCGCGAGCTCTATTATTGGGACTCGTACTTCACGATGCTGGGCCTGTCCGCGAGCGGCCGTTACGACCTCATGCGCGCGATGGCGGACAACTTCGCATATCTGCTCGACACGTACGGCCTGATTCCCAACGGCACGCGCACCTATTACCTGAGCCGATCGCAGCCGCCGGTGTTCACGCTGATGGTCGATCTGTTCGAGGTCCACGGCATCGAGGACGCACTCGCCTATCTGCCGCAGCTCCAGCGCGAATATGCGTTCTGGATGGACGGCGTGTCGATCCTGCGGCCCGGCTCCGCGCATCGCCGCGTGGTGATGCTGCCCGATGGACGCATCCTCAATCGCTACTGGGACGATCGCGCGCATCCGCGCGAGGAAGCCTATCTGGAGGACATCGAGACCGCGCGGCGCAGCGGCCGGCCGGCGCACCTCGTGTTCCGCGACCTGCGCGCCGCGGCGGAATCGGGCTGGGACTTCAGTTCGCGCTGGTGCGACGCGCTGGATGCCGACGGAGCGACCTGCGCCGATCTCACGACGATCCGCACGACATCGATCCTGCCCGTCGATCTCAACGCGCTGCTATGGCACGCCGAGCGCAACCTCGCCGAACTCTCGGCCGCCGCCGGCGATGCCATTGCCGCCACGCGCTACAAGGATGCCGCTGCCCGTCGCGCCGAGGCGATGAACATGACGATGTGGGACGACGCGACCGGGACGTTCCTCGACGTGGACTGGCTCCGCGGCGAACGCCGGCCACAGCTTTCGGCGGCCACGCTGATGCCGCTGTTCGTGCAGCTGGCCAACCCGGAACAGGCCGCGCGCGTGGCCGAGGCGGTGGCCGTGCGGCTGCTCGAGGACGGCGGGCTGGCGACGACCGCCTCCCAGTCCGGCCAGCAGTGGGATCGGCCCAATGGCTGGGCGCCGCTCCAGTGGATCGGTGTGGTCGGGCTGCGTCACTATGGCCACGACGCGCTGGCCGACGACATCGCCAGCCGCTGGCTCGCGACGGTCGCCAGCCTGTACACGCGGGAATTCAAGCTGGTGGAGAAATACCGGCTCCAGCGGCACAGCGATGGTGCCGAGGGGGGCAGCGGGGGCGAGTATCCGTTGCAGGATGGCTTCGGCTGGACCAACGGTGTTGTGAGCGCGCTACTGCAGCATTATCCCGACCATCCGGCCGTGGACAGCCGCGCCGGGCATCCCGACAGCAACGGCTGACGCGTCCCCGGAATCGGCTGGAAACCTTGATGCAGTGCACGTTCCGGGAGTAACCGGACCGAGGTGCGGGGAACATTGCACGGAATTGCGTTCCTTTGTTCAGAATGCTGCAATGCGATGGGATTTAGCGCGTATTTCCCCCAAAGATTCCGCAACATCATGCAATAACTCAGCTGAGTTATTGGCGTGCCGCGCCCGACGCGTCACACTGTGGGCAGGGTCGTATCGACACGGCTCTAACGCACTTGGCAACTCTTGGTACCCCGACGGCCCCCGCGCGTCGGGGTATTTCTTTGTGCGGCCGGTTCTCACATCCCGCCCGCCATTCCCGCCGGCACGAAACGCCGCTGCCGCATCCATTTCGTCACCACCCATTTCTCGCCAGCCGTGACCTGCGACCCCGCGTGCAGCGTCCGCGCATCGAGCTGGCTGCGGGCGTCGCAGTACTCGAAATAGACCGCATTGCCTCGCCGGGGCACCACGCCGAAGCCGACCTCGGGGAATACCGTATCTCCGCCACCCGCGACGTCGTTGAGGTAGATCACCAGCGTGCTCACGCGCTGGCCGCTGCGCGCGATCGACGCCTGGTTGGCGGCGTTGCTCGGCATCAGGAAGTCGAAGTGCGGCGCGCTGCGGGCGCCTTCCGCATAGCGCAGCACCTGCAGCCCTTCGCCGTTCTCCACGGGCATCCCCATCAGCGCCGAGATCCGGCGATCGAGCCGCGCGACCAGCGGGTTCTCCTCGAGCCGAAAAAACATGCCCTCGCTCGTGCGGTTGCCGCTGACCATATCGAAACCCGTGGAAGGATCGACGGTGGTGGACGGCGTGAGGCGCGGCCGCGCCATCGCCACCAACGCCTCGCATTCGTCGCCGCTCAGCACGCCCTCGAGCACGGCGATCAGAGGCTTTTCCATGCGCGACACCACGCGCACGTCGCGGTCCGTCGTCGCGATGACGGGCCCCTTGCCGATGCGCGGGCCGTCGCCGGCAGCTACCGGGCCCGCGGCCACGGGCATGGCCACGTTCAACGCGCCACGCGGCATCGACAAGCCCTCCCGCTGCGCGCGGGCGATGGCGGCGACGAGCTGTCCCGCAATGCCCGCGTCGAACTGCTGCGCGGCCAGCGCATCCACGATATCGCCGGGGGTGTGGCCCGCGCCGAGGCTGCGCGCAATCCAGTCGCCGAGCGCGTCCGAGAAGTGAATGGTGGTCTGCTGGGTGGTCATGACGAGGGGCGCGTGGCGCCTGCCGGATAGCAACAGCCGCGCATTATTGCCGCGTGTTTCACCTGATGCAACGTCCAGACATTCAGCCACAGCCTCGTCATATAGTTTCATATGAAATTAAATTGTCATTTATGCACCCTACTATCGCGCCTGCCGCTACACGGCGCGACGGCATGCCACCGTCAGCTATCCCCTAGAGAAATCCCACGCTTCGCCGTTACAAGCAGAGGTCAGTCATGCACAAGAACACGCCATATCGTCATCTGGCTCAATCCCCCAAGGTCCGCACCGCTCTCACCGCACTGGCAGCGGCATCGCTGCTCGCCGCCTGCGGTGGCGACGATTCCACGAGCGCCAGCAACGGCACGCCCGGCGGCGGTACCACGCCGGCCTCGGTCACGGTACAGGGCAGCGTCGTCGGCGCGGCCATGAAGACCCCGACCGGCGTGGCCGCATCGAGCGCCGCGGGCGTCGACTACGCGAAGTCCACGACCGGTGACGACGTCGATCTGAAGCCGACGGCCATCGCGTACGGCAATGCCACCGTCTGCGCCGATATCAACGGCAACGGCGCCTGCGATCAGGGCGAACCCAGCACGGCCACCGCGCTCGACGGCACGTTCCGCCTGACCGTGCCGCAAAGCGTGACGGGCACGAGCCTCCTCGCCACGGTCGGCACGACCACCACGTTCGCCGATCCGAACCAGAATGGCAGGAACACGGCCGTCGCGAGAAAAATGGTTCTGCGCAGCGCGCCGGACCAGTCACTGAACGGCGCGAACGTCACCATCAGTCCGCTGACGACCGAAGTTGCGCGCCTGATGCAGGCCGAAAAGCTGACCTACGCCGACGCCACCGCGCGCCTGGCTGGCCGCCTGAGCTTCAACAACGACACGGCGCAAGCCACGGACGTCACGGTCAAGGCCGCGGACGTGGTCGCCAGCGCCGGCACCGTTGCCGACGCCAACGCCAGGAAGGCACTGCTGACCGAAGCCAACGCGCTGGCCAACCGCTTCGCGCTCGCCAGCACGATGCTGGACCGCGGCTATGCGTCGGACGCCAAGACCGATCCGGTCACCACACTGGCCGCCGCGCAGGACGCCGCGTTCAACCCGGAAGGCATTCCGCGCTATGACCACCTGTTCGTGGTGATTTTCGAGAACCACAGCAACCAGTCGATCGACAGTCCGTCGTACCCGAACCTGTATCGCTACCTGAACCAGGAAGGCAACAAGGCGGCCAACTACTTCTCCACGGGCAACCCGAGCGAGCCGAACTACATCTCGCTGGCCAGCGCCGACGACTGGGGCGTGTCCGACGACAGCCCGTGGAACTGCCTGCCCACGGGCAACACCGCCGACGCGCCGACCGACGCCTTCGTGCCGCTGAACGCCTGCACGAACACCGCGATCCACAACCTGAAGAACCGCCGCAACCTGTTCACCGCGACGTACAAGGCCGGCCTCTCGACGCGCGTCTACAGCGAGTCGATGGACCCGGGCCAGGATCCGCGCAAGGACGGCGCCGGCAACGCGGCCATCATGGGCGCGAACACGAGCAACGGCACCAATACGCTGGAGCCGATGATCAGCAGCCTGTACAAGACCAAGCACCACCCGGCCGTGAACTTCGACGACGTGCGCAACCGTCCCGACTTCTTCAAGAACCTGACGCGCTCGGTGGGCGGCGGTCAGTGGGACTCGGCCATCGACACGTACGCGAAGGCCAACAACATCACGTGGAACACGCATCAGTTCGAGGATGACCTGAAGAGCGGCGATGTGGGCGCGCTGAACTACATCGTGCCCGATCAGTGCGACGACATGCATGCCACCGGCTCGGCCGTGGCGAACTGCACGGGCGGCACGGCCATCATCAGCCGCGGCGACCTGTACGCCAAGTACCTCGTCGAGAAGATCCAGGCATCGCCGGTGTGGAAGAACCCGAACAAGCGCTCGGCCATCGTGATGATCTTCGACGAAGGCTCGAGCTTCTTCGGCAGCTCGTCGTGCTGCGGCTGGAATGTGGGTGGCCTGCAATCGTCGGGCGTGCCGCTCGGCGAGAGCAACACCACGCCCGTTCCGACCTATTCGAAGTCCAACCGCGGCGACGGCCCGACCATCTTCGGCGTGCTGACGAACCAGGCTGGCGCACCGAAGCAGGTCGTGGATTCGGACTCGTACAGCCACTTCTCGTTCGTGCGCACCATGCAGGACATGTTCGCACTGGCCGATCCGGGCGTGAACACGTCGTATATGAACCGCTCGAAGTACACCGAGAAGTTCATCGCCGACAACCTCGCGAATCTGGCCGAGTACTCGGGCAGCGGCGATACGCACTTCGATGCGGTACGTCCGATGAACCACAAGTACGTGACGAAGGCGGGCGACCGCGTCTCCGGTGGCGCCACGGCCGGTGCCGGCGGTAGCGGCAGCTTCAACAACGGCAATCTGGCTTCGGGTCCGGACAGCACGCAGACCAACATCTTCGCCCTGCGTTGAGCGTAACGATGTCCGTGGCCCGCCGGGCCACGGCCATACCCAACGCACATTGGGGTTGGGTTTTTTAACGC
>NZ_JASATF010000041.1:0-48478 GCF_038440175.1 Cupriavidus sp. OTU4054
CCCGCGCCGCCCGGGCGGGGCGGGGGGGGGGGCCCGCCCGCCCGCGACGGTATCCTGCGGCGCGGCGACGCGCGCTTCGCGGTGACCCTGCGCACATTCCCCGACCGGCCGGAACTGCCCGTCATCGCCACGGCCATTCAGGAGCAGTTGCGTCTCGTCGGTATCGACGTCCGCGTGGCGGTCGGCAACTCGAGCGACATTCCATTCGCGCACCGCGACGGTACCCTGGCACTGGCGCTATATGCGCGCAACTACGGCGTGGTACCCGACGCGTTCGGGGCCGTCGCGCAGGATTTCGGCGGAGAGGGCGGTGACTGGGGACCCATGGGCTGGCACGCACCGGCCATCGCCAGCGCGCTCGCCGAACTGCCGGCCACCGTGGACACCCGGCAGGCCCAGACCTTGCGTGGGCAAATCGCCGCGGTGCTGCAGCAGGAGCTACCGCTGATTCCCGTGGTCTGGTATCGGCAGACGCTCGCGGCCAACCCGCGCCTCGCCAATGTGTCGATCGATCCGTACGAGCGCACCTACCGTCTGACGCCACTGCAGTGGTCTTCATGAACGAGCAATCCGCTTCCCTTCCCGACGAGGCTTCGTTGCCGGACGCGTCCCCGACCCGCCGCGCATCGGCTGGCGGCCTCGGCCGCGCCGTCGGCCGCATCGTGCTCCAGCGCGGTGTGCAGGCACTGATCGTGGCGGCACTCGTGGGCACGCTGAGCTTCGTGATGATGCGGTTGCTGCCCGGCGACATGGCGTTTCGCGTGGCGGCGGGCCGCTATGGCTACGACATGGTGACTGCCCAGGCCGCGGAGGCCGTGCGCGCCGAACTTGGCCTCGGCCTGCCATGGGCGCAGGCACTGATGCAGTGGTGGCACCGGTTACTGCAGGGCGACCTCGGTCTTTCCGCGGTCACCGGCGCGCCAGTCGTCGCGGAGATCGGCCACCAGCTTGGGCATACGCTCATGCTGGCGATGGCCGCGCTTGCCGTGTCCTGCGCCATCGCGGTGCCGCTGGGCTTTGTCGCGGGCCTGCGCGCCGGTGGCGCGGCCGACCGTGCAACGCTGGTGGCCTCCGTGCTGTTGCGTGCCATGCCGCCGTTCGTACTGGGCATCGTGCTGGTGTCGGTGCTGTCGATCGATTTCGCGCTGATCCCGGCCGCTGGGCCGCACGATCACGGCGGCCTGCTGGCGCCGGCCATCACGCTGGGGCTCGGCCTGTCCGCCACCGCCATGCGCGTGGCGCGCGATGCCATGGCCGCGGTGACATCGTCGGCCTATTTCCGCTTCGCCCAGACCAAGGGACTTGCCGACCGCGACGCGCTGCTGCGGCACGGTGTCCGCAATGCCGCGATTCCGCTGGTCGCCTACCTGGGCGTCCAGCTGGTGTTCCTCGTCGAAGGCGTGGTCGTGATCGAGACGCTATTTGCCTGGCCCGGTATCGGCCACGCGCTCGTGCATGCGATCTTCGGCCGCGATGTGCCCATGATCCAGGGCACCGCGATCGTGATGGGGCTGCTGTTCGTCGTCCTCAATACCGTGGTGGATCTGGCCTGCGCGGGAATCGATCCCCGGCTGCGGTTGCGTCCATGGTCGCGCGGCACCGGCGCGGGGAGCGCGCCGTGACGATGCTTCGCTCTCCGCGCCATCTTTCAGGGCTTGCGCTGCTTGTGCTGCTGGCCGCGTTTGCACTTGCGGGTCCGTGGGTCGCCGGCCGCGCGCCGTTCGAGCAGAACCTGTACGGCATCCTGCAGGCACCGAGTCTGCAGGAACCGCTTGGCACCGATCACCTCGGCCGCAGCATGCTGGCGCGGCTGGCGAGTGCAAGCCGTCTGTCGCTTGGCCTCGCTGTGCTCAGTGTGCTTACTGCCGCGATCCCCGGGACATTGCTGGGTCTGCTGGCCGCCTGGCGAGGCGGCTGGACCGCGCGCACGATCGGCGCTATCGCCGATGCGGTGCTCGCGCTGCCCGGCCTGCTGCTCGTCCTGCTGCTCAGCGCGTTTGCGCCGGGTGCGTTCTGGCCGCTGTATGTCGGCCTGTCGCTCGTGCTGTGGGTCGAGTACTTCCGCGTCACGCGCGCGTCGGCGGCCGTGCAGCTCGCCAGCGAGCATGTGGAGGCCGCGAGGCTGCTTGGCTTCGGGCCGATGCATGTGCTGCGCCATCACGTGCTGCCTGAGCTGCTGCCGCTGCTCGGCACGCTGATGAGCTTCGGCGCGAGTGCCGCGGTGCTTGCGCTGGCCGCGATGGGCTTTGTCGGACTCGGCGCGCAGCCGCCTTCGGCCGAACTCGGCCTGATGATGACCGAACTGCTGCCCTACGCCGCCGAGGCGCCGTGGATCATCGCGAGCCCGATCGTCGTGCTGACGTTGGCCACGCTGACCATGGTGCTGCTTGGCGGCGGCGCAAACCGGAGGCACGCCGCATGACGCCAATGCAGCCATTGCTCGAAGTCGAGGCACTGCATGTGGAAGGTGCCAATGGCCGGTTGCTGGCGCCCGTATCGTTCGCGCTGCACGCCGGCCGCGCCCTCACGCTGCTCGGCGAAAGCGGCTCGGGCAAGAGCGTGCTTGCCCATGCGATCATGGGCACGCTGCCGCGTGGCTTGCGCGCGCATGGCCGCCTCGTGCTGGGTGGCCGCGCTTTCGATGCCGCCGACGGCGCATCGCGCCGCGCGTGCTGGGGCCACGAGATTGCGCTGCTGCCGCAGGAGCCGTGGGGCGCGCTCGATCCGACCATGCGCGTCGGGTCTCAGTTATCGGAAACGCATGCGCTGGTCGCCGGCAAATCGCGTGCCGAGGCATGGTCGCGCACGCTCGACGATCTGCGCACACTGGGTATCGGGGACGCGGCGATGGCATGGCCCATCACGCTGTCCGGCGGCATGGCCCAGCGCGCGGCATTCGCGATCACGCGCGCTGGCGGGGCGCCGGTGCTCATCGTCGACGAACCGACCAAGGGGCTCGATCATGCCTGTCGCGACGAGATCGTTGCGCGACTGCGGCAGGCGCTGGACGCAGGCTGCACGGTCCTTACGATCACCCACGATATCGCTGTCGCACGCGCATTGGGCGGGGATGTCGCGGTGATGCTGGGCGGCGATATCGTCGAACGTGGCGAGGCGCGGACCGTGCTGGCGCAGCCCGCGCACGCGTACACGCGTGCACTGATCGCTGCCGACCCGGAAGCGTGGACGGCCCACGCGGTAGCGGAACCCGGCGAGGAAATTCTCGGTGCCACGCGTCTGGGCAAGCGCTTCGGGCAACGAGCGCTGTTCCGCCACCTCGACCTCACCCTCCATGCGGGCGACCGCGTCGCCGTCACGGGTCCGAGCGGTAGCGGCAAATCGACGCTGGGCAACGTCCTGCTTGGACTGCACGCGGCCGACGAAGGCACGGTCCGCCGCCACACGGCCATCGACCGCGTGCGCTACCAGAAGCTCTATCAGGAACCCACCTCCGCGTTCGCCCCGCGCCGCAGCATCGGCCAGGCGCTGGCCGACCTGTGCAAACTTCATCGCCTCGACGGCGCGCGCATCGCCCCGCTGATGCGGCAGATGCGCCTGCCCGACGCACTGCTCGTGCGCCTGCCCGGCGAAGTCTCCGGCGGCGAACTCCAGCGCTTCGCCCTGCTCCGCGCGCTGCTGCTCGACCCCGTCTTCCTGTTCGCCGACGAACCCACGTCACGACTGGACCCGATCACCCAGAAAGAGGTCATCGACATCCTCATCGGCATGACCCGCGAGCGCGGATGCGCGCTGATGCTCGTCACGCATGATCCGTTCATCGCGGCCAGCGTCGCGATGCGGCGGGTAGAGATGCGGGGTGAGCAGATTTCATGAATCTGCCCAGAATCTACTCAGATCTGAGCGGATTCATTGCAAATCCGCTCAGATTACCTTAATCTGCTCACAAACTGAGCAGATTGAGCCCTAACCATGCAACGTCTTTCTCCTGAACAGGTACTCGACGCGATCGAACGACTCGCCAACGCGGGCAGGAACGAGGTGTCTTCCAGCGAAGTCACGCGCGAGCTTCAAGGAAGTTCGGCCTCGGTCCGCCGACATCTGGAAGCTTTGCTGGCCAATGGCAAGCTGACGCGCACGGGACAGGCCAGAGCCACCCGATATCGCTTGACGGGGTCCTCGCAGGTCGGGGTAGCCAGCCCTATCGCCCGACCTGCCGCCAGCAACGCACCCGCGTCCGATCCGTACGCCCATCCCAACTGGTCGCAGGCATCCCGCGTGTTGCGCGAGCAGTTGAGCGCGCCGCTCGGTGCCAGGGCCCCGGTCACATATCATCGCGGCTTCGTCGATGGATATCGTCCGAACGACAGTTTCCTGCTTCCCCAAGGGCTGGCCGATGAGCTCTATCAACTGGGCCGCCTGACTGACCAGCAACCGGCGGGAACCTACGCGCGCAAGGTCTTCGAGCAATTGCTGGTAGACCTGTCCTGGTCCTCATCCCACCTCGAAGGCAATCGATACACGCTGCTGGCAACGAAGGAACTGTTCGAGCGCGGCGTGGATGGAGACGATGCCGACGCAACCATGCTGCTCAATCACAAGCGCGCGATCGAGTATCTGGTGGAGGGCGTTCCCACTGAAGGCCTGACGATGGCCGTACTCCGGAATCTGCATGCAACGCTGATGGAGGCCCTGCTTGCGAACGACAACGCCCTGGGCGCCATTCGGAGCACCGTCGTCAATATCAGCGACACCGTTTACGTTCCCGCTCAGGTGCCGGCGGTACTGCACGAGATGTTGCAGGCCATCGTCGACAAGGCTCGTCTCATCAAGAACCCGGTCGAAGGCGCGTTTTTCCTCTGGGTCAACGTCGCTTACCTGCAACCTTTCGAGGATGGCAACAAACGCACGAGCCGCCTTGCGGCGAATATTCCCTTGATGCTGTACAACTGCGCACCCCTGTCGTTCCTCGATGTGGATCCGTCGGATTATGCGCAGGCCATGCTCGGCATCTACGAACTCAGAGACACGTCGGCGGCCGTGGATCTCTTCGCATGGACCTACCGCAGATCCATCAGGAAGTACGCCGCGGTGAAAAACTCCTTCGCCGCACCGGACCCGAGGCGCCTTCGCTATCGGCCCGCGCTCGAAGACGCCATCAGAATGGTCGTACTCGATCGCCAGCCCGCCGACGCTGCGATCAGGGCTGTGGAACATACGGAAGACAAGGCTCCGGGCTTCGCCGCCCTGCTCGCTGAAACGCTTCAGTCGCTAGGCGAGTACAACTGCGCGCGGTTTCGCCTCACTTCGAGCGCGACGAAGGAATGGGTCGAGGCGGGACGCCCGATGTAAAGGACCGCAATTAGATCCGTTCCGCCCGCGCCGTCCGGCGGAGCACGTCGGCTGGCACGCCGAATGTTCTGACGAAGGCGCGCCGCATGCGTTCGCGGTCGGCGAAGCCGGTTTCCCGCGCGACCACGTTGATCGTGTGCCGGCCCTGCTCGATCATGAATCGGGCCGCTTCCAGCCGGAGTTGTTCCACTGCCTTGGCCGGAGACTGGCCGGTTTCGGCCTGAAAGGTCCGGCTGAACTGGCGCGGGCTCAGGTTGGCCACGTCCGCGAGTTCCTCGACGGTGAGCGGATTTCGCAGATTGCGGCGGATATGCGCGAAGACCAGTTCGATGCGATCGGACTTCGGGGTCATGTCGAGCAGTGCGGAGTGCTGCATCTGCCCGCCCAGCCGGCGCTGGTTCATCACCAGCAGCCTCGCGACCAGCTTCGCCACGTCGCCGCCCAGATCGTTGTCGAGCAATGCCAGCGCGAGGTCGATGCCGGCGGTCATGCCGGCCGATGTCCACACCGCGCCATCGTTGATGAAGATGCGGTCTTCCTCGGTGAGGACGTCGGGATAGCGCACCCGGAATTCCGACGCATGGGCCCAGTGCATCGTGGCGCGCCTGCCAGCGAGCAGACCCGCTTCGGCCAGCACGAACGCGCCGCTGCAGATCGAGGCGACGCGGCGCGATGTCTTCGCGGCCGCTTTCACGTACCGCACCACTGCCGAGTCCGCTGCCGGCATCTTCACTTCGGTGACCGACCCCACGATCACCGTATCGAACGCGGCGTCGCCGAACGCCTCGGTCTCCAGACGCATACCGCCCGAGGACTCGACCGGCCCACCGTGCTCCGACAGCACATGGACGTCGTAGCAGCGCCCTTTCATCGGTATCTCCGCCAGCTCGAATACCGTGAGCGCTGCAAGGCTCATCATCTGGAACCTGTTCGGGACGACGAATCCAATCCGGTGCATGGCCGCTCTCTTGAATGACGGATGTCATGAATGGTGGCAACAACGACATCATCGTAATGGCTCGCGACACTAAGGTACAAGCACTCGCTGCAGCAAGCAGCCACGTCACGAAAGGAACACCACATGTCGAAAGTCATCCGGGCCGCGGCGGTACAGATCGCACCCGTACTCTACAGCCGCGAAGGCACCGTCGATAAAGTCGTCAGAAAGATTCTGGAACTGGGCAAGCGCGGCGTGCAGTTCGCGACGTTTCCCGAGACGGTCGTCCCGTATTACCCCTACTTCTCCTTTATCGAATCGCCCTTCGCCATGGGTGCCGAGCATTACAAGCTGCTCGAACAGGCCGTGGTCGTCCCGTCGGACACTACCCGAGCCATCGGCGATGCGGCACGGCAGGCCGGCATGGTCGTGTCGATCGGCGTCAACGAGCGCGACGGCGGCACGCTGTACAACACGCAGTTGCTGTTCGATGCCGACGGCACGCTCGTGCAGCGGCGCCGGAAACTCTCACCGACCTACCACGAGAGGATGGTCTGGGGCATGGGCGACGGCTCGGGCCTGCGCGCCGTCGATACCGCCGTGGGCCGCGTGGGTCAGCTCGCCTGCTGGGAGCACTACAACCCGCTCGCCCGCTATGCGCTGATGGCGGACGGCGAGGAGATTCATTCCGCGATGTATCCGGGCTCGTTCGCGGGCGATCTGTTCTCCGAGCAGATCTCGGTCAACATCCGCCAGCATGCGCTGGAAGCGGGCGCCTTCGTCGTCAACGCCACCGCCTGGCTCACGCCCGAACAGCAGCAACAGATCCTGAAGGACACCAACACGACGCAGGTCGGCCCCATCTCCAGCGGCTGCTTTACCGCCATCGTCTCTCCGGAAGGCGAATTCATGGGCGGCGAGCCCCTGCGCGAAGGCGAAGGCGAGGTTATCGCCGATCTCGACTTCTGGCAGATCGACAAGCGCAAACGCATGATGGACTCGCGCGGTCATTACAGCCGCCCCGATGTCCTGGGGCTGGTGATCGATCGCTCGCCAAAGCTGCACGTCACCGAGCGTCTGCTGCGCGCGGCGGACGAAGAACCCGTACGTATCGAGACACTGGCCTGAGGAGCTTGGAAAATGGACTTCAACGATGTCATGCTGGAACGCAACGCCGAGTTTGCAAAGACCGCGTTCGCCCCCGAACTCAAGATGATGCCGTCCACAGGCACCGTGGTGGTCGGTTGTGTCGATCCGCGTGTGGATCCGGCCAACGTACTGGGCCTGAAGCAGGGCGAGGCGGCCGTCATCCGCAATGTCGGCGGTCGCGTGAACAAGCCGCTGCTGGACACGCTCGCCATTCTGGGTGTGGTCGCGAAGGCCGCGGGCCGACCCGATGGCGCGCGCAATCTCGTTTTGCTGCAGCACACGGATTGCGGCATCATCGGCTGCCATCATCACGCGCCCGCGTTGCTCGCGGACCATCTCGGCGTGGAGGCCTCCGGCCTCGACGAACTGGCGGTCACCGATCCGTACAAGGCCGTCGCGCTCGACGTGGCCGCGCTCCGGGCCAATAGCAAGCTGCCCGACAACGTCGTGGTGTCGGGCCTCGTCTACGACGTCAAGACCGGCGAGATTGCGACCGTCGTACCGCCCGCACCACTGCGGGCGCCGAAAGCCTGAAGCTCAATGCGCGTAGACCGCTTCCCAGGTCTTGAACCCCTTGACCTCGATCGGGTTGCCGAACGGGTCGGTGAAGAACATGGTCCACTGTTCGCCCGGCTCGCCTTCGAAGCGCACCTGCGGCGCGAGGACGAATTCGGTACCGGCCGCCGTGAGGCGGTCGGCCAGCGCGCGCCAGTCCGGCAGCAGCAGGATGATCCCGAAATGCGGCATCGGTACCATCGCATTGCCGACGCGCCCCGTGCGGGCGGTGTCGAAGGGCTTGCCGAGGTGTAGCGAGATCTGGTGGCCGAAGAAATCGAAATCGACCCAGGTCTCGGTGCTGCGGCCTTCCTTGCAGCCCAGGACGTCGCCGTAGAAGCGGCGCGCCTCGTCGAGGTTCGTGATGTTGAAGGCGAAGTGGAAAACCGATTGCGCGGGTTGCGTCATGAAGCGTTGAATGCCGATGGAGTGGATGGAAAGCGTCAAGCCGCCGGGCGGCGCCGAAGGACCGCGCCGGCGCGCGCGCCAGTCGCGGCGCCGTCGCGCCATGCGAGCTCGCCATTGACGAGCACGCACACGATGCCGGCGGCCTGTGCCACCGGCTGCTCGAACGTCGCGGTGTCGATGATACGCGCGGCGTCGAACACCGTGATGTCGGCGTAGTTGCCCTCGGCCAGCACGCCACGGCCCTCGAGACCGAAATGGCGCGCCGTCAGGCCGCTCATCTTGTGCACCGCGGTTTCGAGCGGGAACAGCCCGACGTCGCGGCTGTAGTGCCCGAGCACGCGCGGAAACGTGCCCCACAGGCGCGGATGCGGCACGGGATCGTGCGGCAGGCCATCGGAGCCGATCATCGTTTGCGGGAAAGCCAGAATGCGGCGCACGTCGGCCTCATCCATCAGAAAGTAGATGGCGCCGGCCGGTTGCAGCGCGTCGACGGCGTCTTCCGGCGACAGCCCCATCTGCGCGGCGATCGCATCGAGGTCCTGCCCCGCGTACTCGGGATGCGGCTGGGAACGCGTCACGATCACGCGGCTCGACACCGCAAGGCGATCCTTGCGCAGGATCGTCGAACCCGCCTGATAGGGATAGCAGTCGAGGCCGACGCAGTGATGGCGCATCGCCTGCGACAAATGCCCGAGCGTTTCCACCGAGCGGCCATGATTCTTCGGGCCAATCAGCTTGTGATGGGACACCACGGTGCCCGCTTCGGCCGCCGCGCCGATGGTCACGGCCTCGTCGATGGCATCGCAGACTCGATCGCCCTCGTCGCGGATATGGCTCGCATGCACGCCGCCGAAGCCCCGCATCGCCGAAGCCACGCGCGACATCTCGTCGGTGGGCGCCGGCATGGCCGCGGGATAGGCGGCACCCGTGGACATGCCACGTGCGCCCGCCACCATCGCATCGCGCAGCAATGCCTGCATGGCACCGATCTCGGCATCGGTCGCCGCGCGATCGAGCCGGTCCATCACCGCCACGCGCAGCGAGGTATGGCCCACGAGGCATGCCGCATTGACGGCCGGCATCGCGCGCTCGAGTGCATCGAGGTAGTCGCCGAACACCGTATAGCGAAACGCGGACGCCTCTTCGCCGAGCAGATCGAGCGGCGGTGGCACGGTCTGCCCCGGCGTGGCACACCACGGCGCCAGGCTGATGCCGCAGTTGCCGGTGACCACGGTCGTCACGCCCTGGCTGAGTTTGGCCGGCATGAGCGGGTTCTGCATCAGATAGCGGTCATCGTGCGTATGCGCGTCGATAAAGCCGGGCGCCACGATATGCCCGCCCACGTCGAGCTCGACGCGACCGCGCGCGCCGGACAGATCGCCGATCGCCGCGATGCGCTGGCCCTCGATGCCCACGTCCGCATCGAAGCGCGGCGCGCCCGTTCCATCGATCACCGCGCCGCCGCGCAGCACCACGTCGAAGTCCGCCATGATCGTCAGTCCAGCGTCGCGCCGGACATGCGGATCACGCCCGCCCAGATCGGACGCTCCTTGTGCGCGAGGTCGAACAGCGCGCTGCGCGGGCCGGTGGTGACTTCGTACGCCATGTCCGCGAGGCGTGCCTTGAGGGCATCCGAATTGGCTGCCTTGTTGAACGCGCGGTTCAGCATGTCGAGGATCTGCGGATCGACACCGGCCGGCGCGACATAGCCGGTCCATGCCACAGCCTGATAGTCCTTGAGACCGCTCTCCGCCATCGTCGGCAGTTGTGGCAGGCGGCTATCGCGCTCCTTGCCCGTCACGGCCAGCGGCACGACGCTGCCGTTCTTGAGGTATGGAGAGATCGACGTGATGTTCTCGAACACGAGGTCCACCTCGCCGCGCAGCACCGCGAGGTCGGCTTCCGGGCCGCCCTTGTACGGCACATGCGTGATCGACACGCCGGCCATCGACTTGAACATCTCCGCGCTCAGGTGCCCCGTGGTGCCGTTACCGCCCGATGCCACGGCCAGCTTGCCCGGCGCCGCCTTGGCCTTGGCCACGAGTTCGGCCACGCTCTTGACGCCCAGGTCCTTGCGCACGGCCAGCACGTTCTGCACGTAGCCGGTGAGTGCCACCGGCGCAAGCTGCTTGTCCGCGTCGTACGGCAGCTTCTTGTACAGCGACTGGTTGATGGCCAGCGTCGCCACGTTGGCAAACCCGATCGTGTAGCCGTCGGCCGGCGCATTGATGATGGCCTGCGTACCGATGATGCCGGACGCGCCCACGCGGTTCATGACGACGATCTGCTGCCCGATGTCGCGGCCCACGGCTTCGGCGAGCAGACGCGACACGATATCGGGTGTGGTGCCGGCATTGAACGGTACGATCAGCTGGATCGGGCGCTCGGGGTAGGCGGCGAACGCCTGGGCGGACAGCAGCAGCGAGGCGGCGGCAAGCGCCATGCGCGCGAACTTGCGGAACGGGTTGAGGTTGGGAGACATATGATGCGATTCCTGATTCGGCGGGGTTGGCCGCACGTTGGTGGTAATCCGGCGCATGCGCCGGCATGGGCACGGGTTGTCTCAGTTCCCGTGCATCGCGGCCGCAGTGGACTGCAGCATCGTTTGTAGAAGAGGAAGATCGATATTGCCGCCGGACAGCACCACGACGGCATCGCGGCCGGCCAGGTCGATGCGGCCGGCAAGCAGGGCCGCCAGCGCAACGGCGCCGCCGGGTTCGACGAGTAGCCGCAGTTCCTCGAGCGCGAAGCGAATCGCGGCGGCGACTTCCTCGTCGCTGACCGCATGGGCGGCATCGAGGTAACGGCCGTTGATCGCGAAGGGCAGCTCGGCCGGTGTGACGGCCTGCAGCGCGTCGCAGATCGATGCGGCGCCCGCCGCGTTGGTTTCGCGCTGACCGCTGCGCAGCGAACGCACGGTATCGTCGAATGCGGCGGGCTCGGCGGCGACGAGGCGCGTGCCGGGACTGATGGCTTCGATCGCGAGCCCGCAGCCCGCGAGCATGCCGCCGCCGCCGCATGGCGCGGCAAACGTGCCGAGGTTGCGGCGCGCGCCCGATGGCAAGTCCTGCAGCGCTTCCAGCGCCAGCGTGCCCTGTGCCGCGAGCACGTCGGGATGATCGCCGGGCGGCACGAGCGTGCCGCCGGTTTCGTCGAGCAGACGCATTCCGATGGTCTCGCGGCTTTCATGGCGGCGGTCGTAATGCACGACGCGCGCGCCTTGCGCCAGCGCGCGTTCCACCTTGTTGCGCGGCGCATCCACGGGCATCACGATGGTGGCTTCCACACCAAGACGTTTGGCGGCCCATGCGATGGCCTGCCCGTGATTGCCCGTCGAATACGCGATGACGCCGCGCGCCCGCGTGGCATCGTCCATCGCGAGCAAGGCGTTCAACGCGCCGCGCGCCTTGAACGAGCCCGTGACCTGCAGGCACTCGGGCTTGATCCATACCGGCGCGCCGGTCAATGCATCGAGCCGCGCGCTGCGCAGCAGCGGCGTCCGCACGATATGCGGAGCCAGCGCCCCCGCGGCGCGTTCCACATCGGCGAATACGGGCACGCGCATCTCGCCGAGCATCTCGTGATGAATCGTGGCGGGCAGCGCCGGACGGATTGTCGATTGCATCGAGGCCTCCATCATGCGGATGCCGGCGTCCACACGGGCGGCGCCTCGCTGCCCGTCTGCTCGGTAATGCGGCCATAGGCTTCGATGCGGCGATGCTTCTCGAAGTTGAACACCGTGGAGCGGCCCAGCTCGCACAGGTCGAGGTTGCAGTCGGCGACGATCAGTTCGTCGTCCCACGTAGTGGCCTGCGCGAGGATCTCGCCCTGCGGATTGACGATGATCGAGTGGCCGAACAGCTCGTGCCCATCCTCGTTCCCCGCCTTTGCCACCGCCGCGGCGAACGTCGCGTTCTGGTAGCAGCCGGCCTGGATCGAAAGCTGCGAGTGGAACACGCGCAGGTGATGGGCCTCGAACCCGCGGTTCTCCTGATTCATGCTCGGGGTGTTGTAGCCCAGCATGACCAGTTCCACCTGCTGCAGGCCCAGCACGCGCCACGACTCGGGCCAGCGGCGATCGTTGCAGATCATCATGCCGAGGTTCACATCGACGTCGCCGATCGGCGCGCGCTTCACGGGGAAGCCGAGGTTGCCGATCTCGAAGTAGCGCTTCTCCAGATGCTGCACCTTGCGGTGCGTCGCGAACTCGGCGTGGCCCGGCAGATGGACCTTCCGATACTTGAGGATGATTTCGCCCGACGGCGCGATGACGACCGACGTGTTGAACCGGCGCTTGCGCACGATGCCCGTTTCATCGGGCTCGAATGCGATTTCCGCGTAGCCGAGGTAGACGGTCAGCCCATACTTGCGGATCGCATCGAACAGCGGCTGGGTGGCCGGCGACGGCAACTCGGTTTCGTACCAGCCTTCGGCTTCGTCGAGGTCCTCGTGATACCAGCGCGGAAAAAACGTCGTCAGGGCCAGTTCCGGGAAGACGACCGCCTGCGCACCACGTTGGTGTGCGCGTTCGAGCAACCGCACCATGCGGCCAACCGCAACGTCGCGGCCCTCGTGTTTCTGGATCGGGCCAAGCTGGGCGGCGGCTACGGTGATGAGTCGGGTCATGGATCTGGCGTGCGGGGGCATCTGACGTTGAAGGCAGGGCCAGTGTAGGGAGGCCGCCATCGCGCCGAAAGCGCCCGGCCCGCGCGCCGGCAGGCCCTGCCCGGCAAGGGATTCCGGGTGCTCCGGCCTTGCCGCGCAAGGGCTGCCGGCCAGCCGGGGGCGATCTCGCCATCCATGACCCATAACCGTGCGTTATGGGTTTCCGACAAACATTGATGCCGCTTCGGCCGCCGTCGTCGCAAGGCCGCCACACACGCGCGCGTGCTTACCCCGCCTGCCGGTCGAGCAGATGCGTGAGCGTCGCGACGAATCCCTTGGCCAGCGTGGACATCGCCTGCTGGCGCGAGTGGATCAGGTAGATCTTGTGGGCGAGCGCCGGCCGGATCGGCTTGAGCACGATATCGCCGGCCCCCTCGGGGGTGTAGCCGAACGACTCCATCAGCGCGACCCCGACACCTTCGCGCACGAGCGCCATCGCCTCCGGTGTCGAGCGGATCTCGATATCGGGCGCGAGCGTGCCGCGCTCGGACGTGAGGAACCGCGCGGAGAGCCGGCCGAACGGCGTATCGCCGCCGTAGCCGATAAAGGTCGAGCCGCGCAGATCGTCCACGGTCAGCTCGGCGTACTCGGCCAGCGCATGGCCACGCGGCACCGCGCACATGATGTTGCCTTCGCCGATCTCGCGCGCACGCAGCTCCGAGCCTTCCGGCGGCGCCATCGACGCGATGCAGAGGTCCGCATGCCCTTGCGCCACGAACGTCATCAGCGCGTCGGACGGCAATGGCCGGTAGTGCACGCGTACCGACGGATGCCTGTGGCGAAAGCGCTGGATCGCGCGCGGCATCAGCCATTCGCTATAGCTCGGGCTCGACACGATCGAGAGCTTGCCGTCGCCATGCTCGGCGAGACTCGCCGCCACCTCGTTGAAGCGGCGCACCCCATCGAGAATGGGCCGCACCTCGGCAAACAGCCGATGCGCCTCGGGGGTGGGATGCAACCGCCCACGCTCGCGATCGAACAACGCAAAGCGCATGCGCGACTCGATGGTGGCGAGCACGCGGCTGATCGCGGGCTGCGACACGCACAGCATGCGGCCGGCCTCGCTCAGCGAGCCGGCCACCATGATGGCGTGGAAGACCTCGATCTGGCGGAGGTTGAGCGGCGCGGAGGAACTGCGGGCCGGGGTGGGCGGCTGTGAAGGGGAAGGCATGCGAGGGTGCGCTCTGCGGGCGCTTGATCGAGCAGGACGCTTCGTCACGCAAGATTTACGCCACGGCAGTCTTCATCCCGCCCGCGCCGTCAAAGAGGCACCATCGCAAAGTCCTCCTTGCCGACGTCGCACAGCGGGCAGCGCCAGTCATCGGGCACGTCCGCCCATTTCGTGCCGGGCGGAATCCCCTCTTCGGGCACCCCTTCCGCTTCGTCGTAGACCCACCCGCAAAGCAGGCAGACCCATTGCTGGAATTCCGTATCGGCCGATGGCGCGGGCTTGCTCACGGCCTTGCCGGGCGCCCGCACGTCGGCCACGTCGGCCACGTCGGCCACGACGTCCAACGGCATGACGAGCGGCGGCGCGGTATCGGGAAGCTGTTCATCGAGCCGCCGCTGCAACGCCTCGCACAACGCGCGCGCCTCGTCGCGAGAAAGATCGATCCAAAAGGGCTCCCCCGCCGCGTCGTTGAGCCGGCGAGCGGAGAACTGCAATTCGAGAAATGTGCCTTTGGTGTACATGCGGGTGAATCGTCTGAAGTGAGACAGAACGATAAGCCAGCAGGCGCCTGGCAATGCGGGCCGATGCCGTACGAGTCGTACAAAATCGTTGAGGATCTCAACAGATGGCGGTGTTCGCGCGCGCGGGCGACTGGCACGATGGGAGACCACTTTTTGACCAGCACGTTGCGCAAACTGAACTAGGAACGAACATGTCTAAACGCCGTCTTTTCGACGTACTGAACGAAGGGTTCGACGAACTCGCGGCAGCGCGCGCGGGCAACATTGCAGTTCAAGGACGGCCGGTCCGCGCCGTCAAAACCTGTTCCAGGTCCTTCAACGCCGCCGCTGCCGTGGCGAGCGGCTCCTCCGCGTGTGACATCGCCACGGTCTCGCCCATTTCGTCCGACGTGATGCGAATCGCCTTGCTCTTGCCCCCCACATGCGCAAACGGGTCGCCGCGCGGGTAAGTGCGAATGCCGACGCCCGCGCGGATCGTGCCCGCCTCGCGCGTCAACGTGCCGACAAGCTTCGGCGTCAGTCCCGCCGCGCGCCACGCGTCGATGTCATCAGGCGTGACGGAGGCGATGCCCTCGACGGACAGATCGTCCATGGTCAGGTCCGTGCCGAGCCCGAAGTTCGCGAGCAATAGCAGCTTGCAGGCGGTGTCCCACCCTTCCGTGTCGTTGCGGGGATCCGCCTCCGCGAAGCCGCCTGCCTGCGCCTCGCGCAATGCGTCCTCGAACCGAAGGCCCCGCGTCATCATCGCGTCGAGCAGGTAGTTGGTGGTGGCGTTCAATATGCCCTCCACGCGCGTGACGTTGCAGCCCGCGAGGCTGCGTTCGAGCAGATCGATGGTCGGCAGGGCCGCGGCGGCCGCGCCGCTGAGCTTCAGCAACGCGCCCTTGGCGCGCGCCGTCTCGCGCAACGCGCGCCCGCTATGCACCAGGGCGCCCTTCGATATCACGATGGCATCACGGCCGTCCGCCAGCGCCGCGCGGAGGTACGGCAGGCCGGGGCCGCCCGTGCGGAAATCGCTGGGGCCCGCTTCGATCAGGATTTGCGCGCCGCTTGCGAGGAGGAACGCCGGTCCCGACAAGCCCGCTTCCAGCGCGTCCAGATGCCCGGCCTCGAGTCCGCCCGCATCCCTCACACCAGCCCGCGCGCCGCAGACGGCGACCAGGCGGACGTCCGCCCCGTACACCTGACGAAACCGCTCGCGGCGCGAGAGCAGCAGGTTGGCGGTGGCGCGGCCGACGTTGCCGAAGCCTGCGATGGCGATGGGGATCGTGCGCATGGTTGTCATGGGTCAGAACAAGCGATGGCGCGAGTCTGCATCATTCCCCGGAAATTTACTAGACGACTGGTCTATTCTGGGCTACAGTCCAACCCATGACGACTTTGCGCGCCACCGAAACCCACGACACCCGCGAGAGCATTCTTGCCCACGGCCAACGCATCATGGCCGGCAAGGGATTCTCCGCCGTGGGCATCAACGAGGTGCTGTCGGCGGCGGGCGTACCGAAGGGCTCGTTCTATCACTACTTCGGGTCGAAGGACGCGTTCGGCGAGGCGCTGCTCGATAGCTATTTCGAGGAGTATCTGGCCGAACTGGATGCCACGCTGACCGCGCCGGGCCTGAATATGGCGCAGCGCCTGATGAACTACTGGACGTTCTGGAAGGACAACCAGCTGTTCTACGACTGCCAGGGCAAGTGCCTCGCGGTCAAGCTCGCGGCGGAGGTGGCGGATCTTTCCGAGTCCATGCGCCGCGCGCTGATGCGCGGTACGACGGGCATCATCGAGCGTCTGGCGCGCGCCATCGAGGCGGGCGCGGCGGAAGGTTCGCTGTCCATCGACAGTACGCCGCGGGAAGTTGCGACCAGCCTCTATCAACTCTGGCTCGGGGCCAGCGTGATGGTAAAGATCGTGCGGACCCCGCAACCGTTCGAGAACGCGTTGTCGGTTACGCGCGATACGCTGCATATCCGCGCCTGAAACAGGCAAAACAGCCGCACTTCTTCGGAAGTGCTTTTTTTGACTCACTTACTAGACGACCGGTCTAATTTATCTGGAGCACAACATGACGGCATACGTGATCTTCATTCGGGAAACGGTGACCGACGGCGAGGCCCTCGCGCGCTATCGCGAGGGCGCCCGCGCCGCGCGGGCGGGGCATCAGCTCTCGCCCATCGCGTTCTATGGCGCGCACGAGGTACTGGAAGGCGCGCCCGTGGACGGCGTTGCGATCCTGAGTTTCCCGTCCATGGCCGAGGCGCGGGCCTGGTACGACAGCCCCGCGTATCAGGCGGCGCGTCCCCATCGCCTTCAGGGCAGCACCGGCAAGCTGTACCTCGTCGAAGGCGTCGACGCGCAGCCGGCGGCCGGAAACTGAACCCACTGGAGATACCACATGAACACCCATCCGATGTACTTCAAACCCTTGCAACTGGGCCGCCATACGCTGCGCAACCGCATCGTCCTGCCACCGCTGACCCGTCAGCGCGCCGCGCAGCCCGGCGATACCGCGACGGATCTCATGGCCGACTACTATCGCCAGCGCGCGAGCGCCGGCTTCATGGTGACCGAGGGCACGCAGATCGAGCCGCGCGGGCAGGGTTACGCGTGGACGCCTGGCATCTACACCGATGCGCAGATCGAAGGCTGGCGCAAGGTCACCGATGCGGTCCATGCCGAGAACGGTGTCATCTTTGCCCAGCTGTGGCACGTCGGGCGCGTGTCGCACCACGCGCTGCAACCCAACGGCGAGGCCCCCGTGGCGCCCTCCGCCATCGCGCCGCAGAAAGTGAAAGCGTTTATCGAGACTGCGCCCGGCGCGGGCGAACTGGTCGTGCCACCGACCCCGCGGGCGCTCACCGTGCCGGAGATCAAGGAATTGGTCGCGCTCTATGCGCAGGCCGCGCGCAACGCGATCGCGGCCGGCTTCGACGGCGTGGAACTGCATTGCGCCAACGGCTACCTCGTCAATCAGTTCATCTCGGCGCATGCCAATACGCGCACCGACGAATATGGCGGCTCGCTGCAGAACCGCCTGCGCTTCCTGCGCGAGATCGTCGATGCGGTCGCGGAAGCGATCGGCGCCGATCGCATGGGCGTCCGCTTGACGCCGCTGTTCGAGACCACCACGCAGGACCGCGTCTACATCGGCCTCGTCGAGGCGAACCCACATGAGACCTACATCGAAGCGATCCGGATTCTGGAGAACGCGGGCGTTGCCTATCTGTCGATCGCCGAGGCCGACTGGGACAACGCGCCGGACCTCCCGGTGACCTTCCGCCAGGCGGTGCGCGAAACGTATTCGGGGCGTGTCATCTATGCCGGCAAGTACACGGTCGAGCGCGGTGCCCGAATGCTCGAGAGCGGGTTCGCGGACATGATCGCGTTCGGCCGCACGTTCATCGCGAACCCGGACCTGCCCGCGCGCATCGCCAACGGCTGGCCGCTGAATCCGCTCGATGTGGCTACGCTCTATGGCGGCAACGAGAAAGGGTTGACGGACTACCCGACCTTCGGGGAGCGATAAGTCACCAGACGCTGATCAAAGGGCCCTGATGCCGTACGAGTCGTACGGCATCGTTGATGAAATCGACATGGCTCTGCTCTGGATCATGGCGACCTCATACGCTGACGGCTACTCTACGCAGCCCTGCGACCAATGCAAACGGTCCGTTCACGCGAAGAGAACAACGGCATGACATCCAGCTTCCGCGTCTACATTGACGAGTCTGGCGATGAAGGATTCAAGTTCCTGCCTGGCGAGAGAGGCAGTTCTCGTTGGTTTGTGCAATCCGCTACGGTGGTCCGCACCGTCAATGATCTGGCGATGGTGCGACTGATCAAGGACGCGAGGGTGTTGTTGGGCAAGCACCCGAAGGCACCTTTGCACTTTCGCCATCTACGGCATGAGCATCGGGTCCCGTTGGCTCGCCTGATCGGTGAAGCACCGCTACGCCATGCACATGTGCTGGTACACAAGCCATCGATTGCCGATCCGGAGATTTTCCAGCAGGAGGCATTTTCTCTTTATCGTTACACGATCCGGCTCTTGCTTGAGCGAGTGAGTTGGTTGTGCAGGGATACGGTACGCAAGGGGGAAGGAGATGGCAAGGCAGAACTGATCTTCTCCAATCGCTCGGCGATGTCATACCGCGATCTGCACGAGTATATGGTTCGACTTCAACGCGTAAGCGAATGCCGCATTCACTGGCACAGCCTTGATCTGACCCGAGTCGAAGCAGTCAACCATGACCAGCTTGCAGGCCTGCAGATCGCGGACGCCGTGGCGACGAGCACGTACTACGCAGTCAACCGGAGTCAGTACGGCGAAACGGAAGACCGCTATTTGCGTTTGCTTGCGCGCAACCTTTTTCGCGCAAGCAATGGCAACGTGGACGGCTATGGTTTGAAGTTCTGGTGTGGTGACGCCGTGGAGGCGGAGCGTCAGCATGTACTTGCCGCGGTGCGTAACACGTAGCAACAAGCAACTAGAAAGGGACGGTTGCAGGCCCCGGATTCGAGGATCCCACCCATACGGGCTGCCATCTCGCGACGACCTCTACAAGCTCCGCGCTTGCCTGCAACGCCTGCAGTATAAGACCTCTTCCACGTTGGGCGCAATGTGCGTCGACGTGGTTGGTGAGCTTTCAAGTTGACAGCTACACTCTGGAGACAAAGGGACAACCGATGGGGAAACGGAAGGATATCTGCGCCGAACTCATGCACGATCCGGAGTTTCGGGCACGCTACGAGGAGCAGCAAACTCTTCTGCGTAAGCGTCGGCTTTTCGATGCGCTGAAGGATATCGCCGCGGTCTTGGCTCGTCATGGTGCTCCCGTCACGACAATCGGCGACGACTCGGTGGCTCGGGAAATTGCCCGCGCGGGTACGTCGCATCTCAGGATTGCGCGCGAGCGCTTTCAGATGAGCGCCGATCCGAAGAAGCAAAAGCTGGTCGAGTCCAAGTAACGACAACCGTCATGCGCAAGCAGCCGCACTTCATGTGCGGCTTTTTTTTTGCGTTCTGCATTGGGATGTGCAATCCGTATGCCCTTGGTTGCGTCGTTTAGGAACTAGGTATCCGAGTCCGCATGCGTGGAATGTTGGGTTATCAGCTAGTACGTGCGATTTCCAGCCTCGCTTGAAGTTATAACGGAGACGTCGTGGGATGAGCATGATTGGACGACCCATCTTGCAGCGGATGTCTGGGGTCAACGCAAATCGCCCCCAGAAGCCTGCGCGCTCAGGCATGGCGGCATGCATGAGTCGCCCTCAACCTTAACGGTTATAGTGCGAGACACATCCACACTGACCGGAGGTTTCCCCTCATGCTGACGCAGGACACCGCCTTGCAGATCGCCTATGCCGGGCGGCCCGACATGCTGCTGCGCCTGGCGGAATTCGCCAGCAGCTATGCACTGCCCGATAAGCCCGCCCTAATTGTGCAGGCGAGCCCCGAGATCCAGGACGCCGCGCCCCCCTTGGCCGACTCGGCCATCAAGATGGCGTTAAGCCACGGGACAAACCGCCAGGTAGCTTGGTGGGATGGCTTCCACTCCTCTCAGGGCGCCCGCCCGGTCTTCCGCGGCTGGGCGTGCCGAGACGCAAGGAACGATCCGCAATGGGCGCTCGAGATGCATCGCGACGGCTCGTGTATCGCCGGCGTGTGGGCCTTCCCGGACGGCCATCGCGAACCGGCCGGACCTTGCTTGCATGACTTCTATGCGGGCGCCTTCGAGGACTTCGTAAAAATGGCGCTGCGGCTCACCGGCGAATCGCCGCCATCCTATCGGTTGACGGCCACCCTCCTGCACGCGAACCGCTTACCCTTCGTCACCGGCAATGGCGGCTGGTCTCGCACTACCCCAGCGCCACACCTCACTACGCTGCAGTGGCCCCTTCGCACCGTGTCACAACCCGATGCGTGGAACGCCGCCGTCACCGCGATGAATACTGAACTATTCGGCGCATACGGCCTTGTCTACCACCCCGAGTCGCGTTAGTACGGCGGGCCACGCACCGCGTCAGCGGAGACGCTCCACGAACAGTTGCCAGAGCACCTCCGCCGCGCCTTCGGGGGTCAGCTTTGCGTCGTTGCCGGACCATTGCTGCATTTGCTGGCGAAAGTACATCGCCTGATCATCCGCCTCGACATGCAGCATCTCGTTGTAGCTATTGTCCTGGGCATTATCATTGCCGGAGTAGCCAATCTGCGCGCGCCCGCCATAGAGCCGACTGATGCGAACGTAACATCCCGCCACCTTCTTGCCGTCCCGATAGAGGGCGCCGGTAAAGCCCTCGTTGGAAATCGGCCGGAAACGCGCCTCGTAGCCCGGATTGCGCGGCGCCACCTCTTCCATTGAGTTCTCAAAAAAGGCACGGATGTAGGCGAACCCCTCCTCGAGGAACCGATCCCGGTCGATGTCGCTGAACTGCTTGCGTAGCGCAAGCGTGCTTGAACGCGGCCGCGCAGCCGCCACCGGTGTGCTGGCCGGCGTCGCTTGGGCGAGCGGTGCCGTCGCCCCGCTCAGGCTCTCGCGTCGCGGCGCCACCAGTTGTCGCAGCGACTGCACAATGTCCACAAATGCATCATCGTGGGAGGGCCATTTACTGATCGGCTTGCCGTCCTGTGGCAGCGCCTTGAGACGGCCAAACGGCGCTGAGTGCCAGTCACAGGGCCGCACAATCAGAGGAACTACGATGGCGGTGCCCGCCGCGTGCCGTGCCAAGGCGCGGGTCATCTCGATGCCATAGCAGTAATCCGAGGCCATAAAGTCGGCGCTGACCAGCATGAGGATCAGGTCGGCGCCCTCCAGTTCGGCACTGACATAGCAATCGACCTCCCCTCCGGCCGGAATCCGATGGTCGTGCCAAAGGTCAATCAATCCCTGCTTACGTAGGAGGGAGGGGTGTTTTTCGAGTTCGGCACGGTAGGATTCGTCTGCGTGACTATAGGACACAAACGCGCGCGTCATGGCGGCTCCGATGACCAGGGATTTCGCATTCTCGCCAATCCTTGCATGCACCGGCGCGCCGCCACCGCTGTCGGAACCTTTCCAGCGCTCCGGGCGCTGCGGCGAAGTGAGTCGAAGCCGCGCACCAGAGACTGCGATGATCCGCGCCAGATCACGGCCGGGAGGCGGAGTGAGGAAAGGTATGCGTTCATACAATCGGAGGGGTCTATTACATGATCGAGAAGATCGACATCGAGAATTTCGGGTGCTATGCCAATTTCGTTTGGAACAAAGCAGTCAGGGATCCGGGCAACAACGTTGCCAAATTCAAGAAGCTCAACGTCCTGTACGGTCGCAACTATTCTGGCAAGACCACGCTCTCGCGTATCGTCCGCGCCCTAGAGACTGGCTCGATATCGCCTCGCTATGCCGGGCCGGCGTTCCAGGTAACGCTGTCTGGTGGCGTCTTGTCTCACCACAATATTCCCACCCCTGCCCACACGGTACGCGTCTACAACAAGGATTTCGTCGATGAGCACTTAGCGTTCCTGCGCGATGAGACCGGCCACATTTCACCCTTTGCCGTGCTGGGCCAGCAAAACAAGGAACTCGAAGCGCAAATCGACGCCTTGGAGAAGGAACTGGGCAGCGTCGAGTCGCAGACGGGTCTGCGGCACGACTTTCAAGTCAAGAAGGTAGCGCATGCTAACAAGCTCAAGCTGGCTAGCGATGCGGCCGAAGGCCTCGAACGGTTGCTTGTCGACAAGGCCAATCGACGCCCGACTGGCATCAAGCACAACCCGCTGTATCGAGACGCGACGTATGACATTCGTAAGCTCAAGCTCGATATCAAATCCGTGAAGGATGGCAGCCTTGCGCCCCTAGCCGAGGAGGACAAGAAAGCGCTGATCGCGCTACTCGGCGAAGCTCCGCTGCCCGACGTCCGGCTCTTACCGTCGTTCAATCCATCGCTCGCGGCGCTCGGTGCCACGACCAACAAGTTGATCACCAAGAAGATCCAGCCAAGCGCGCCGCTCCAGGAGCTGCTGAACAATGCCGTCCTGCAAAGTTGGGTGAAAGCCGGTATCGGCCTCCACCGCGATACGCGAACGACTTGCGGATTCTGTGGCACGCCTCTTCCGGCAGCGTTGTGGGATACGTTGGGCGGCCACTTCAATCAGGAATCGGCCGACCTCGACAGTCAAATCACTGCGGTGTTAGGCGAGATTTGGAAAGAGCGCGGTCGCATCGACACCCTGCTTCTAATCAGCCCCGAAGCCTTTTACGCATCGCATCGGGCGCGCTTTGACGAGCTGGCGCGCACGTTGCAGGAACTCCTTGATCACTACCGAGCCAGCCTGCTCGCACTGGAGACCGAGCTGACCGCGCGCCGCGACAATATCTTTGTCGAGCGACTGCCTCACGACGCCTTGGATCCGTCACCGTCGATTGTGGAAGCAATCGCCGCCATCAACGTGCTGATCGACCTGAATAATCAGGCAACCGCATCGTTGGCAGACACACAGGCAGTTGCGCGCACTGAACTTCGTCTAGGTGAGATTGCGCAGTTCGTGGCGGATATTGGCCTCGCGGCGGAGGAAGATCGAATCCGTGGGCTGTCGGCCGATGCGAGCACGGCCAAGGCCGAGCGTGATGCAATCGAAACAGAGGGCAAGCAACGCAGTGAAAAGATCGCTCACCTGAAAACCCAGCTTCGCGATGAGCGCCGGGGCGCCGAGCAGGTCAACCGATATCTTGGCCACTTTCTTGGACATGGTGGCTTGCGGTTGTCGGCCTTGGAAGCGGAAGGCTCGACCACGTATCGGTTCCAAATCATGCGCGGGGAGCACGCAGCGTACAACCTCAGTGAGGGGGAATGCAGCTTGGTGGCGTTCTGCTACTTTCTTGCCAAGCTCAAGGATGTCGACACCGAGGGTAAGAAACTAATCGTCTATATCGACGACCCGATCTCGAGCCTGGACAGCAACCATATCTTCTTCGTTTTCAGCTTGATCGAGACTTACCTCGCAAAGCCGCTCGAAGACAACGATGGCAATGTCCTCAAGGACGCCAACGCCAAGCCGAAATATCGGTACGAGCAGCTGTTCATCTCTACTCACAATCTCGAATTTCTGAAGTACTTGAAGCGGCTAACGAAGCCCGGGAAGGACAATGAGAGCTTCCTTATCGCGCGCAAGGACTCATCCAGCGCAATCGGGCTGATGCCGCATTACCTGCGCAACTACGTGACTGAGCTGAACTATTTGTTCGGTGAGATTTTTTGCTGCGCAGATGATGCCAATGCCACGGACCAGTTCCATAGCTTCTACAATTTCGGCAACAATCTACGGAAGTTTCTCGAGGCCTTTCTCTTCTTCAAGTATCCCTCTGCCCGGAACGACCGCGCCGATCATGATGAACGCGTCAGACTATTTTTTGGTGACGGCTCCAATACGGAGGCCTTCGTCCAGCGACTCATCAATGAGTTTTCGCATCTGGGCGAATTCATCGATCGGAGCACGCAGCCAATCGATTGCACGGAGATTGCGTCCCTCGCAAAGTTTGTGCTGAAGAAGATTCGCGACAACGATCGCCAACAGTTTGATCACTTTCTGCTCAGCATCGAAAGATCGGATCCCTTTGCTCAAGCCTGAGCGGTCTTCGTCCGAAGCTTGAGTCGTAATTGATCAACTCCGGATACGCATGCACGTTCGAGTCGCACGTGCAGCGGAAAATATTGGCGGCGCTTCGGCACGAGAGCCACGCAGCGGCCCACGCTGGTGTCCACACCGAACACAAGCCGTAAGCGATTGGTGCATTGAACACCGCGCATCAATCGCTTACGGCTACGCCAACCGGCGACTTAGCCCACCATTGCTCGCAATTCCAGGGCCTATATCGGATGCGCTGGCCGTAAGGGCCGTTCTGCGCAACGCGGCATAAAGCGTCGCCTTGACATCGCCGCCACACTCGAGCAACGACCGGCGTCCGTACGAGAACCGTCTTGCTACCGCGGCGTGCGTCGCTTCCGCCATCGCATCGACACGGGAGCATTCCCTGTGCGAGCGCCAGCAGAAGAACACCATTCGATAAATCCCACGGAGGTCCCGCCGCCCCGAAATCGGCCACTGGCCGGATCCGAGTCGTCCGGTGTAGCCATTAACTTTGAGACATGACAACAGCAGCGCCCCCCCGCGACACCCCGTCGCACCCCTGTACTTTTCCCTCTCTTTCGTTCTAAACTTTCACAAACTTCTGAAAATTGAAAACGAACCGCCCCCCTATGTCCCCTGCCGTCCCGATGCAACTGTCTCCGCTGGTCCAACGATTCGTCCTGCATTTCGGCGAGATGGGCAGTCGATGGGGGATCAACCGGACCGTGGGGCAGATCTACGCGCTGCTGTTCACCGCCTCCCGGCCGCTCAATGCGGACGAGATTGCCGAGGCGCTCTCGTTTTCGCGGTCCAACGTGAGTATCGGGCTCAAGGAGCTCGAGTCGTGGAATCTCGTGCGGTTGTCGCATCAGCCTGGTGACCGGCGCGAGTACTACTCCGCGCCCGACGACGTCTGGGCGATCTTTCGGACGCTGGCCGAGGAGCGGCGCCGGCGCGAGATCGACCCGACGCTGTCGATGCTGCGCGACGTCCAGCTGGAGTCGCCGTCCTCGGCCGAGGATCGCCATGCGCAGGCGCGCATGAAGGAAATGTATGGCCTCATCGTGCTCGTCACCGGCTGGATGGGTGACATGCAGAAGCTCGACGTCGCCACGCTCGAAAAACTGATGCGGCTGGGTTCGCGCGTGACCAAGCTGCTCGAGGTGAAGGACCGCATTGCGTCCGCCGCCAAGTCCACGCGCGCCAAGAAGGAATAAAGGCCATGTTTGCCGAGCTAGATCCGGTGATACTGGCGCGAATCCAGTTCGCCGCCAATATCACCTTCCATATCCTCTTCCCCACGATCAGTATCTCCCTCGCGTGGGTCCTGCTGTTCTTCAAGCTCCGCTACGGCAAGACCGGCGATGAAAGCTGGATGGACGCCTACCGCCTCTGGGTCAAGGTGTTCGCGCTGACCTTCGCGCTCGGCGTCGTCAGCGGCATCACCATGAGCTTCCAGTTCGGCACGAACTGGCCTGGCTATATGGAGACGGTCGGCAATATCGCGGGACCGCTGCTCGCCTACGAAGTCCTTACCGCCTTCTTCCTCGAAGCCACCTTCCTCGGCATCATGCTGTTCGGCATGCATCGCGTCAGCAACCGCATGCATACCATCGCCACGCTGCTCGTCGCGGGCGGCACCACGCTGTCGGCGTTCTGGATCCTCGCGCTGAACTCGTGGATGCAAACCCCCGCCGGCTTCGAGATGATCGACGGCCGCGCGCATGCGACCAGCTGGTTCGAGATCATCTTCAATCCGTCGTTCCCGTACCGCCTCGTACATATGCTGCTCGCGTCCGGACTGACCGTCGCGTTCCTGCTGGCCGGACTCTCGGCATACCGCTGGCTCCGCGGCGATCGCGGCCGCGACACGCTCGCCGCGATGCGCACGGGCGTGATGCTCGGCGCCATCCTCATTCCGCTGCAGATCGTGGCGGGCGACCTGCATGGCCTGAACACGCTGCACCACCAGCCCGCGAAGATCGCCGCGATGGAGGGGATCTGGAAGACCGAGAAGGGCGCGCCCGCCGTGCTGTTCGGCATTCCCAACGCGACCACGCGCAGCAACGACTACGAGATCGCCATTCCCAAGCTTGCCTCGATCTACCTCGCGCATGATCCCGAAGGCGAGATCAAGGGCATCGACGCGTTCGGCGACAAGCACCCGCCCGTGGCACCGATGTTCTACGCGTTCCGCGTGATGGTCGGCATCGGCCTGCTGATGCTCGCCGTATCGTGGGTGGCCGCATGGCAGTTCCGCAAGCGCGGCGCGCCCGCGCCGTGGATGGCGCGCGCCCTCGTGGCGATGACGTTCTCCGGATGGATCGGCCTGATCGCCGGCTGGTACGTGACCGAGATCGGCCGCCAGCCCTACCTCGTCTACGGTGTGCTCACGACAGCGCAAGCCGCCTCGAAGGTGCCCGCAACGATGATCGGCTCCACACTCGCGATGTACCTCGCGCTCTATCTCTCGCTGCTGGCCGCCTATATCAGCGTGGTGTTCCATCTTGCGCGCAAGGCCGGAAAGAGCGCTGGGCCCGACTCACGAATCATGACGCCCCAGCCCGTCATCCTCACGCCTGCAAGGAGCGCGCAATGACCCCCGATCTGTCCCAACCCGCGGGCTGGCTCCCGCTCGTTTTCCTCGGCCTGATGGCGCTGTCGATGCTGATCTACGTGATTCTCGACGGCTACGACCTCGGCGTCGGCGTGCTGCTGCGCCGCGCGGACGACGCCGACAAGGACACGATGATCGCGTCGATCGGTCCCTTCTGGGATGCCAACGAAACCTGGCTCGTGCTCGGCGTGGGCCTGCTGCTGACCGCGTTTCCGATCGCGCATGGCGCCATCCTCACGCATCTGTACCTGCCCGTGGCATCCATGCTCGCCGGCCTGATCCTGCGCGGCGTGGCGTTCGACTTCCGCGTGAAGGCGCGCGATCCGCACAAGCCGTGGTGGAATCGCGCGTTCTATGCAGGCTCGCTGCTCGCGAGCTTCTCGCAGGGCCTGATGCTGGGTCTCTATATCACCGGCTTCCGCTATGACTGGCCTCACCTGCTGTTCGCGATCGCCGTGGGCCTGTGCCTCGTGGCCGGCTACTGCGCGCTGGGCGCGGGCTGGCTTGTCATGAAGACCACGGGCAGCCTGCAGAAGCGCGCGACCTACTGGGCCCGCCGCAGCCTGTGGCTGACCGGCGTGGGCGTGACCGCGATCTCGGTGGTCACACCGCTGGTGAGCGATCGCATCTTCGACAAGTGGTTCTCGCTGCCGAACATCATCCTGCTCGCACCGATTCCACTGGCGACCGTCGCCATCTTCGTCGTGCTCGACCGTCTGCTGCGACGCCTCCCCGCCATGCAGGCGGCCGGTAACGACCGCTGGTGCTGGGTGCCGTTTGCCGGCACGGCCGCGATTTTCCTGATGGCGTTCAACGGCCTCGCCTACAGCCTCTTCCCGTACCTCGTCGTCGATCAGATCGATATCTGGCAGGCGGCCAGCGCGCCGGAGTCGCTTGGCGTGATCCTGATCGGGGCAGTCATCGTGCTCCCCACGATCCTCGGCTACACGGCCTACGCGTACCGTGTGTTCTGGGGCAAGGCCACGGATCTGCGTTACTACTGATCCCCCTCGCCTCCCGCATTAGTTTTTGCCTATCACCGCGATAGGCAAAATTTTCTTCACTTATCTGATGCATCAGCTATTGTTGCATCAACCAGTTGGAGCACCGCATGGACCATTACACGAAGGACAACTTTCAGATGACGAAGAGCGTGGGCTTTCAGCTCAACCGCGCGCGCAATTCGTTGGTCATGGAACTTGACGGCGCGTTGCAGGAACTGGACATCACGGCTCAGCAGATCGGCATTCTGCTGGGACTGACGCACGGGGTGGCGAGTACGCCCTACGAACTCTGCAAGATCCTGGCAATCGACACCGGCCTGATGACCCGCATGCTCGACAAGCTCGAGAAGCGCGGCCTGCTGGCGCGTAGCCGAAGCCTGGAGGACCGGCGCGTGGTCAATCTCACGATTACCGACAAGGGTCGTGAAGTGGCCGCTCGCATTCCGGATATCGTCCCGCCAGTGCTGAATCACCGGCTGCGCGACTTCACCCCTGCCGAGTTCGACGAGTTCCTGCGCCTGCTCAACAAATTCAATAACGCCTGAGGGCGGTTTTTCTTTCGCCCATTACCTGATAGGTCAGAAAATGATGAATCAGCATCGGCCACGGACATCACGCGTCTCGCGTCTGCTGGCCCCCGCCCTCACGATGGTCGCCGCGGCCGTACTGGCCGGCTGCGCCAACTACGCTGGCATCCATAGCGACAAGCAGATGGCCGAGCCGGCGCAGCTCGCCGCCACCGAAAGCCTGCCCGCGCAGCAGGGGCGCTGGCCCGCCGCGGACTGGGCCGACCAGTTCGGCGACGCGCAGCTCCGGTCGCTGCTCGATGAAGCGATGGAAGGGAGCCCGACGCTCGATATCGCCCGGGCTCGCGTCGATGCGGCGCGCGCCATGAGCGAGAGCGCGAATGCCAACACATTGCCGCGCGTCGGCGCCGGCTATTCGTGGTCGCGCCAGCGGCTCAGCGAGAACGCGCTGATTCCGCCGGGCTTCGGCGGTTCGTGGATCTCGGAGAACAAGGCCGTCCTCGACGCCTCGTACGAGCTCGACCTCTGGGGCAAGAATCGCGAGGCGCTGAAGGCCGCCGTGTCGTCGGTCCGCGCGAGCGAGGCCGACGCCGAACAGGTGCGGCTGACGCTGACCAACGCCATCGCTCGCGCCTATAACGAACTGGCCCGGCTCTATACGCTGCGCGATATCGCGAGCGACGAGGTCGTGCAGCGCCAGGACGTGCTGCGCGTCACCAACGGTCGCGTCACGATGGGCCTCGAAACCGAAGTGGAAAAGCGCACCGCCGAGGCGGACCTCGCCACGGCCGAAGCGGCGCTGTCCGCGCTCGACGGTTCCATCCGCCGTACGCGCTATCAGCTGGGCGCGCTGCTCGGCAAGGGGCCCGATCGCGGCCTCGCGATCGCCAGGCCCGCGCTCGGCGCCGGCGCGGAAGTGCGCCTGCCCGACAACCTGCCCGCGGACCTGCTGTCCCGCCGCCCCGACATCGTGGCCGCGCGGTGGCGCGTCGATGCCACGCTGCACGATATCAAGGTGGCCAAGGCCGAGTTCTATCCGGACATCAACCTGTCCGCGGCGATCGGCCTCGATGCCATCGGCTGGGGCCGCTTCCTGCGCGCGGCCAGCCGTACGGCTTCCGCGGGCCCTGCCATCCATCTGCCGATCTTCGATGGCGGCGCATTGCGCGCGCAGCTCAAGGGCCGATACGCGGACTTCGACTATGCCGTGGCCAACTACAACGAGACGCTGATCAACGCGCTCACGGATGTGGCCACGCAGCTGTCGGATATCCAGTCCATCGACGCGCAGATCGTCAATGCCGAGCGTAGCGATACCGCCGCGCAACGCGCGCAGAAGCTCGCCATCGCGCAGTACAAGGCTGGCCTGACGACGCAGCTCACCGTACTCAACGCCACGACCAACGCGCTCGCGAGCAGCCAGAACGTCGCCAACCTGCGCATGGCGCGCCGCGACCGTCAGATCGCGCTGGCGTCCGCGCTCGGCGGGGGCTTTACCGATGCTTCCGACTCGATCCGGCAGGCAGCCGTCACGCAATAAATCCGAACACAGGTGTCATCATGAACGCAGAGAACAAAACCGAAACCACGGCGATCAAGTCCTCCGAAACGGCGACCGCCAACGTCAATCCCTCGGCAGGCAAGCGCAAGAAGCTGCTGGCCGCGCTCGGCCTCGTCAGCGCGCTTGCCGCGATCGGCTACGGCACGTACTACTACACCGTCGCGCGCTTCCACGAAGAAACCGACGACGCCTACGTCAATGGCAACCTCGTGCAGATCACGCCGCAGGTCACCGGTACGGTGGTCACCGTGAACGCCGACGATACGCAGGTGGTCAAGGCCGGCGAGCCGCTGGTCACGCTCGACCCCGCCGACGCGCGCATCGCGCTGGCGAATGCGGAGGCCTCGCTCGGCCAGACCGTACGCCAGGTCAGCGCGCTATACGTCAACAACAATGTACTGGCCGCCACCGTGCGCCAGCGCGAAGCCGACCTGTCGCGCGCACAGTCCGATCTGCGCCGCCGCACCGAAGTCACCGAGACCGGTGCGGTCTCCGCGGAAGACGTCGCGCATGCCCGCGATGCGGTGAAGATTGCGGCAGCCGCGCTCGATACCGCGCGCCAGCAACTTACCGCCAACCACGCGCTGACGGATCGCAGCAACGTGGCCGAGCACCCGAGCGTGCAGGCCGCCGCCGCGAAGGTCCGCGATGCCTGGCTCGCCAACGCGCGCAACACGCTGCCCGCACCCGTCACGGGGTACGTCGCGCGCCGTTCGGTGCAGGTGGGCCAGCGCGTGGCGCCGGGCAATCCGATGATGGCCGTCGTGCCGCTCGACGGCGTGTGGGTCGATGCGAACTTCAAGGAAGTCCAGCTGCGCCATCTGCGCATCGGGCAACCGGTGGAACTGCGTGCCGATGTCTATGGCAGCAAGGTGACGTACCACGGCAAGGTGGTGGGTTTTGCCGCCGGCACGGGCAGCGCGTTCTCGGCGCTGCCCGCGCAGAACGCCACCGGCAACTGGATCAAGGTCGTGCAGCGCCTGCCGGTGCGCATCGAACTCGATCCGGCCGAGTTGCGCGCGCATCCGCTGCAGATCGGCCTGTCGATGCTCGTCGATGTGGACACCAAGGGGACCGGCGCGGAGCTCGGCACGGCCAACACCGCGTACCGCACGCGCTATGCCACGGAAGTGTTCGAGCGCCAGGGCGAAGAAGCCGATCGCGAGATCGCGCGGATCATCGCGCAGAACGGCTCGCAAGGCTGACGCACCAGTCCCCCATCGGAGCGCATCATGTCCTCTCAGGCACCGACCACCCCGCCACCGCTGACCGGCACCCGTCTGCTGCTCGGCAGCTTCGCGGTCGCGCTGGCCACCTTCATGAACGTGCTGGACTCGTCGATCGCGAACGTCGCGATTCCGACGATTTCCGGCAACCTCGGCGTGTCCGTCGACGAGGGGACATGGGTGATCACGCTGTTCGCGGCCGCCAACGCCGTGTCGATTCCCCTCACCGGCTGGCTGACGCAGCGCATCGGCCAGGTGCGGTTGTTCGTCGGCGCCCTGCTGATGTTCGTACTGTCGTCATGGCTGTGCGGCATCGCGCCGAACCTCACCATCCTGCTGGCCGCGCGTATCCTGCAGGGCGCGGTAGCCGGACCGCTGATCCCCCTCTCGCAGGCCCTGCTGCTCGGCTCGTTCCCCAAGGACAAGAGTTCGTCCGCGCTCGCGTTGTGGGCGATGACCGCAACAGTGGGTCCGATTGCCGGCCCCGCGCTCGGCGGCTGGATCACGGACAGCTATTCGTGGTCGTGGATCTTCTATATCAACGTGCCGGTCGGCCTGTTCGCGGCCGCGGTCACGTGGGCCGTCTATCGCGACCGCGAGTCGAAGACGCGCAAGCTGCCGATCGACCTCGTCGGCCTCGCCTCGCTGGTCACCTGGGTCGGCGCGCTGCAGATCATGCTCGACAAGGGCAAGGATCTGGACTGGTTCAACTCGCCCGTGATCGTCACGCTTGGCGTGGTGGCGCTGCTTGGCTTTGTCTTCTTCCTTATCTGGGAGTTGACCGAGCCCAATCCGATCGTCGATCTTCGCCTGTTCAAGGGCCGCAACTTCCTGGCGGGCACGGTGGCGATCTCGGTCGGCTACGCGGTGTTCTTCGCGAACCTCGTGGTGCTGCCGCAGTGGATGCAGCAGTACCTCGCCTATCCCGCCGTCAATGCGGGACTGGTGACCGCACCGCTCGGCATCTTCGCGGTGATCCTCGCGCCGGTGGTCGGCAAGTTCCTGCCGAAGGCGGAATTGCGCGTGCTCGCCACGCTGTCGTTCCTCGGCTTCGCGGCCGTGTTTTTCATGCGGTCCAACTACACCACAGGCGTCGATACCTTCACGCTCGTGCTGCCGACCTTGCTGCAGGGCATTCCGATGGCGCTGTTCTTCGTGCCGCTGACCGCGATCATCCTGTCGGGCCTGTCGCCGGACAAGATTCCCGCGGCGGCCGGCTTGTCGAACTTCGCGCGCGTGTTCTGCGGCGCGGTAGGAACGTCGCTGGCCACCACAGGCTGGAACAACCGCTCCATCCTGCATCACGCGCAGCTGGCCGAGCAGGCAAACCCGAACAACCCGACCTATGTGGCCGCGATCGATGGCATCCAGCGCACGCTGAATTTCTCGCCGGACCAGGCCATCGCGTTCTTCGAGCGCAGCCTGAACACGCAGGCCGTGATGCTGGGGCTCAACGATATCTTCTGGATCTCGAGCCTGACGTTCGTGGTGATCATTCCGCTGATCTGGTTCACGCGTCCCGCGCGTAACGGTGGCGGTGCGGCGGCCGCCGCGGGCGCGCACTGAGGACAGCCTGGCGGCGCGCGTAGTATGCTGCCGCCATGGATGTCAACACGCGCCCCAACCGTCTGATCTCGCGCCTGCGCAACCATGCGGGCGCGCAGGTTCGCGCGATCACGCGCAGCAATTCGGGGCTCACGCTCGACTACGACAACCCGCCCGGCGACCCCGGACTCTTCGGACCCGATGCGGTTTGCTGGCGCGTGCATGCCGATTTCCCCGCGATGCTTGCCGGCGGTGTGAGTGCATTGCTGCTGCAGGCGCTGCATCCGCTGGCCCTCTCCGGCGTCTGGGATCACTCGACGTTTCGCGTCGATATGCAGGGGCGCCTCGGGCGCACCGCGCAGTTCATCGCTGGCACCACGTACGGTAACCGCGCCGATGCGATGCGGTTGATCGAACGTGTGCGCCGCATCCATGCGGGCATTCGCGGCACCGCGCCCGATGGGCGGCCCTACGCGGCAGACGATCCGGCGTTGCTGACGTGGGTCCATGTGGCCGAGGTGTCGAGCTTCATGGCCGGTTACCTGCGCTATGTCGGGCCGCTTTCCGCCGCCGAGCAGGATCGCTACTTTGCGGAGGAGGCGCGCATCGCGGCGCTGCTGGGGGCACCCGATGTGCCGGCCTCGCGCGCGGCCATCGATGCCTATCTTGCCGCGCAGCGGCCTTTTCTGGTGGCGAGCGAGCGGACGCACGAGGTGGTGCGGCTCGTGATGTCGATGCCCGTTCCGCGACGGCAGTTGCTGCCGGCTGTACGGGTGATGACCGATGCGGGGGTGGCGTTGCTGCCCGCGTGGGCGCGGGAGATGTTGCGGCTTGACGGTGCGTCGCTGCGGCGGCCGATTTCGCTTGCGGCGATGCGGGTGCTGGCGCCTACGATGCGGTGGACGCTGGGGGCCGGGTTAGCGGCGCGGGCGCGCCGGCGGGCGCTGATGCCCTCTCCCGACGGAGAGGGCGCCGACCCGCGATAGCGCAACGCGCGTTACTCCGCTGCGGCAGCCGCCGCCTTGGCCGCTTCCGCCGGGCTGCCGCGCAGCGCCACTTCCTTGAGTCGCATGACGAGGAACGGCGAGATCAGCGAAACCGCCGCGCTCAGCAGGAACAGCGTGCGGAACGCGTGTTCCGCCGCCGCGCGGACGGCGGCCGCGTCGGCCTGGTCGGCGCCGCCCAGCGCCCGGCGGAACATGCTCATCAGCACATCCTCGCCCGCATGCCCCGTCGACATCGCCACGCCGCTATGCCGCAGCAGCGCGATGAGCACCGTGGTCAGCACCGCCACGCCGACCGCGCCGCCCAGCAGGCGCGAGAACGCGGTGAGCGCCGTCGCGATGCCCATCTGCTGTTGCGGCACCGCGTTCTGCGTCGCCACGAGGCCACTCGGGAATTGAAGGCCGAGCGACAGGCCAAGCACCACCATCACCAGCAGGCTCGGCAGCACATCGTGCACGGGCACGAACGCCAGCCCGACGATCGCGATCGGCGCGACGACCGAGCCCGTCATCTGCAGCGGCTTGTAGCGCCCCGTCCACGACATCATGCGCCCGGCGATAAACGCGCCGAACGGAATCGCAAGCGTCAGCGGCACCAGACGCAGCGCCGCGATATCGGCGGGCGCGCCGCCCACCACCTGGAACCGCAGCGGCAGCAGCACCGACATCGCGATCAGTTGGAAGAAGCACAGGAACAGCGTCGTGCAGCAAATGGCCACGGTCGGCACGGCAAGCAGATCGAGCGGGATCACCGGATCGGTCGCGCGGCGCTCCTGCCAGACGAAGATCGCGAGCCCCAGCAGACCCGCGAGCAACAGGCCGATCGACTCGGCTTCGAGCGGCGAATGCCCCTGCCCGAGGCGCGTGAGGAAGACGAGCACACCGGTGAGACCGCCGCCGAACAGCAACGCGCCCGGATAGTCGATGCGATGGCGCCGGCCGCTGACCGGCAGATGGCGCAGCGTGCGCCGCACGACGACCAGCGCAATCAGCGCGAGCGGCAGATTGATCCAGAAGATCCAGCGCCACGACAGCCAGTGCGCGAGGTAACCGCCGATAACGGGACCCGCCATGCTGGCCACGGCCCACACGCCGCTGACATAGCCCTGATACCGGCCGCGCTCGCGCAGCGGCACCACGTCGCCGATGGTCGCCTGCGATACCGAGATCAGGCCGCCACCCCCGAGCCCCTGCAGGATGCGCGCGAGAATCAGCATCGGCATCGACGTCGCCATCGCGCAGAACACCGATGCGAGCGTGAACAGGATGATCGAGAAACTGAGCACGGCGCGCCGGCCGAGCACGTCGGAAAGCTTGCCGTAGATCGGCGTCACCACCGTGGAGGCGACGAGGTAGGCCGAAATCACCCACGCCATGTCGTCGAAACCGTTGAGCTGCAGCGCAATATCGGGCAGCACGACCGCGACGATCGATTGCTCGAGCGCGCCCAGCAGGATGGCGAGCATCAGGCCGAACAGCACCTGCATGACGGGCACCTGTGGCAATGGCGCCTGTGTGGCGGAAGCAGCGGCAGCGGAGACTGCACTGTCTCGGGCGGGGGAGGAGGAAGACATGGAGCGCGGCAGACGGCGGCGCTCGGGGCTCATGGATGTGCCGATGTGCGGCACGGGCCCTCGTTGGCCTTGTCTGCTCTTGTGATCAAGGAGAACCGCCATTGTAGGCGAGTTCTCCTTCGGCGCGCATGTCCGCTTTCTTTCAGAAAGTTTCCCACTCGCCGGCGCCGGCGGTCGCGAGCGCGGGGCTCGCGGCCGGGCGGGCATGGCCCGGACGGCGCGCGGGCTGCAATACCGGCTCGCGGCGCTGACGCTCCACCGGACCGCGCGCTTTGGCCGGTGTCGCCGGCGTGCGCGTGGGCAGCACGGAAGCCTGCGGCTTGCGCGTCACCGGCGGGCGGACCGCTGCGGGGACGGCGGGTTCGCGCGTGGCGCGCGGTGCCGGGGCGGCCGTCGGTTGCGCGGGGCGCTTCGTCTCGGCAGGCGCCGGGCGCGCCGCAGCCGGAGCGGCCGCCGCGTTCACCGGGCGCGAGATGGCGCGCACGCGCGTGGCGGGCGCCGTCGTCGCGGACGAGGCAGCGGGCTCGCGCACGACTGCGGGAGTCGGCGAAGGCAAGGCGCGTCCGGTGCGAGCCGCGGACGAGGTGGACGCGGACGCGAGGGCGGGCAGGCGCGATGGCAGCGCGCGTGCGGAAGGTGCGGAAGGTGCGGCAAGGGCGGGCACTGCGGCATGGGCGATGGCTGCGCGGCTCGTCGCGGCACCCTGCGTGCCGCCGATATCGAACTTGGCGACTTCGGTCACCAGCCCCTGCGCCTGCTGCAGCAGGCTTTCGGCGGCCGCCGCGGCCTCTTCGACGAGCGCCGCGTTCTGCTGCGTCACGCCTTCCATCTGGGTAATGGCCAGGCTCACCTGCTCGATGCCGGCCGACTGCTCCTGGCTCGCCGCGGTGATCTCGCCCATGATGTCCGTCACGCGGCGGACCGCGCCGACGATATCGTCCATGGTCCTGCCCGCCTGCTCCACCTGCTTCGCGCCGTCCTGCACCTGCCGGACCGACCCGTTGATCAGTTCGCCGATTTCCTTCGCCGCCGCGGACGACCGCCGCGCCAGCGTGCGCACTTCCGCCGCCACGACCGAGAAGCCCCGGCCCTGCTCGCCCGCGCGCGCCGCTTCCACGGCCGCGTTGAGCGCAAGAATATTGGTCTGGAACGCAATGCCCTCGATCACCCCGATGATCTCGGTCACGCGCTGCGACGACTTCGAGATGCCGTCCATCGTCTCCACCACGCCGCGCACGGCACGGCCGCCCTGGCTGGCCACGTCGGATGCCTTCACCGCGAGCTGGTTGGCCTGGCGCGCGTTCTCGGCGTTCTGACGCACCGTCGAGGTCAGCTGCTCCATCGATGCAGCGGTCTGTTCGAGCGAGGCCGCCTGCTCTTCCGTACGCTGGGACAAATCCGTGTTGCCGGTGCTGATCTCGCGCGCGGCGGTGTCGATCGAGCCCGCCGCCTGCTGAATGCCATGCACAAGGCTGCGCAATTGACCGAAGGCCCCTTCGAGCGCGCCGAGCATGCGGCCCATTTCGTCCTGGCTGCGCACCTCGATCGTATGGCCGAGCCGGCCGGCCGACAGCGCCTCGGCCGCGTCCAGCGCGTGCCGGGCGGGCCGCGTGATGGAGCGCGTGATGGCCATGCCGAGCATGGCAGCGACCACCGCGGCCACGATGGCCAGGCCAATCAGCACGTCACGTGTGAGCTCGTACCGCTCGCTTGCGGTACCGACGGCGGAGATCGCCATCTTGCGGCCCGATGCCGAGAGTTCGTCGAGCTTCTCGAAATACGGCACCTGCGCCGGACCCAGCCCGTTGGCGAGACCGCTTCGCGCGCCGTCGAAGTCGCTGGCCCGCAGTTGCTGGATCACGGCATCGAGCTGCTTGTTATAGCCTTCGCGCGCCTGCGTCAGCGAGTCCAGCATCGCCTTGCGATCGGGATGGCCCGACTGCTCGAGCAGCTTGCTGAATTCCCCGAGCGTGCGCGCCACGTCCTCGCGCACGGCGACGATGCGCTCGGCATTGCGCGTGACGATCGCCGGATCCTGCGACAGTGCGGCGTCGCGCACCAGCATGCCGATCTGTTGCGCGTCGCCCTTGACGCGATTGAGGTCCAGCACGCGCAGCAGACGCTGCTCGACGGCCGTATGCATGGCGTCGTTCATGCCATGGAGCGACGACACGCCCACTGCCGCCACGGCGGCCAGCAACACGACCACCAGCAGAAATGCCAGGGACAGCCTTGTCCCGATGCCTGTATTTCGCAAGCCCATCACCGTTCCCCTTCTCTCTTGTTCGCTTTGGTTTGGCAGGAGCGGCGTATCACCCCCGGCAGTTCAGGCCATGCGGGGGGACGCACGGAGGCCCTAACGGCGTGGCCGGAAGGCGACTTGAGGCGGAATTTGAAATGACGGGTAAAACACTGGCAGTTCGGCAAATTGACCCGCTGCCGGGTGGCGTCTAATAGCTCCCGTGCACTCTGAAGGATATGGAGCGACGCGGGCTCGCCAAAAAAAGAAGCCCACGCGCGGGGTGCTCGTAGGCTTTCAGGACTGCTGTAGAAGAACCGGACTTTTGGCTCAGGCCACGAATATAAACCCGCTTACATGAGGTGTAAATCGACCTTCTATCAGGGAAACCCCTGATGGTGGGTGTAAGTGGCAAGTGAATTTCTTCACTAAAAACATTCGAAGGCATCACTTTTGGCGCTGCCGAGAGATAACGGCAGCATCTTCACAAACCTTAAGTCTTTGGTTTGTGCCGATCGCGATTCTTTTGGCAAGTCTGTAACTCTCAATCCGAGAGTTACCTCAACCTCACAATTTTCACAACGATATTGTTAGAGCAAACGCTCTAGCCGATGGTCAGCGCTCGCTCTCGTCACGATTTGTAAAACTTTGTTACCCTTTGGCCTGAAGTATTCCCCTTCTCTTCTGGCAGCGCCCGATAAACAAGGCGACTGCGGGATCTCCCGCGCCGGTACCGAGAGTGAATGTTTCATCCCTCGTATCGTCGTCAGCCGCCAGATCCCTTGTGGGCTCTTCCGGAGAAGTTGTGAAGCAGGAAAAAAAGGCCTCCAGACCCAGTCGCAAACTACAGCACCTGCAATTTGCGGCCCACAGCGCCAGTCGCGTTCCGGTCATCGTCCACTTGTCGAACGGCACACGCCTCACGGGCGTGGTCATCGCTTCGGACAATTACATGCTGCTGCTCGGGCAAGATCTCGACGATCCGACGCCCGTGCTGGTGTACAAGCGCGCCGTCACGGTGGTGACGCCGGCCGGCCCCGAGGGCGAGGCCGTGGTGCCGGACGCGGAAACCTCGCCGGATTTCGTGCGCCTGTTCGTACCGCGCACCCGCAAGCGCCGCTGAGCACAACTCTAGTAAAAGTCACACTAAAGCTTCCCCACCGCTGGTCGATAACCCTTGCAACGGAGGCACTCTACCCCTGCTCCAGCAGGCAGCCAACGTTACGGCACCCGCCGGAATGCCTAAAACATTGCAAATAGGAGTCGTACCATGGCGCAAGTCATCAACACCAACATTCTGTCTCTGCAAACGCAGAGCAACCTGAACACCTCGCAAGCTTCGCTGAACAGCGCGATCCAACGCCTGTCGTCGGGTCTGCGCATCAACAGCGCAAAGGACGACGCCGCTGGCCAAGCCATCGCCAACCGCTTCACCGCCAACATCCGCGGCCTGACGCAAGCTTCGCGTAACGCCAACGACGGTATCTCGATCGCTCAAACGACCGAAGGCGCGCTGACCGAAGTCAACAACAACCTGCAACGTGTCCGTGAACTGTCGGTGCAAGCCGCCAACGGCACGAACTCGGGTTCGGACCTGAAGTCGATCCAGGACGAAATCAAGCAGCGTCTGGCTGAAATCGACCGCGTGTCGTCGCAAACCCAGTTCAACGGTGTGAAGGTTCTGGCCAAGAACCAGAACATGACGATCCAGGTTGGCGCGAACGACGCTGAAACCATCACGATCGGTCTGCAGCAAATCACGTCGAAGACCCTGGGCATCTCGGGCTTCAGCGTTGCTGGCCCGCAAGGCACGACCGGCACGATCGCCAACGGTACCGCTGTTACCGCCATCTTCGGCAACGGCGCAACCGGCACCAGCGCAACCGGCGTGTCGGCTGCCGACATCCAGCGCGCTCTGGGCCTGAACACCTCGTCGGCTATCAACGCCCAAGACCTGGTGCAAGACTCGAAGGGCAACCTGTTCGTTCGCGTGAGCATGACCGGCCTGACCGCCGCCGACGACACGGCTCTGTCGGCCAAGGGCTTCGCTGGCAACGGCACGGCTACCTCGACGACGATGTACATCGCCGTCAAGGCAAGCGACGCCGTGAACAACGGTACGACCGCTGGCTTCACGATCAACGGTGCAGCGCTGACGTCCTCGGACTTCCAGCAAACCGCTACGACGAACCCGCTGGCCACGATGGACGCCGCACTGTCCACGGTGGACAACCTGCGTTCGGCCCTGGGTGCTGTGCAGAACCGGTTCGAATCGACGATCAACAACCTGAGCACGACGGTGAACAACCTGTCGGCTTCGCGTTCGCGCATCGAAGACGCTGACTACGCAACGGAAGTGTCGAACATGACCCGCGCGCAGATCCTGCAACAAGCTGGTACGTCGGTGCTGTCGCAAGCCAACCAGACGACCCAGAACGTGCTGTCGCTGCTGCGTTAATCACGCCGCAGGAAAGGCCGGGCCGCAAGGCCCGGCCTTTTTGCCGGAATGTTTTGCAGGCAGACCGCTGCCTGCAAAGCGTTTCAACAGGACACTGACCCGAGCCTTTTCGGACGGAGAAAGACCATGGCACACCCTAATACCGTTTCGATGCCCCCGGCGCAGGTCGCCGCGCATCCCGCCACCAGCCAGGCGCCAGCGCCGGCCGGCGCGGCCAAACTGCCCGGCGAGCCGCAACGCGCGGCGGACCCCGCTGCCCCGTCTTTCTCCAGGAACTCCGATTCGTCCTCCGACACCACCGGTGCCGTGCAGGAGCTCGTCGATGTTCTCAAGACGACGTCGATCGGCCTGCGATTCGAGATCGACGACAAGACGCACCGCGTCATCACCAAGGTGATCGACAAGGACACGGGCGAGGTCATCCGGCAAATGCCGAACGAGGAAGTCCTGCGCGTCGCCCGCGCGATCGACAAGTTGCAGGGTCTGTTTGTCAGTCACGCCGTGTAGAACGGCATCCAGTTGAAGAAAAAAACAAGGTAAAAAACATGGCAGGAATCTCCAACATCGGTGTCGGTTCGGGTCTGAATCTGCAGGATCTGCTCACGTCGTTGCAGACCAACGAGAATCTGGCGCTTACGCCCATCCAGGATCAGGCCACCGCCTATCAGGCGAAGCTGTCGGCTTACGGCAAGATCAAGAACGCACTGGATGCGTACCAGGCGGCAGCAAAGAACCTGACGAATCCGAAGACCTTCTCCGTGGTGAAGGCGGCCGTCAGCAACGGCATCCTGACCCCCACGACGAGCACCGACTCCGTGCCGGGCAGCTACGCCATCAAGATCACGAAGCTCGCACAGGCGCAGACGCTGGCCTCGGCGGGTCAGGCCAGCCAGACCACGGCGATCGGCGGCGGCACCATTACGTTCGATTTCGGCAAGGACCTTGCCACCGGCGGCGCGCCGACCAGCACCAAGACGGTCACCATCGGTTCCGACACGTCGCTGCAGGGCATCCGCGATTCGATCAACAAGGCCGACGTCGGCGTGAAGGCCAGCATCGTCAATGACGGTTCGGGCACGCCCTATCGTCTGGTGCTGACGTCCGCCAAGACCGGCGAAGACATGTCCATGCGCGTGAGCGCCAGCGACAGCGCGGTCAGCAACGTCCTCGCATTCGATCCGACGCAAGCGACGCAGCCGAACGGCATGCAGGAAAAGATCAAGGCCGGCAACGCCGCCCTCACGGTCAACGGCATCGACATCGTCAGCCAGGAAAACACCGTCAAGGACGCCGTACCGGGCACCACGCTCGCGTTGACCGCAACCGGCGACACCACGCTGACCACGACGCAGGACAACGACGCCATCAAGAAGGCCGTCACGGACTTCGTGAGCGCCTACAACGCACTGCTGACGGAGGCCGCGACGCAGACGGCGTTCGACACCAGCGCCAACAAGCCTGGCGATCCTTCGAGCTCGTCGCCGCTGACTGGCGATGCCACGCTGCGCAACATCCAGACCAGCCTGCGCTCGATGCTCAATGCCGGCCTGCCCGATGGCAAGGGTGGCACGCTGTCGCTGTCGCAACTGGGTATCTCGTTCGACCTCGACACGTCCAACAAGGGTCAGAACTACGGCAAGCTCAAAGTCAACGACGACAAGCTCGACGCCGCGATCCGCGACAACGCTTCGGGCATGTCCGCATTCTTCGGCGGCGTGAACGGCAGCAAGGGCCTGGGCAACACGATTTCGGACTATGTTGATGGCCTCAACGCCGATGGCGGCGCACTGAATGCCGTGACCACCGGTCTGACCGACTCGCTCAAGGACCTGAACGACAAGTACACCCAGACCCAGGACCGCATCCAGACGACCATGGACCGCTACAAGGCTCAGTTCACGGCACTCGATGCACTGGTCGCCCAGCTGAACCAGACCAAGTCCTACCTGACGCAACAGTTCGCGTCGCTGTCCAGCAGCAACAAGTAACACTTTCGGAGATCGCCATGTTCGCGCGCCAAGGTATCAACGCTTACGCCCAGGTCGGTGTCCAGACCGGCGTCATGAACGCGAGCCCGCACAAGCTCATCGTCATGCTGTACGACGGTGCCCGCTCGGCCATCGCGCGCGCAAAGTTCCACATGGAGAACGGCGAAACGGAAGCGCGCGGCAACGCGATCTCCAAGGCAATCAATATCATCGACAACGGTCTCAGAGCCGTGCTGGATCATGAGGCAGGCGGAGACATCTCCGCCAACCTCGAGTCTCTCTACGAATACATGACGCGCCGGCTCCTGCTGGCAAATCTGCGCAACGACGCCACCCTGCTGGATGAAGTCGATGCACTGCTCGAGAACCTGGCCTCGGCGTGGGCCGCCATAGGCGACCCCGCGGCATCCGAAACCCAGCAGCCCTCCTTGGCAACCGAGGCTCAGCCTGCGCTGCAAGAATCCTGAAATGCTGTCTATGTCCCCTATCGTTCGTAGCTATGAAGAGCTGCTGTTGCTCTCCGAGCAAATGCTCGAAGCCGCGCGTGCCGGAAACTGGGACGCGATGAGCGAACTGCAGCAGGTCTACCTGGCCGAGGTCGAGCGCCTGCGCCAGCTGGACCATGCCGTGCCCTTTTCCGACAACGAGCGCCTGCGTCGCTTCCAGTTGCTCGAGCGCATTCTGGCGTTCGATGCGCGCATCCGCGATCTCACGATGCCGCGCCTCGCGCAACTGGGTAGCCTGCTCAACAACTCGCGCACGCAGATGAGCCTGCACCGCGCGTACGGCGCAGTAGTCTAGACGTCCCGCCCCTTACCCGAGGGGCGACGGTCGCGCCCCGCGTTTCCTGATACGTGCCCATGACCGGCGTTCATCTGCCTCCCAGCCTTCTTCCCGGGCACACTCCCGATCCGCAGCTGACGCGGCCATCCCTGACGATCGACAGGCTTGCCGCGCTGATGCCGGCGCCCGAGGTCACGCAGGGCGACGTGCAGTCGTCCACGGGCGGCGCGCTGCCGACACGTCAGCCGAATGGCGTCGCAGCGGGCGCCGGCAATCTGGCGAACGCTGCCCAGACCACATCCACGCGCGAGACGCTCAGCTTCGCGGCGCGCGCCATCCTGGACGTGATGGGCAACGCCGACTCCGTTCCCATGCGCGCGGCATCGCCGCTGTTGCCTTCCGCGCCCGCCGCCGGCACCGCACCCGCATCCGCAGCCGCGATGGCAAACGGACTGGCCGCACTGGTTGGCGAGAGCGGCCTGTTCTACGAGTCGCACCTCGAACAATGGGTCAGCGGCATGCGCCCCTTGACCTCGCTGCTGGCGGAACCGCAGGGCCCGCTGCGCCAGCCGGTCGCACCCGGTAGCCAGCCGCCGGCGAACGCCGCACCGCAGCCGAGCCCGGGCCCGGTCGCCATGCTGCCCTACAGCGGCCCCGCAACGCCTCCGTCACCACAGAGCAACCCGGCCGCCACGCTGGCGGAACTGACGCGCCCTGTCGTCTTCCCGCCTGCCAGTACGCATGGCGCCCCGATTCCCGTCAACGCCGCCTCCCACGACGCAGTGGCCGCGGAAGTCCTGCGCGCGAACAACCGTATCCGCCAGTCGTCACCGGGAGGCGCAAGTCCGGCGGGGACAGTCGGCGACGAACGCCGCGCGGCGCAGGCCAGCGCGGCAGCACAGGCGTATCAGGCGACGGCGGAGGTCTCGCACGACGGCTATCACATCGCGCGGGCACAGCGCGAGGCCGCCATCGCCAACTGGAACACGCCCGACCCGACCCCTTCTTCCACCGACACGGGGCCGCCCGTGCATCCCGCGACCGAAGGCGTGGTGCGCCAGCAGCTGGAACTGCTGGCAACGCAGCAGTTCCGCTTTGCGGTCGATGCATGGCCAGGCATGCCCGTCGATTGGGAAGTCACGCGCCATGAAGGCGGACAACAACGCGAGGGCGCGGCGGAAGGGACGGCACAATGGAGCACGCGCGTGCGGCTGTCGCTGCCACAACTCGGCAATGTCGAGGCCGTGCTCACGCTGGGCGCGCGCGGGCTGGAAGCGCGGCTGCTCACCCATGACGACAGCGCCGCCGCGCGCCTCGTCGAGACGCGGGATACCTTCCGGCAGCAACTGGAAGCCCGAGGTATCGCGCTCTTGAACCTGCAGGTCCAGACCGCGGAAGTGGCGGACGGAGCGGCAGCATGAGCCACCAGAACAACCCGGACCACAGCGCCGATCGCAACGCCGCCGTAGCGCTGGCCTATGCCGCGAGGGACAACGCGCCCCGAGTCGTGGCCAAGGGATACGGCGTATCCGCCGAAGCCATCATTGCGCGCGCGCGGGAGGCCGGCGTCTACGTGCACGGCTCGCCCGCGCTCGTGAATCTGCTCATGCAGATCGACATGGACAGCCAGATTCCGCCGCAACTGTATGTCGCGGTGGCGGAACTGCTGACGTGGCTCCATCAGGTCGAGGCCGCTTCGGACTCGCCCGCGCCGATCCCCGCCCTCCCCTGAGAACGTTGCCTGGCGCGTGTTCCCAGCCAGGAGACGAACTCGCCACGCGGTACGAAATAGCGCCAATTTAGTCCCGTGTTCGGGCCAATGGCGCGCATTCCCCTTTGTTAAGGTTTTAGCATCGGCCAACCCATAAAGCTCTGGGTGGCAATGTGCCTAAACAAAGCAGAATGCCATGAATAAAAACGTCTCGATGAGCCCCGCGCAGCGCCTCATCCAGCAGGCCTGGGCGGCCCACGCATCCGGCAGATTCGCGGAGGCCATCAAGCTTGCGGGGACTGCCAAGCGCAGTGGCGCCAGCCTCGCGGACGCGAGCTACATCGAAGCCGTCGCGATGTCCGGACTGGGCCGCAATGCGGAGGCCAAGGCGCTGGGCGAAGCCAGCCTGAAGCGCTTTCCCAACCATGCCGGGTTTCTCGGCATGCTGGGCACGCTGGAGCTCCAGCTCGAGAATTTCGACGTCGCGGCAAAGCTGCTGAAAAGCAGTCTGGACCTGCAACCCGAGGTCGGCCATCTGTGGCAGGCCTATGGCGCGGCGATGTTCGCGCTCGGTCATTACAACGACGCGCGAATCGCCGGCGAGCGTGCCGTGGCGCTGCTGCCGAACGACCCCGCCGTGGTCGGCAACTACGCGAGCGCGCTGCGGGAATCGGGCGCCACCATGGAGGCGATTCCGGTGATGCGCCAGGCCTGCGCGCTGGATCCCCTGCAGCGCATCAACCGCTCGAACCTGCTGTTTACGATTCTCTACGACGAGACCATCGGCGCCGAGCAGCTGCGGCGAGAAGCCACCGACTGGGCGGAAACGCTGGCCCGCATGCCGATCGACGGAAAACTGCCCGAATTGAGCGGCAGCGATGGCGACAAGATTCGCATCGGCATCCTCTCGAACGACTTGCGCCGCCATGCGGTCGCCTACTTCCTGATTCCCCTGATCGCGAACATCGACCGCACCCGCTTCGAAGTGCATCTGTTCTCGCTCACGAGCGTGACCGACAACGTCACGCAGAAGATCCGCCAGTATGCGGAGAGCTTTCAGGATGTGTCGAAGCTGAAGGAGGCCGAAGTCGTCAGGCGCATCCGCGCCGCACGTTGCGACGTCATGGTGGACCTCGGTGGGTACACGGGCGCATCGCCGCTGCAATACATGGTGCACCGGCTCGCGCCGAAGCAGCTGACCTGGCTTGGATACCCGGGCACGACGGGTATGAAGGAGATCGAGTATCGCGTGACCGACTGGACGGCCGACCCCGCGGGATTCGAGCACAACTACAGCGAGAAGCTGCTGCGTGCGCCGATCTTCAGCGCGTTCCATCCGATGGTCACCAATCCGCTGTTCATCTACGAGCCGAAGTATCGCGTGTGTCCGACGCCCGCGCTGGAGAATGGCTACATCACGTTCGGCTCGTGCAATCACATCGCCAAGCTCGGCCCCAAGACCATGCGTCTGTGGAGCGCGGTACTCGCGCGCTGCCCCAACTCGCGGCTGCTGGTGGAAGCCGCGGGATGCGACCGCGAAAGCGTGCGCGAGATGTTGCGCACGCGCATGGAGCAGCACGGCATCGACACCAGCCGCGTGGATATGATTCCGCGCGATGGCGCCAATCAGTACCTCACCTACCATCGCATCGACATCGCACTGGACACCGCGCCGGTCACCGGCGGCACCACCACCTGCGATGCGATCTGGATGGGCGTGCCCGTCGTCACCTTCGCGGGTGACACGTTCCATCAGCGCGTGTCCACCCCGTTCCTGCGCGCGGCCGGCCTCGACGAACTCATCTGCGAAACCGAGGAGCGCTACATCGAAGTGGCATGCGCGCTCGCGTCCGATATCGCGCAGCTGGACGGCATTCGCCAGTCGATTCGCCCGCGTGCCGAGAAAAGCGAGATGTTCGACGCCCCCCGCTTCGCCACCTGGTTCGAGGACGAGGTGACCGAGATGGTCAGGGAATTCAAGCCCACCTCCCACGAACGCGTGGCGCGCAGGGAAGGCGTGTTCTTTGGCGGTACATGGTATCCGGCGGAAGACCTCGTGCTGTCGGTCGCCGCGCATCTGCATCTGCGCGAATACGGCCCGCTGCGCAACGTGCTGGAGAACCTGACGTCCACCTGGTATCGCCACTGGATGATCGCGTACGGGCTCGCCGAGATCAAATACGCGGAAGGCAAGCACGAAGAGGCCATCGAGCTGCTGGTGGAGGCCATCGGCATGCGTCCGTACGCATTGCCCCTGTACCGCAAGCTTGGCATCTGGATGGACGAGCAGGGCCTCGACAAATCGGCACTGGCCCAACTGCTGGACGACCAGTTCGGCCTGGCGCTGGAAACGCTGGAAGCTTCGGCGGTACCCGACGTGTTCGAGATCCTTGGCATCACCATCGAGCGCATCGACAACAACGTGGCGGAGGAAGCAACCGCATGAAAGCCGTGATCCTCGCCGGTGGCCTTGGCACCCGCATCTCCGAAGAGTCGCACCTGCGCCCCAAACCGATGATCGAGATCGGCGGCAAGCCGATTCTCTGGCACATCATGAAGATGTACTCGGCGCACGGCGTGAACGAGTTCGTCATCTGCCTCGGCTACAAGGGCTACGTCATCAAGGAGTACTTCGCCAACTACTTCCTGCACATGTCCGACGTGACGTTCGATATGCGCGAGAACCGCATGGCCGTGCATCACCGCAAGGCCGAGCCGTGGAGCGTGACGCTCGTGGACACCGGCGAGGACTCCATGACCGGCGGACGCCTGCGCCGCGTGCGCGAATACCTGGAACCCGGCGAAGCGTTCTGCTTCACCTACGGGGACGGAGTTTCCGACATCGACATCAGCCGCGAAATCGCATTCCACCGCTCGCATGGCCGCCAGGCGACCGTTGCCGCCGTGCAGCCGCCGGGCCGTTACGGTGCGCTGGAGCGGACCGGCCATGATCTCGTCAGCGGTTTCACCGAGAAGCCGCGCGGCGATGGCGCATGGATCAATGGCGGCTTCTTCGTGCTGCAGCCCGAGGTGATCGACCTGATCGAGAGCGATGGCATCTCGTGGGAAGAAGCGCCGATGCGCGAGCTGGCCGGCAGCGGGCAGATGGCGGCGTTCGAACATACGGGGTTCTGGCAGCCCATGGACACGCTGCGCGAGAAGAATCTTCTCGAAGACCTCTGGCAATCGGGCAAGGCACCGTGGAAGATCTGGTAACGACGCCGGGCCCCGCGAACGTCTTCGCGGCCTATCGCGGGCGACGCGTTTTCATCACGGGCCACACCGGCTTCAAGGGCGCGTGGCTGGCCCTGCTGCTCGCGCGCTTCGAGGCGCAGGTGAGCGGCTATGCGCTCGCGCCCAATACCGAGCCGAGCCTGTTCCATGCGGCCGACGTCAGGTCGGCACTGGAGCGCCATACGATCGCCGATGTGCGCGACGCGGGCGCGCTCTCGCAGGCCATGCGGGACGCACAGCCCGAGATCGTGCTGCACCTTGCCGCGCAGCCGCTCGTGCGCGCGAGTTATCGCGATCCCGCGCAGACGTGGTCCACCAACGTCATGGGCACCGTGAACCTGCTCGATGCCGTGCGCGCCTGTCCGTCGGTGCGCGCCGTCATCGTGGTCACCACCGACAAGTGCTACGACAACAAGGAATGGCTCTGGGGCTATCGCGAGACCGATGCGCTCGGCGGTCACGACCCCTACAGCGCCAGCAAGGCAGGCACTGAACTGGTCGCGGCCAGCTATCGCAAGTCGTTTCTGGCCGAACGCGGCGTGCTGCTTGCCACCGCGCGCGCCGGCAACGTGATCGGCGGCGGCGACTGGTCCGAAGACAGGCTGATTCCCGACGCGGCCCGCGCCACTGCCGCGGGGGGGGCGGGGGGGGGGCGCCGCCCCCCCCCCGCGCCCCGCCGCCCGCCCC
>NZ_JASATF010000042.1:0-46533 GCF_038440175.1 Cupriavidus sp. OTU4054
CCCGGGGGCCGGGGCGCGGCCCTTTCCCCCCGCCGGCGGGGGGCCAGGGGCCGCTCCCGACCCATCGCCTACTGCTTCGCCCAGTACTCCCCCCTGTTACCCAGCGGCTTGAACATCGTCGTGTTCTGGCCCCGCGAATTGGTGGCCGCGAACACGTTCGAGTTCGGGTTGTAGTAAAGACTGTTGCCCGAAGCGTCCGACTTGGTCTGCGTCCCCGCGGGCGGATTCGACGTGAATTGCTGCGCGCCCGCCGCGTACTCGAACCAACGGTTGTACTGGGGAAACTCGTGCTTGTGCTTCTGCCAGTGATCCTGGGCGTTCTGCGTTGACGACTTCCAGCCCGAGGACGCCCACGACTCGCCGGGCTTGCCCAGTGCGGCGGCATCCGCGATATCGGCCCTCGCCTTCGTGCCGTTCGCCAGCACCTTCACCGGCCGGCTCTGTCCCGTCATCTCTGCCTGGATGCCGCGACTGCCCAGTTCCGCCGTGACGTCGCCGAGCATGCAGCTCGATCCGCATCCCACCAGCGCGACTTTCGTGACGTTGCCCCGCGTCCCCGCCGCCTGCGCGACGAGGTCGGCAACCTCCGCCGCGGTCCTGCCGCCCAGCGTCGGTACGGTCCCGCTGCCGCCATGCCCCACGACGGCAACCTTGACGTCGCCGGCCGGCCGCGACGGGCCCGTATCGTCTGCCACGCCCTCCGCGCCAACCTGCAGCAGCCGCGTGCCGGGGTGCTTGCGGGCCAGGGCCTGCGCGGCCCTCGCGGTCACGGGGTCGTCGCCTGCCTGCACCACGACCCGATCGGCATAGACGCGCTTTGGCACCGGCTCGCCCGTGAAGATGTCCTTGACCGGCCGATGGCGCGACGCTTCCGTTTTCTCATGCTCCCGCAACAGCACGTAGGTCCGCGTATCCGCCTGCTTGTGCCCCAGCACGTCGAACCGCGTGTTGGGCAGGAACACGACCTCCGCCTCGTCGTTGAGGCCCATTCCCGCGATGTTCCTGCCGCTGCGACCGCGGATATGGAACACCGTGGGGTACCCCTTGACGCCCGGGGTGACCCCCATGTTGCTCGCGAAATGTTTGGCCACATGCGGCGACGCCGAGCTCGAGGTGAACGTCCGGCTCATCACGACATCGCCGCGGTTGACCTTGTTGCCCCAGATATCGGACGGCGCGTGGACACCGCGATAGGTGACATCCGTATGGTCCGGAAGCTTGCCGAGCGCACCCCGCAATCCGTTGGGCTTGTCCCACTTGACGATCGGCCCGGCCCCGCCATCCGGCCGATCGTAGTAGCCCCTGTTGAAGGGGGCGGAGCTCCCCACGTACTGGTCGATGAGCCTCTTGTCCGGGTCCGTCAGACGCACGTTCTCTGTCCGATGCCGGTCTCTCATCAGCGTGGCCGTCTCCGCCTGCGTTGCCGCCTTCTCCTCCCTTCGCTGCGCCTCCGGCACATCGCGCGTCAGCGCCCTGAAGGTATTCTTGCGGTCCCGCGCTGCCTGCCAGCGTTCGAAGAGGGAAGGCGCCCACGGATAGCCGAACGGCCCGAGCGCGTAGGTGTCCATGACCGAGGCCACTGCCTTGCTTCCGGTGGGGAGCACCTTGATGTTCCCGCTCTGACCCGTCACTTCCGCCTGGATGCCCCGTCTGACCAGTTTGTCCGTGACGTCGCCGACCATGCAGTCGGTATCGCAGCCCACCAGCGAGACCTTCCTGACCGTGCCCGCCGTTCCGGCCGCCTGCGCGACGAGCCCGGCCACCTCCGCCGCCGACCGCCCGCCCAGCTTCGCGTCCTTGCCTCCGCTGCCGTGCCCGACGACGGATATCTTGACGTCGCCGCCGGGCGCGCGCGACGGCCCGCTGCCGTCCGTGGCACCCAGCCCGTCCGCCTGTACGAGCCGTGTGCCCGGATGCTTGCTGGCAAGCGCCTTCGCCGCGTATGCGGTTGCCGCATCGTCACCGGCCTGGACCACGACGCGCTCGGCATAGACCCGCCTGGGCACCGTCTGGCCCGTGTACATGTCCTTGACCGGCTTCTTGCGCGACGCTTCCGTTTTCTCGTGCTCCCGCAACATCACGTACGTGCGAACGTCGATCTTCTTGTGCCCCAGCACATCGAAGCGCGTGCCGGGCCGGTACAGGACTTCCGATTCGTTCATCGTCGTGTTGAGTCCGGCGATATTCTTGCCACTGCGGCCACGAATGACATACATCGTGGGGTTTTCGCTTGCGTAAGGCGAGCTCGAGAATTCGTGCGCAACGTGCGGCGACATCGACGTCGACGTGAACGGCCGGCTCACCACGACGTCACCCTTCCTGACTGTCTTGCCCCAGATGTTCGCCGGCAGATGATCGCCGCGGTAGGTGATGCCCTCATGGCTGGGAAGCTTGCCGAGCGTGCCTCGCAGCGTATTGGCGTTGTCCCAGCGGATCGGCGGATCGGCGGTATCCCCGGGGCGCCGGATATACGGATCGTTGAACGGCCGGGAGCTCAGCACGTACTGGCCGATCTGCGCGCCATCCATGGCGTTGGGACGCACGCCGCGGCCCCGGAAATCGTCCCACATGCGCTGGGCGGCGTCTGCCTGGGTTGCCGCTCTTTCGCTGCTGCGCCGGGCTTCGGGCACGTCCCGCGCGGCATCCCGGATGAGCGCGCGGCGCTCCTGCCATGCGCCAATGCGCCCGGGCAACGGCAATGTGTTGCCGGTCGATGGCGTGGATGACGTCGATGGCGTTGATGACGTGGGCGACCCGTGGAGGACCTTCGAGATCGGAAACAATATTGCATTGCCCGTTTGCGACAACGCGGACGCCACCGGATTGCCATACGGCTGGTACGGCTTCATGTCGTTGTACGACACGCCGATCGTGTAGGGGCCGGGCGTCGAGAATACGGTTTTCCCGGTCGCGTTGGCCAGCGCCTGTGCCTGCGAGAACGGACCGCCGCAACCGCCATAGCAGGTCTTCAGATCGATGCGCCGGACCTGATCGAGGCTCCCTCCTGCCTCGGTCACGACGCGATCGACGGCCTTGGCCACCCCCTTTGCATTGGCGCGATTGCCGCTATTGAACGGCGCGCCATGCGTTTCGATCGTCACGATCGGCTCCCCGCGCGTATAGGCGATATAACTATCGGGGCCGAACACGCCGTCACGCACCGTCGCGGCCCTGGGCCGTGCAAGGGGCTCGCGCGCAGGGCTCGGCGCGAGCGGCGCGCGCGCCGTGCCTCCCTCCAGATCCAGCGTCAGGCGCTTCATGCCCGGCGAAGGCGCAGCCGGCCGGCGCCCTCCACCCGCGGGCATCACCATCGGCGGCGCCACGATATCGAGATTCTTGTTGCGCGCGACATCTTTCTTCAGGGCCGTTTCCGTGAGCGTGCCGCCGTACGTCTTCTGGGTGTCGGGCGCGCGTGCCGTGAGCCCGGCGAGCGTCATGTCGCGCCCCGACATCAGACTGACCTGCACACCCGCATCGACTTCCGTACCGATCTCGCGCTCGCGGAATTTCTCTCGCGAGCCGACGAACGCCCCATCGGAACTGAAGCCTGGCGACCCGCCGACGGTGCTGATCCCCAGGCCGCCCCCGGTCCGATCCGACTGGTACAGCGAGCGGATCGTCGCGGCCCCGAGTACGAGGTCGCGCCCGGCCCGCACGGTCACCGTTCCTTCGCTGGCAAGCCGCGTCGCCACGAGCGTGGCGTCGTTGCCGGCCTGCAGGTCGATGTCTCCCTGTTTCGACGCGATGCGCACCGGCGCGACGTCGTCCTCCTCGCGCACGGTCTGGCCCACGTTGGCGCTCGCGCTCGCCGCCATCCAGCTCGTACCGGCGCCGAGCGAGCCGTTCGCGGCCAGGCTTTGCGTCTTGCCGCGGCGTTCGGTCCGGGCCGCATCGAGCTTCAGATCGCCCCCCGCCGCAATACGGATGTGCTGCCCCGCGTCGATCCGCGTACCTTCCAGCCGTGCCTCGCCGGTCGCCTGCACGAATACGCTGCCTCCGGCGCCGACATGCCCGCCAGTCGCGATGGATGCACGGCGATTCAACTGGTTGCCCTGATAGTCGCCGTTGCCGCTCACGCCCGGATTCACGACATCGACCTTGAGGTCGCCCCCCGCATTGAGGTCGCTGCCCGTCACGGCCGACACCTCGCGCGCGGCGGCATAGTCGAGCGTCGCGGCATCGATACGGACGTCGCCGCCCGCCTCGATCGATGTCCCCTCCAGCCGCGTGGCGCCTGTGCTGCGGCTCGACACATTGCCACCCGCCTTGATCCGGCCCGCGATCTGCGTGCGGCCCGACTCTCGCTCGTCGAACCCTTCCTTGCGATAGCCCACCGTGCCTCCGGCCCCGAAGCCCATCCCACGCGTCATCGTGCTGGCGCCCTGCCCGGTGGCCGAGGACGTTGGCACGCCCGCCGACGCCGAACCGTACACGCCCACGCGCAACGTGTCCCGGCTGCGCTGGTCCGAGCGATGCACGGTATCCGCGGCCGCCTCGCCGACGATCGTCGCCGCCTCTTGCGTCAGGTTGCGCCCGGCTTCGATGCTGGCGCCGACATCGCGCAGCGTGCCGCCGGCATGGCGCGCAAGATCGCGTCCCGCCACCAGGCGCGACGCGAGCGCGTGGGTGCTGCCGGATTGCCCATCGTCAAGCATGAGCGAAGTCCTCGCACCGCCTTCGCCATTCGCCCACATCGAGGGCAGACCGCCCGACTGCGCGCCGCTGGCCTGCGCCCCGATCCCTGCCTGCGCGCCCGCGTTGAGCGTCAGGTAAGCACCGAGCGCCGCCGATCTGCCCGAGGTCCGTTCGGTTTTCAGGTTCTCGGCGACCACGCTCTCGAGATCCCATCCGGCCAGCCGCAGATCGCGTCCCGCCGCGAGCAGGGAGGCCCGCACCGTCAAGGTCTTCGCGGCGCTCGCCACGACATCGCCCGCGGCACCCATGGCAGCAGACCGGAATGACGTGACATCGACGTCGCGCGTGCGCGCATCGTGTTGCGCGACGTCGTACCCGATGTCGAGCGTCGCCGACGCGTTGCCACGCAGCGTCGCCCAGTTGTCGTCATCGCCCTTCCTGCGACCCCCGATGCTAGCGGCCCCCGTGGCGGACGCCGCGGCGGACGTCGACACCATCCACCCGATGCCCATGCTCTCCGTCGCCGTCCCGATACTGACCGCGTCGCGTGCCGCTTCGATAACGACCTTGGCCGCGCGCGCATCGAGGTCGCCACCCGCTTCCACCGCGCCACCTTCGAGCCGGATGTCGCCCGTGGCATGCGCGCGCAGGTTCCCGCCGGTACGCAGCGTCGATCCGATGGCGGCCGACTCCTTTATCGTGTCGCGCTGCGTGTCCCGGCCGTAGAACTTGAACCCCATCGACCCCTCCGCGCTCGCGCTGGTGCCACCGGCGCGGACCACGGGTCGATTGCGATACACCTGCAGGATGCCGCTCTTGTCGACCGAGGCCGACGACTCGAGGCTTTCGCCGCCTGCGAGTACGAGGATGTTGGCGGCGACGATCGACCCCGCACCCGCGGCCACGACCGTCGAGCCGCGCAGGAACACATCGCGCCCGGCTTCGAGATCGAGCGCGCCGCCCGCCTCGAGCGTGGCGCCTACGTTGCGGCGCGCGACACTTCCGCGGGTCGTCTTCTCGGTGCCGTAGAGCGAACCGTTGACACCGAGCCCGCCGGTATCGACGTCATCCCACGTACGGATCTGATTCTGCTGCGATACCACGCCAATCGCATCCGACGCACGCACGAACAGCGTGCCGCCCGCCTTGACCGCCGACGCGCTGAACAACGCCGAGCCATCGGTGCGCACACGGAGGTCGTGCCCGGCCACCAGACTGCCCACGTGCTGCGTGATAGCGGCCTCCCCGCCCGTCGTCCAGGTGACCCCCGCACCGAGCTTCGGTTGCATGGTCGGGGTCGAATCCCCCTGCATCGTGACCACCGCGTCGAACAGCACGCCACGGCGCGCGCCGAGGTCGATGGCCCCCGCGGCACGCATCGCCCCGCCGAGATTGACGATATGCCCGCCCGCGTCCAGCGAGAGCGCCTCGCCGGCCTCGATCGTGCCGATCGGCCCACGCTGCGAGAGGTAGAGCTGGGGCGTCCCGTTACCCATGACCAGCGTGCGGTTGACGATATCGCCCTGCCGCGAAAACAGCGCGACGCGACGGCCCGCGAGCACGCCCGACCGGTTCGCAATACTGCCGACGCTGGCAACAGTCAGCGCCTGATCGCCCGCGATGCGGCCGCCGTCGTTGACAAGCGCGGCCACATCCAGCTGGAGGTCACGCCCCGCGATCGTGGCGGCGCCCGACTGCGCGCCGTCGTTGATCAGGCGCAAGCGTGCCGCGCGCACGGTATCGGCCCGAACGGTCGCCTGCATCGCGGGACGAAACTCGGACAGATAGGCGGCCTGCGCGCCGTTGTAACGGCAACCGGGATCGTATGCCGCGCCGCCGTCGCGGCAATGGGTCCACCCGTATTTTTCAATGCCGAACAGCGGCCCGATGATCTTGCGCGTCTGCGTGGAAAGCGAGGTGTGGCGCTGGGTCTCTTCGGCAATCCCCTCGTTGTGGAACACGGCGCTGCCGTCGGCGTGCAACCCACGCAGGAGCACGGCGTTGCCGGCGCTGAGCTTGCCGCCCAGATTGTGGCCGCGCTGGAACGCCATGTTCAGCGTATCGCCGGCGTGCATCGTAGCCACGCGCGGTTGTACGCCGGGCGCGAACATCCGGGTCTCCGTCCATGTCGCGCGATAGTCCTGAAAGAAATCCCGGTTGCCGCCGCTGCCGCCATCGTCGTAGGCCTGGCCATGCGCCTCCCTGACCTCGGCGCCCCTGACCCAGACCCGCTGCGTGGCGCCTGCGGATTCATTGCGCACCACCGCGGCTTCGATATCGATCGTTGCGCCACCTTCGAGATCGCCCTGATTGAGCAGCTCGCGCGCGCGCACGGCCAGCATGCGGCCGGCTTCGAGACGCCCCGTGTTGGCCAGTGTTTCACCCGCCTGCAACCGCAACTCGCGTCGCGCGGTGACGCGCCCGAAGACCTGGATGCCCCTGGCGGCCTCGATGTGCAGATCGTCGGCGCGGGCCGCAGCCTGCCCGCGCATGCGTACGCCCGTGCCCGCCTCGGTGGCAACGATCCGGATGCGGTCGGCATACATGCCGCCAAACAGGGTGCTGTCGATGGCGAGCTTCGGCGCGTCGCCATTGCCTGCCAGTGGATGCGCGACCGCGCGGTTCGCGCGTTCGTTTCGCATGGCCCCCGTGACGATTGCCAGATCACGCGCGCGCACGACACCGTCGAGCCGCACCGCGCGCGCAAGCAGTTCGAGCGCGCGGGAGTCGGTGGCGTCGAGACCGGCGCGCTCCACGCGGATATCGCCCTGCGTCACCTCGAACCCGCCGAGCGACCGATCGGGGTTCAGGTAGGGCACGCCCGTCGTCAGCGTGACGCTGTCCGTGTTGACGAAGCTGCAGCCCGAACACGTCACGCCATAGGGATTGGCGACGATCACGTCGGCGCGCGCGCCCAGCACCTCGGCGGCACCGGCGAGCGTGCTGCGGTTGTTGGTCACGACCTCGTTGAGGATAAGGCTCGCGGCCTCGGTCAGATTTGCATTGGCGGCGACCTGCCCGGCCAGCTGCGACACTTGCGGGCCGCGCGACGCCACCGTGTTGTTCAGCACGAGTCCGTTCGCGTCGATGTTGAACGCGTCGTAACGATTATGGGAAAGCCCCGCGGCATTTGGGGCGTCGATATCGACGACGGTCGCACCATTGGCGGCGCTGTGCGCGCGGGTGTGGCCGCTGGCGGCGGCAACGGAAACGGAATGGCCCGACTGCGCGCGCGCGGTCTCGGGCGCCACGGTCCAGGCCGCGGCGGCAATGCTCCATACGATGCGATAGACGTGGTTCATGGTGGTCAGAGATCGAAGGTCAGGCGCATCCCGAAGAGCAGGCCTTCACGCATGCGCGGGCTCGGCGCGCTCACCGCGCGCGAGAGTTGGGCATCGACGCTCATGCCCCGCCACGTGGCGACGACACCGAGCGCGACACCGGAGAGCGCTCCGCCCGGCACGCCGCGCGCGATGCTGCCAACGCGACCCCAGTCGAAGCCGACATAGGCACGCCCGACGAGTGGGCCGCCCGGAATGGTTTGCACGCGCCACGGGAGGCCGGCTTCGGTCCGGAGCAACAGGCCGCTGTCGCCGCTGAGCGAGTGATCGAGAAACCCGCGCACGGTGCCCGGGCCGCCAATGACGAACTGCTGGGAGCCGAAGAGGCTGCTGCGGGCAAGCTGGCCCGTCAGCCGCGCGGACACGGTTAGCGGTGCGCCGGGCACCGGCAGGACGCCTGTGCGATCGCTGTAGCCAAGCTCGTAGGTCAGCTTCGTGAACTGCGCATGCGGCAATTCACGCGAAAGCCCTGCCGGATCGCGCCGCGTGCCGAACAAGGACAGGCCATGCGCGATGCCGACGCGGCCGCCGAGCACGCCGCTGCCGATGCGCCGTGTCACGTCGGCGCCCACTTCCGCGTACGACAGATTGCGACTGGCCACGCGAAGCAGGATGTCGTCCGCCCAGGTCCGGCTCGATTGCACCGCGAGCCGCGCGGACACGGTCACCCGGGTGCGCTGGTCGCGAAGGACGACGTGATCGACCCCGACGCCATAGGTATTCGTGGCGCCGCTGACCGCCAGCCGCGCGCCGCGTGGCAGCGCGAGCGTATTGACGTAATCGGTCCGGCTGACATCAAGCGCGAAAGTGCGATAGCCGAGCGGGAGTTGCGCGCGCAGCCCCGTGGCCGCCGATCGATGCGCGCCGCCGAATGGAAAGATCGACTGGCGGCGCGTGACCGAGATCTGCTCGTTCGCGCCGAGCAAGCCCTCGAACGTGGCGACGGCGGATACCGCGTTGCGGCCTGTCGCGGTCGTGCCCAGGTTGTCGTACGCGGTCAGCAGGCTCACGGGCAGGCTGGCCTCGTCCTTCACGACCACGACCGTCTGTCCCGGCGCGGTTCCGGGCCGCAGTTCCAGTCGCGCGCGATGCGAGCGCAGGCGATTGATCTGCTCGAGTCCCTGCTCCAGATCGCGCAGGTTCAGCACGTCTCCGGGCTTTGCCGGGAATACGCCGCCGGGCCAGATCGCGCCCTCCGCGTCGTAGCGCTCGATGGTCCCGGCGACGATATCGATATCGAGCACGCGCCCATCTGGTTCCGGGTCCGGGCCGCGCCGATCGTCGCGTAGATAGGCACGCGTCGTGATCAGCCCGCGATCGAGAAACGATTGCGTGATCGATGCCAGCAGGGTTTCCAGTTCCGCGGCACCGAGGCAGCGGCCGGCATATCGTTCCGTGATGCGCGCCGATACGGGCGCCGGCACGAGGGACGTGTCGCCGTGCAGGGCGATCGTATCGGCAGGTCTGCAATCGCCGCCGATATGGGGGCCGTCGGCTGGCGGCAGCAGAACCTCGCCGGCGCCGCCGGGCGGCGGCGCCTCGCCCAGCGCGCGCCGCTGCATCTCCTGCAGCTGTTCGCGCTGCTGTTGCTCCAGTACCTGGCCGTGCCGCGACAGCGCGCGCTCGCCCGGCCCGGATGCCGCGCATGGCGGGAGCGCGCACAGGAGCGCGCAGGTCGGGATCCATCGCAGGAAGCGGGCATGAGGCACGGGTGAGTTCCAGTCGCCGATTGGACGATGGACTCACGGTATGCCCGCGTATTTATTTCCCGTTTTTTATTTTATCAATCTTGATGAAACCAATATTTATTGGAACTGGAAACGTCAATGGAAATATTTAAAAAAACCAAAGCGGTTTTTACTTCAGGCTTCGCAGATAGCGATGCAGCGCCTCCAGATCGGTGTCGTTCATGTACGCGAACGACGCGAACGGCATCACGCGGCTGACATCCGTGCCGTCGGGCCGCTTGCCGGTGCGCATCATGTTCACGAAACCGGCGGCATCTTCATAAGGTTTCATCGCGCGCGAATCCGCGTGCAGATTGGCCGCATCGGGCCAGTCGGGCGGCGCGCCCGGGATCTTGCCGCCCCGGAGGCTGGCGCCATGGCAGCCCATGCAGGCATTGGCCACGTAGGCGCCGTACGCGACCGTCGGCGCGGCGGCCACGGCCGACGCGGGCGGCAGCGCATGATCGATCTTCTCGGCGGCGTCCTTGACCACGCCGGCGCCATAGAGCCCGCGCACGTACCATGGCATCGTCACCTGGCCGGGCTTCGCCCCGCCGGCCGTCGGCGGCAGGCTGCGCAGATAGCCGACCAGCGCGGCGAAGTCCTCGTTGGACAGGCGGTTGTAGTCCTCGCTCGGCATGACCAGCAGCGGCCGGCCGGACGGCGCGACGCCATGGCGAATCGCCAGATCCCAGTCCTGCGGCCGGTAGTTCGCGATGGTGGGATTGGCCGAGGTCAGGTCCGGCGAACGCACATAGAATCCGTTGGGTTCGTCGAACACCACCTTGCCGGCGCCGTTGGCGCCGTGGCACTCCATACAGCCCCGCGACAGATAGAGGTACTTCCCATGCGCGAGCGAGGCCGCGTCATCGACATAGGCAACCGGTGGCAGTTCCGGCACCTTGACCGTCCGCTGCATTTTCTGGCCGCCCCAGTACCAGGTGCCGCCGACGGCGATCACCACGACCACGACGAAAGTAACCAGTGCGGCCGAGGCAATCCGGAAGAAACGCGCGATATCCATGGGGAGCCCTCTCTTTTCTTATGGTGCCGCCCGATTCCAGCGGGGCGGGCATTCGCGATCTGTGCGCGATGGTACAGACTTCGCGCGGGCCATCGACCCAATGTTTTTCGGCTCCGCACGCTTTGCGCGCAGGCGCCCTACCAAAATTCCGCTAAAGATGCCAGCCCCAACAAGGCACCCTCGTCCCGCCTATCTCTGGCCTCAAACAGCCGTTGGCGGCCTTACAGTGCGGTCTAGCCTCGGGATCGTGTGACCATATAAAACCCGAAAACGAACAGATCCGCATGACGCCAGATTCGGCCGCCAATTCGCGCAACACGCCCAACGCGACGCACGCCCCCGCGATCGCGCCGGCGCCCCTGCCAGCCCCCGCCCTGCCGTGGCGCCCCCTGCTGCTGGCCGGCGTCGGCGCGTTCGTGCTGGCGGCGTCCGGTATCTGGCTGTCCCGGCTGCCCGGCAATGCCGCCGCGCTATGGCTGGCCAACGCGTTCGGCCTCGGCATGTTGCTGCAGCGGCCGCGCTATGAGGCACGGTGGCTGCTGGCCGCCATGTTCGCGGGCTGCCTGCTCGCCAACTGGGTGGGCGGCGATTCCGTCATCGTGGCGGTGCTGCTCTCCTGCGCTAACCTGCTGGAAATTGTCTGTTCGGTGACGTTGCTGCGGCTGATGAGCGCCCATATGGGGAACGTGCGCTCAGGGCCGCTTGCCAGTTTCGCGCTGACGCTCGGGGTGGCCGCGACGGTCGGGCCGGCCGTGGGGGCGCTGGCGGGCGCGGCGGCGCTCGCCCAGGCGTATGGCACGCCGTTCACGCGCGTCTGGTGGACCTGGTGGAATGCGAGCGCGCTCGGCATGGTCATGCTGCTGCCGCTGATGGTGTCGGTCACGCGTGCGCGCGTCAGCGCGACGTTCCAGCGCGGCCTGCTGGTGCGTCTGACGATCCTGCTGGTCATCTCGGTGGCCATCGGCGCGGTCGCGGTCCTGCAGTCGCATGACCCGTTCGTCGCGATGTCGCTGCCGCTCGTGGTGGTGGCGCTGCTCAGCAACCCGTTCGCGACGGCCGTGCTGACGCTGATCTCGACCCTCGCGGCGGAGCTGTTCGCCCTGGCGTCGGGCGCGCCCGACGTCGCAATGCAGAGGCTGCCGCTCTCGGCGGCCGCGATCATGGTATTTCCGGTCTGCATCGCGCTGATGACCGAACAGAACCGCGCCGGCCGCGCGCATCTGCGCAACAGCGAGCGCCGCTTCCGGCAGGCCATGGAACACTCGGCCATCGGCATGGCGCTGGTCGGCCTCGACGGACGCTGGCAGATGGTCAACCGCGCGCTGACCGACCTGCTCGGATACAGCCCCGACGAATTCCGCGGCCGCCCGTTCCAGCTCATGACCCACCCGGACGACCTCGCCGCGGACCTGCGGCAGGTGGAACGGCTGCTGGCCGGCGAGATCGATTCTTACCGCATGGAGAAGCGTTACCGCCACAAGGAAGGGCACTACCTGTGGGCGCTGCTCGCGGTATCGCTCGTGCGCGACGAGATTACCGGCGAACCCGTCCACTTTATCTCGCAGGTGGAAGACATCAACAGCCGTCGCCTGGCCCAGGAGCAGATGGAACAGCTGTCGCGCCGCACGCAGCTTGCCGTGGAAGCGGGTGGCGTGGGGATCTGGGAATGGGATTTCACGAACGCGTCCATCACGTGGGATGCGCGGATGCACGCGCTGCACGGCACCACGCCGGAGCTCGGCACGCCGACGCTGGCCGAGTGGATCGCGATGCTGCACCCCGAGGACGTGAGCCGCGTGAGCAGCGAGATGCGCCAGGCCATCCGCGGCCTGCAGCGCTTCGATACCGAGTACCGCATCGTGCGGCCGACCGGAGAGATCCGCCACGTGCGCGCGATGGCGATGGTGTCGCGGCAGGAGGACGTGCGCGCCGGCGATCGCGACAGCGGCATGACGCGCGCGCTCGTCGGCACCAACTGGGACACCACGGAACAGCGCCGGCTGACCTCGGCGCTGTTCGAGGAAAAGGAGCGGCTGCAGATCACGCTGCGCTCCATCGGCGACGCGGTAATCTGTACCGATGCCGCGATGCGCGTGACGTTCCTGAACCCGATCGCCGAGCAGCTGACCGGCTGGAGCATGGACGCCGCGATGGGCCAGCCGCTCGAGCAGGTGTTCCGCATCGTCGATGAACTGACCGGCGAGGTGATTCCGAGCCCGGTCGAGCAATGCCTGCAATCGCTGCGCCCCGCCTACCTGCAGGAGGGCGCCGTGCTGCAGAGCCTGACCGGCGAGCGCCACGACGTGCAGGACTCCGCCGCGCCGGTGCTCACCGGCAATGGCGACGTGCTCGGCGCGGTGCTCGTGTTCCAGGACATCACGAGCTCGCGCGCGCTGCAGCGCGAACTCGCACATTCGGCCACGCACGATGCGCTGACGGGCCTGCCCAACCGCGCGTGGTTCGAGAAGAAGCTGCGCGAGGCCTGCGAATCGGCGCGCCAGCACGGCCATCGCAGCGCGCTGTGCTTTATCGACCTGGACCGCTTCAAGATCGTCAACGACACGGCCGGACACGGCGCCGGCGACGTGCTGCTGCGCGAACTCGGCTACGTGATCCGCCACCATGTGCGCCCCGACGACCTGCTCGCGCGCCTCGGCGGCGACGAATTCGCGCTGCTGCTCAAGGACTGCACCGTCGATCAGGCCGACCATGTGTGCCAGAAGGTCATCGATGCGATTCGCGGCCGCCGCTTTCCGTGGGACGGCCGCGTCTACGACGTGGGCGCCAGCATCGGCATCGCGGCCATCGACAGCGAAGTGCCGCCGGTCGGCGAACTGATGAGCCGCGCCGACGTGGCCTGCTACGCGGCAAAGGCCGCGGGCCGCAACCGCGTATCGGTCTACCGCCGCGACGAAAGCGACGCGCGCCGCCACCACCGCGAACTCGAAGTCGCGGCGGGCATCCACTCCGCGCTCGAGGCCAACCGCTTCCGCCTGTATGCGCAGGAGATTCGCGCGCTGCGGCCCGAGTCGGACCCCGCCTGCCATATCGAGATCCTCGTGCGGATGGTCGACGAGAACGGCACGCTGATCATGCCCGGCGCGTTCATCCCGGCCGCCGAGCGTTACGACCTGATGGGCCATATCGACCGCTGGGTCATCCGCAACGTGCTGCACGACTTCGGCCCGCGCCTCGCGGCGATTCCCGGGTTGTCGGTATCGATCAACCTGTCGGCCAACTCGCTCGGCGAACCGTTCCTCCTGCCCTTCCTGCACGCCGCGCTCGACGAATCCGTGCTGCCGGCCCGGCGCATCCGGCTGGAGATTACCGAGACCGCGCTGATCAACAACATGTCCGCCGCCAACCGCCTGGTCGCCGAGATGCGCCGGGCAGGCTGCACGGTCGCGCTCGACGACTTCGGGGCCGGGCTGTCCTCGTTCTCTTACCTGAAGCAGTTTCCGGTCGATTACCTGAAGATCGACGGCAGCTTTATCCGCAACCTCGCCGACAACGTCGTGGACCGCGAGATCGTGAGCTCGATCAACGATATCGGCCATCGCCTCGGCGTGCGCACGGTGGCGGAGTCCGTCGAGGACGAACAGACCCTGCATACGCTGCGCGCGATCGGCGTGGACTATGCGCAGGGCTATGTGATCGGCCGCCCGATGCCGCTCGAGAGCTTTATCGCCGGCGCCACGCACCAGGCGGCGGAAACGCCGCCCGCGCCCTGACCCCTTCCTGAAGTCGTTCGGATTTCCGAACACTTGCACGCCACCGCCGTTCGGACTCCCGGACGGCGCGGCCGGCGCACTTCCATTTCCCCTTTGTATTCATGGCCTTACATCAGGCCAGGCGGTCCCGCGCGCTGGCATGGCTCGTGCGATTCCGGGGCGCGCGTTTTTTCGCGCCGCGTTTCCCATAACGAGAAAGCTGCCACAGGAAGACAAACCCCACGATGAAACTCAAACGACTGCCCACCCTGATCTTCATCGCGATGCTGCTCGGCGTACTGGCCGGCACCGCGGCGCACCATCTGGCCCCCGACGCGGACACCGCGAAATCGATCGCCGATCATCTCTCCATCCTGACCGACGTGTTCCTGCGGATGATCAAGATGATCATCGGCCCGCTCGTGTTCGCGACGCTCGTCTCGGGCATCGCCAGCATGGGTGACGGCCGGGCCGTCGGCCGAATCGGCGCCAAGGCGATGCTGTGGTTCGTGGGCGCGTCCGTCACGTCGCTGCTGCTGGGCCTGATCATGGCCAACGTGCTGACGCCGGGCCACGGCATGAACCTGCCGCTGCCGCCGGCCGACGCGGTATCCAGCGTCAAGACCGCCTCGCTGAACCTGCGCGACTTCATCGCGCACATGTTCCCCAAGAGCTTCGTGGAGGCGATGGCCACCAACGAGATCCTGCAGATCGTGGTGTTCTCGCTGTTCTTCGGCTTCGCGCTCGGCACCGTCAAGGACGGCGTTGGCAAGCCCGTACTCGCCGGCATCGAAGGCCTCGCGCAGGTCATGCTCAAGGTCACCAACTACGTCATGGCATTCGCGCCGATCGGCGTGTTCGGCGCGATCTCCGCGGTCATCACGGCGCAGGGCCTCGGCGTCCTGGCCGTGTACGCCAAGCTGCTGGGCAGCTTCTATCTGGCGCTGGCGCTGCTGTGGGCCGCCCTGCTTGCCGGTGGCGCGCTCTTCCTCGGCCGCGGCGTGTTCTCGCTGCTGCGCGCGCTGCGCGCCCCGCTGATGATCGGCTTCGCCACGGCGAGCAGCGAGTCGGCCTACCCGAAGGTCATCGAGCAGCTCACGCGCTTCGGCGTCAAGCCGCGCATCACGAACTTCGTGCTGCCGCTCGGCTATTCGTTCAACCTCGACGGTTCCATCATGTACACGTCGTTCGCCGCGCTGTTCGTCGCGCAGGTGTACGGCATCCATCTCTCGCTGACGCAGCAGATCACGATGCTGCTGGTGCTGCTGGTGACCAGCAAGGGTATTGCCGGCGTGCCGCGCGCCTCGCTGGTCGTCGTGGCCGCGGTGCTGCCGATGTTCGGCCTGCCCGAGGCCGGCATCCTGCTCGTGCTCGGTATCGACCACGTGCTGGACATGGGCCGTACCGTGACCAACGTGCTCGGCAATGCCATCGCCACCACGGTGGTCGCACGCAGCGAAAACGCGATTGGCGCACCCGATCTTTCCGAAGATGAGGAAGACGAGGACATCGACAGCCGCGACGTCTCCACGCAAGGGGCAGGCCTGGGCACGAGTCAGGTTCTGGCCGGCAAGTAACATCGCCGCCAGCCCATGCGAGGGCCCTGCCGCCGATCCGGTGGCAGGGCCTTTTTTCATGGCTTGACGTTGTCTCAGCAATAATTGCTTAGTCAATATTTGTCTGCGCCGATTTCTCTCGGGCTTTGCCTTGATGTGGTAAAAGGGCTGCCATGCAGCACGAAGACCCCGTCATTCCGTCCACCGTCGCCACACCCGCAAGACCCCGCGTCGCGCTCTCCCTGTTGGCCCTGCTGGTGCTTGCCGCGCTGATCGCCGCGGCGGGCTGGTTCGGCTATCGCTATACCTACGACGGCGCGCTCGCCCGCCAGGCCGAGCGCGGCCAGGTTCAGCTGCGGCTCTATGCGCAGGCGCTCGACAGCGAGCTCGCGCGCTACGACTACGTGCCGAGCCTGCTGTCGCTGGACGCGCGGATCGACGCGCTGCTCCATCATCCGCAGGATCCCGCCCGCGTCGCCGATGCCAACGTCTACCTGTCCGCGCTCAATGCGCGCGCGGGCACGCGCGTGGTGTACGTGCTCGATGCGCAGGGGCATGTCGTCGCCACCAGCAACTATCAGCGCCCCGACAGCTACCTCGGCGAAGACCTGAGCTTCCGCCCGTACTTCCATACGGCCATCGAAGGCCAGCTCGGCCGCTTCTACGGCGTGGGCACCACGCGCAGCGAGTCCGGCTACTACCTGTCCGCGCCGCTCGGCGACCGCGATCATCCGTCGGGCGTGGCCGTCGTCAAGATCGGGCTGGAACCGCTCGAGAACCGCTGGCAGGGTGCCGACAGCCAGATGCTGCTCGCCGACGAGAACGGCGTGGTCATCCTCGCCTCCGATCCTTCATGGAAGCTTGCCGCGGTGCGCGAGATTCCGCCCGACCTGCGCGCGCGGCTCGACCAGACGCTGCAGTACAACCGCGCGCCGCTGCCGACGCTTGCGCTCTCCACGGTCCGCACGCTGGGCACGGGGCCGGGCCCCGGTGGCGACGCGCTCGTCAAGCTGCGGCAGGGGCCGCCGATGCTCGCGCAACATGCGTCCCTGCCCGGCACGGGCTGGGACCTCACGCTGCTGACCAATACCTCCCAGGCCCGCGTGGCCGCGCTCAACAGCGCGGCGCTGGCCGGCGTGGCCACCGCCTTCGTGCTGCTGCTGGCCGCCGCGTGGAACGTGCGCCGCCGCATCGTCAGCGAGCGGCTGGCCGCGCGGCATGCGCTGGAGGCGGCCAACAACGAGCTCGAACGCAAGGTCGCGGAGCGAACGTCGGACCTCTCGACCGCGAACCAGCAGCTGCACGCCGAGGTCGCCGAGCGCATCCGCACCGAGTCGTTCCTGCGGCAGGCGCAGGACGGCCTCATGCAGGCGGGCAAGCTCGCCGCCGTGGGCCAGATGTCGGCCGGCATCGCGCACGAGCTCAACCAGCCGCTGGCCGCGCTGCGCACGCTGTCCGGCAACGCCTGCAAGTTCCTCGATCGCGGCGACGCGGCCACCACGCGCGACAACCTCGAGAAGATCATCGCGCTCGTCGAACGCATGGGCCGCATCACGGGCGCGCTCAAGTCCTTCGCGCGGGACCCCGCCAGCGGCCCGCGCCGCTGTGCAAAGCTCGCGGATGCGGTGGACAACGCGCTGTTCCTGATGGAATCGCGCGTGGCCACGACCCGGCCCCAGATCGATCGCGACATCGACGCGCACCTGACGGTCGCGTGCGACCCCAACCGGCTGGAACAGGTGCTCGTGAACCTCATCGGCAACGCGCTCGATGCCACCGCCGGGCAGCCCTCGCCCAAGCTCTGGCTCCATGCATACGAGAGCGGCGGCCTCGTGCACCTGACCGTGCGCGACAACGGGCCGGGCCTTTCCGAAGAAGCCTTCGCGCGGCTGTTCGAACCGTTCTTCACGACCAAGCCCGCGGGCGAGGGCCTTGGCCTCGGCCTCACGTTGTCGGCCGGCATTCTCAACGAGAGTGGCGGCACGCTGACCGCGATCAATCACCCCGACGGCGGTGCGTGCTTCACGCTCGCGCTGCCGCAGGCGATCGGCAAAGTCCGGGAGACATCCCATGACCGCTGAGCCCATGCCGCGCGATCTGGCCGTGACGATCGTCGAGGACGATCCGGACGTGCGCCTCGGCTGCGAGCAGGCGCTGCGGCTCGAAGGCATTCCCACGCGCACGGCCGCGAGCGCCGAGGCCGCGCTGCGCGATATCCAGACGCAGATGGAAGGCGGGCTGCATCCGGGTATCGTCGTCACCGATGTCCGCCTGCCGGGACGCGACGGCATGTCGCTGCTCGCGGCGCTGCGCGAGCAGGATCCCACGCTGCCCGTGATCCTCATCACGGGCCACGGCGATGTGAGCCTTGCCGTCCAGGCGATGAAGCAAGGCGCGTACGACTTCCTCGAAAAGCCGTTTTCGCCCGAGCGGCTCGTCGATGCATGCCGCCGCGCGCTCGAGCAGCGCCGGCTCACGCTCGAGGTAGCCGGGCTGCGCGCCCAGCTGGCCGCGCGCACGTCCGTGGCGAGCCGGCTGATCGGCAATTCGCCCGCGATCGAGCGGCTGCGCGCGCGCATCGCCGACGTGGCCGATACCGGCGCCAATGTGCTGATCCACGGCGAGACCGGCACGGGCAAGGAACTCGTCGCGCGCTGCCTGCACGAAGCGAGCGGCCGCCATGCGCGCCATTTCGTCGCGATCAACTGTGGCGGCCTGCCCGAACAGCTGTTTGAATCCGAGATCTTCGGCCACGAGGCCGGCTCGTTCACGGGCGCCACGCGCCGGCGCATCGGCAAGATCGAGCACGCCGCGGGCGGCACGCTGTTCCTCGACGAGATCGAGAGCATGCCCATGCCAATGCAGATCAAGCTGCTGCGCGTGCTGCAGGAACGCACGGTCGAGCGGCTCGGCTCCAACCAGCCCGTGCCCGTCGATGCGCGCGTGGTAGCCGCGACCAAGGCCGACCTGCGCGCGCAGTCCGATGCCGGCGCGTTCCGCGCGGACCTGTACTACCGGCTCAACGTGATCACGCTCGCACTGCCGCCGCTGCGCGAGCGTCGCGAAGACGTACCGCAGCTATTCGAGCATTTCGTGGCACAGGCCGCGCTGCGTTTCGATCGCGAGCCGCTGCCCGCATCGCCTGCGGAGATGTCCGCGCTGATCGCCTATCCGTGGCCCGGCAATGTGCGCGAACTGCGCAATCTGGCAGAGCGCCATGTCCTCGGACTCGGCTGCCGTCCTGGCGATATGCACGAAGGTGGCGACGGCGGCGGAGCCGTCGGCGACGGGCCGACTGAACTGTCGCTGCCGCAGGCCGTCGAACAATTCGAGCGCGCGCTCATCGCCGATGCATTGCGCCGCCACGACGGCAACCTCTCCCGCGCGAGCGAAGCGCTCGGCGTGGCCAAGACAACCTTGTTCGACAAGGTTCGCAAGTACGGACTCTGAGCCATTGCGGCGTGATTTTTTGGAGGCGCAAGCGCGAACCGTTATCATCTGCACATGCGCATCGGGACCGATGATCCATAAGGACTAGGTCGAACGGTGGGCGAGATCGTTCGGATTTCATCGGCTTTTCCGTCGCGCCGGTCCACCAGAGGCCGCCGATGTACGTTAAACAACAAAAGTGCAACGCCAGTCATCGATTACCCTCTGTCATGCGTGCCCCATGCGAGGAATACTATGAATGGTGTGCGGTGCGGTTCGCCGTGCCGGGCAGGTGGCAAAGACCACCGCCGCCAAGCAGTACGACCGGCGGGGAGCGGGTCGAGTAGCAGGGTCAGTAGAATTCCGGCAGCCCGGTAATCACCGGCGTGGCGCGCCCGAAGGCGCCACGAGACGCGGCTTCCGCGTTGCGCTGCCGTTCGACAACGGGTGAGTGGATGAAACTGGATCCAGAACTGGCTGACAAGCCTTACTACAGCACGCGTACCGCAGCAAAGCTTCTCAATGTATCGCTGGGCACTGTCCAGAAGATGGTCGAACGGGGCGAACTTGGCGCCTGGAAGACCAACGGCGGACATCGGCGCATTCACAAGGAAACGGTGCACCGCCTGCTGGCATCGCGCGCCGCGCCCGATCTGCAGGCGCCGCACGATCTCGACCTCGTGGTGTTCCACCCGAACCACCAGGAGGCGCAGCGTATCAGCGCGCAGCTGGGCAAGTGGTCACTGCCGCTGAAAACGCAGGTGCTCGAGGACGTCGTCGATACCGTGATCACGTCGGTCGATGCGCGGCCGCGCGTGGTCCTCTACTACGTCGAGGAACTCAACGACGCCGAGTCGGCGATCATCGAAAAGCTGCAGAACTTCTTCGCGCGCCAGCGCGTGATCTTCGCGGTGATTACCAATCGGCAGGCCTACGATGGCGTGGCCGACGCCCTGCAGCACTGGGGCATCATGGTGTTCCTGAAGACACCGTCGCTGGAAGAAGTCAAAGGCTTCCTGCGCGCGCAACTGATGATGGGCCGCGCCGGCGCATAAGCCCGTGCCCCGCGGGCGCCACGCGCCCCCGGTACAGCGCCCCCGGTACAGCGCCCCCGATAGAGCGCCCGGCGCCGTCACCGCGACTTGCGGTGCGGGCCGGGCGTTTTGCTTCCCGCGTTTTGCCTCCCTAACTCTTAAGTAAGAGCCACCTTCACAACGCCGCCCTCGGTCTTTGCGGCCGACGCGTCCTCTCGCATCATCCACCCGTAGAGGTCGCGGGGGTCGCGTGGTGTTGCAACCAACGCAAAAAACTCACCGGCGTCGTTCGACAGCGCCACATTGTGGAGCCATCGTAGCGCTGAAAAATCTTCGAGCGCGAAGCCCACCGAATCGAATATCGTGACCTCCTCGCGGGTCTCGCGGCCCGGCGAGGTTCCCGCCAGGACTTCCCATAGTTCGGTCACCGGCGCGTCGGGCGGCAACTGCTGGATCTCGCCCTCGATGCGCGTCTGCGGCGCGTACTCGACGACGATCCGGGCGTTGCGGAGGATGTCCGCATGCAGCTCCGTCTTGCCCGGACAATCGCCGCCGACGGCGTTGAGGTGCATGCCCGGCGCGATCATCTCCGGCGCAAGAATCGTGGCGCGGGTCTTGTCGGCGGTGACCGTGGAGACGATGTCCGCGCCCGCCACGGCGTCTGCGATCGATGCCGCCGCCACGATGCGCAGGTCCGGCACATGCGCGAGGTTCCGCGCGAGCCGGTCCGTCGCGCGACGGTCGATATCGAAGGCGCGAATCTCGCGGATACCGAGCAATGCGTGGAACGCCAGCGCCTGGAACTCGGCCTGCGCGCCATTGCCGATCAGCGCCATGGTCTTCGCGTCCCGCCGCGCCATCGCCTTCGCCGCCAGTGCGGAGGTGGCGGCGGTGCGCAACGCGGTGGCCAGCGTCAGATCCGCCAGCAGCAGCGGATGCCCCGTGCGCACGTCGGCCAGCGCGCCATAGGCCATCACCGTGGGCAGCGCGTACCGCGCGTTGCGCGGATGGCCATTGACGTACTTGAATGCGTGCAGCACGCCATCGCTGACGGGCATCAGTTCGATCACGCCCACGTCGGAATGGCTTGCCGCGCGCGCGGACTTGTCGAACGCGGACCAGCGCAGGAAATCTTCGCGCAGATGGTCCGCCAGCTGCACGAGCGACTGCCTGACGCCGATGGCGCGTACGAGGGCCGCGACATCGCGCGCGTCGAGACATCGCGTGAGGTGGGAGGGGTTGCCGCCCGGTGTGTCGCGTGGTGTGAGCGTCATGATCCGCGTCTCCGATGGTGAGGTTCAGGCAGGACCGGCAGGACGGCGCGCGCGCTATGCCGCCGCGCCACGCACCGCGTCATGCATCGCGACCGCTGCCGTGCCGTCGCGGTCGAGCCGCAGCGTCATGCAGTACGCACCGCCACCGGACAGCATGAACGGCGACAGATCGACCTCGCGCAGGCGGTAGCCGCGGCGCGCGAACTCGGTGCGCAGATGCGGCGTGGTGCGCGTCATCACGACCTGGTCGTCGAGGTTGACCGCATTGACGCTGAAATGCCGCAGGTCGTCCTCGGTCGCCTCGATGCGAAGGCTGGCGGGCACGCGCGCATGGATCTCGCGCAGGGCCTGCTCGCCGAATGCGGGCGGGTAGTAGAGGACTTCGCCACCGGCAAGCGGGCAGAAGCAGACGTCGAGGTGATAGCTGTGTTCGGTGGCCAGCTCCAGCGCGACGACGTCGCGATCGAAGTGCGCGGACATCGCGTCGGCGGCCTCGCGCGACGAGCGCGGACCGAAGCCGGCCCAGAAGTGGCCGCGGGAGGCGTCCCAGATGCAGTCGCCGGCGCCCTCCTGATAGCAGCCGTCGGGCAGCGTGGCCACGCTGTCGATCCAACCGCGCGCGCGCAGCGATTCGAAGATGGCCGCGAACGGCGCCTCCTCGCCCTGCCGCTGCGGATAGCGGAAGCGCGCGAGCACGGCCTTTCCATCGAGCACCACGGCCGCGTTGGCCGGGAACACCATGTCCGGCTGCCCCGGCGCGCCCGGTGCCACCTCGACCGCGAAGCCCGACGCGTCGAGCGCCTCGCGCAGCGCGTCGAACGACCGCATCGCGTTGCGATGCATGCCGCGCGGGTCGCGCGCCCAGGCCTGCGGGTCCATCCATGGGTTGATGCTGTAGGAGACGTCGTAGTGGGTCGGGGCAACAACGAGAATGGTCGGGCGTTGGATCATGGCAGTCGGCATCCGAGGTGGGAATGCGTGCATTGTGGGTCGCCTGCGCGCCAGCCTGAAGCGCACATATTGGACAAATTGCGCGACTGGGATAACAATTCGCTAGCCGTCACTCGCAAATTGCCAAACCGCCATGGACGCCACCGATCAGCAGTTGCTCGCGCTGCTGCGCGACAATGCCCGCACCCCCGTGACCACGCTTGCAAAGGTCCTGCGCATCTCGCGGGCGACCGTGCAGAACCGGATCGACAAGCTCGAGCGCGATGGGTTGATCGTGGGCTACACGGTGCGGCTCAAGCCCGAGGCGGAACCGCATCGGATCCGCGCGTGGATGACGGTGGCGGTCGAGGGCAACAAGGCGCGGCAAGTCCTGCAGGCGCTGCGCGGAGAGCCGAACGTGCAGGCGCTGCACACGACCAATGGCCGCTGGGACATCATCGCGGAACTGCGCGCGGACACGCTCGAGGCCTTCGACCGCACCCTCGACCGCATTCGCCTGATCGACGGCATCTCCGCGACGGAGACGAGCATCCTGTTGTCGACCTACAAACTCTGAGCAAGCGGCCGCTCGCGCGTGGTCTCTTCGTCGAGCACCCGACGGCTCGGCGCCGCGAGGTCCCGCAGCGAGACGATGCCGACGAGGCGCATCGAGGCCAGGTCGGCCACCACCGGCAATCGCGCGACGCCCAGCGTGGCCATGCGCCCCGCCGCGGCGCGGCCGGTATGCGTGGGGAGCAGGACCGCGCTCACCCCATCGGATGGCGCGGGCAACAGATCGCGGCACGCAAGCGGCGCGCCCGGTGCCTGCGCGGCAGCGTCGATCGCCGCGCGATTCAGCATGCCCAGCACACGCCCGTCGCCGACGACCGGATACGCGCGATGCGGCGCGCGCTCGCCGAAGTAGCGGCCCACGGCCGCTTCGAGCGGCAGATCGCCATCGATCGCCATGACGTCGCGCGTCATCAGATCGGCCACATGCGCATGCTCGAGCGGATCGACACCGTACTCGCGCCAGATATGCAGACCGCGCCGTGCAATCTTCTCGGTCATGATCGACCGCTTCATCGTGAGCACGGAGAACCCGTAGGCCACCGCGGTGGTCAGCAGCAGCGGCAGCAGCGCCTCGCTGTCGTGGGTGAGTCCGAACGCGAACACGATCGCCGTCAGCGGCGCGCCGAGCACGCTGCCCAGCACGCCTGCCATGCAGACGAGCGCCCAGAGCGAGGGCGAGCCGCCGGGCAGCCACGGCGCAAGCACCACGCCGAGCCCCGCGCCCAGCATCAGCAGCGGCGCGAGCACGCCGCCCGAGGTTCCCGAGCCGAGCGCGGCGACCCAGATCACGGCCTTGACGGCCAGCAGCGCCACCGCGACCTCGATGGCGAGGCGGTTGTTGAGCAGATCGCCGATGACGTCGTATCCGATACCGAGCGCGCGCGGTTCGAAGTAGCCGCCGATGCCCACCACGAGCCCGCCGAGCGCGGGCCACCACATCCAGTGCATGGGCAGGCGGGAGAATGCGTCTTCCGTGCGATACAGCGCCAGCGTCAGCCCCGCGCCCAGTCCCCCGCACAGCAGCCCCGCGACGATGCACGCGCCGAGCGCCATCACCGACACGGGCGCCGTCTGCAGCGGGAACAGCGGCCCAGGCTCGAAGACAAGAGCACGCAGGAAGCCCGCCACCGCGCAGGCGAGCGCCACCGGCAGCAGGCTGCGCGGCCGCAATTCAAACAGCAGCAGTTCGATGGCCAGCAGCACCGCCGCGACCGGCGTGCCGAAGATCGCGGTCATCCCCGCGCAGGCGCCGGCAACGAGCAGCGTCTTGCGCTCGGCCGCGCTCAGGTGGAGCAGCTGTGCAAGCAGCGACGCGATCGAGCCGCCGGTCATGATGATCGGACCCTCCGCACCGAACGGCCCGCCGCTGCCGATCACGATGCCCGAGGACAGCGGCTTGAGCACCGCGACCTTCGGCGACATGCGGCTGCGGCCGAACAGCACGGCTTCCATCGCCTCGGGAATGCCGTGCCCGCGAATCTTGTCGCTGCCGTAGCGCGCCATCAGGCCGACGATCAGGCCACCGATCACCGGTAGCGCGACAACCCACAGGCCGAGCGTATGGTGCGCGGGCGAGGTCTCCGCAAACGACAGCGTCCGATAGAAGAACAGGTTCGTGAAGAACCGGATGAGGTTGACCAGCACCCACGCGGCGCCGGTACTTACGCCGCCCAGCAGGAGCGCGATACCTGCCAGCATCGGCAGGCGCCCATCCACGGCGTAGTCGCGCCGCCCGTCATGTTGCAATGCATCATGTCGTGATGCGATCGGCCGCTCGGCGCCGCGCGTGGATTCGGCGCTCGTGGAATTGCTGCGCATGCTTCGCTCCTCTCTCCGGACTCCAAGGCCACGGAATATATCACGGCATGATATATTGCCGCTTTCGCGCAGAAACCGCCGCTACAATCACCGCCATGGCATCCGACACCGACAACGCCGCCGCGCCCGACCGCCAGACCCTGACGTGGCTGCGCACGTTCCTGCCGATGCCGATCACCGGCGGCCGGCACGAGCGCGTCAAGAGCTGCCTGGGCGCGCTGCTGGGACTGTTCGTTACGGAGTGGATCAGCCGCCACCTGATGGGCGGATTCAATCCGTGGTTCATCGCGCCCATGGGCGCGTCGGCCGTGCTGCTGTTCGCGGTGCCCGCGAGCCCGCTCGCGCAGCCGTGGTCGATCATCGGCGGCAACCTCGTGGCGGCGACGGTCGGCGTGACCTGCGCGATGTTGATTCCCTCGCCGGGACTGGCGGCCGGCGTCGCGGTGGCGGTCGCGATCGCCCTGATGTTTCCACTGCGCTGCATCCACCCACCCAGCGGCGCGGTCGCGCTGACGGCGGTGCTGGGCGGGCCGGCGGTGCAGGCGCTCGGCTTCGGCTTTATCGTGATGCCCGTGGCCGTGAATTCGATGGTGCTGGTGCTGATGGCGCTGGCATTCAACAACGCCATGCGGCGACGCTACCCGCACCGTCCGCCCGAACCCGCTGCGGGCCATCGCACGCGCGACGTGCCGCCGACCCAGCGCGTGGGCTTCACGCGCGCGGACCTGGACGCCGTGCTCGCGGCGCGCGGGGAATTCCTCGACATCTCGGAAGACGATCTCGAGGCGATTCTCGTGGCGGCCGAACTGCGGGCCTTCCGACGCCGCTTCGGCGACGTGCGGTGCGCGGACATCATGTCGCGCGACGTGGTGACCGCAACACCCGATATGCCCGCGGGAGAAGCCGCCGCGCTGCTGGCCCGCCATCACATCAAGGCGCTGCCCGTCGTGGACGGCCAGCGCCGGCTGGCCGGCATCTTCACGCAAAGCGACTTCTTCGCCGCCCAGCGCACGGGCTCGGCCCGCACCGCCGGCACCGTGCGCACGCTCATGACGCACGCGGTCACCGTGGCGCGCCCCGAACAGCCCATGGTCGATCTGGCGCGCGCGTTCTCCGATGGCGGCCTGCACCATGTGCCCGTCATCGACGACGACCGGCGCGTGGTCGGCATGGTCACGCAGTCCGACCTCGTGGCCGCCCTGCTGCGCAGCCGGGTGTCCGGAACTTCGGGAACTTCGGGAACTTCGTGAACCTCGTCACCGGATGACGTACCCGCCGCGCCGACGGCGCATTGACACGGCCGCGCCACCCGCACGCCACCTCCGTCGCCTATAACTCTCATCAAGGCACCGCCCCGCCCCCGACGGGCACGCTTCGTCACGGTGCGCGCATCGATTTCCGCTATGCTTACGGCGTTTCCGTCACACGGCCGCCGAGGAGATCTGCCCGATGAGTTCCGGACAACTGATTGAAAAGCTCGCCGCGGTCTTCGCGCTGATCCTGCTGATCGGCGGCTCGCTGGTCGTGCTGGCGCCGTTTGCCACGGCGCTGCTATGGGGCGCGATCCTCGCGTTCAGTTCCTGGTATCCCTATTCCGTGCTGACCCGCTGGCTCGGCAACCGCCGCGGCATCGCCGCGCTGGTCTGCGTGCTGCTGGCGGCCGTGATCGTGCTCGGCCCCTTCGTCTACGCCGGCGCGAGCTTCTCCGCGCACGTCGATGACCTGACCGCGCTGGTGGAGCGCTACAAGGAGCGCGGCGTGCCGCAGCTGCCCGAGTGGCTGTCGAGCCTGCCTTACGTCGGCAGCTATCTGCAGAACACGTGGAACCAGGTGGTCAACGCCGATTCGGAAATGCTCGCGAACCTGCGCAAGCTTGTGGCGCCGGTCGGCCACGTGCTGCTCGGCGCGGGCCTCTCCATTGGCGCGGGGCTGGGCCAGCTGGCGCTGTCCATCGTGCTCGCGTTCTTCTTCTATACCGGCGGCGAACTGGCCGTGGAATGGCTGCGCGGCGGCATGCGCCGCATCGCGGGCGAGCGCGCCGACCATCTGCTGGCGCTGGCGGGCAGCACGGTCAAGGGCGTGGTCTACGGCGTGCTCGGCACGGCGTTCGTGCAGGCGGTGCTGACCGGCATCGGCCTGTGGATTTCGGGCGTGCCGGGCGCCGCCATCCTCGGTTTCATCACGTTCTTCCTCTCCGTGATCCCGGTCGGCCCGCCGCTGATCTGGATTCCGGCCGCGCTCTGGCTCTATCACTCGGGCGCGACGGGCTGGGCCATCTTCATGGTCGTCTGGGGCGTGGCCGTGGTCGGCATGGCCGACAACATCATCAAGCCGCTGCTCATCAGCAAGGGCACGGGCCTGCCGCTGATCTGGATCATGATGGGCGTGCTCGGCGGCGCGCTGGCGTTCGGCTTTCTCGGCGTGTTCATCGGCCCGACCGTGCTCGCGGTGGCCTACGCGCTGCTGCGCGACTGGACCATCGGCACGCAGGTGGCAACGCCGGTGACGGCCGTCACCGCCGCGCCGCCCTCGCGACTGACGCCGGACGCATGACGGATCCCACCCAGCGCGAAGCCTCCCCGCAGGTCCCCCGCGATCTGAGCCAGCTGATCGCGTGCGAATACTGCGACGCGGTGTACGCGCGCGAGACGCTCGCGCCGGGGGAGCGCGCGCAATGCCTGCGCTGCGGTGGCGCGCTCTACCGCGAGAACCGGCGCGCATACCGCCGCCTGCTGCCACTCGTGATCACGGCGCTGATCCTGTTCCTCATCTCCAATTCCTATCCGATCGTTGAGATGGACCTGCAGGGCGTGCGCACGCAGACGACGCTGCTGGGTGCCGTGGAAGCCTTGCATGGCGACAACATGGACCTCGTGGCCGCGCTGGTGCTGGCCACCACGATCGTGTTTCCGCTCACCGAGATGCTCATGATGTGCTACCTGCTGATACCGATGGCGCAGCGCCGCATGCCGCCCGGTTTCGACCGCATCGTGCGCGGCATTCGCCAGACGCGGCCATGGGGCATGATCGAAGTGTTCATGATCGGCGTGCTCGTGACCGTGGTGAAGCTTTCCACGATGGCGCAGGTGCTGCCAGGCATCGCGCTGTGGTCGTTCGGCGCGCTCGTGGTCGTGCTGGCCGCGATGCTTTCGTTCGACCCGCGCGCGTTGTGGGACTACCTCGAGCAGCCCGAGCCCGGCGCGGAGGGCGAGACCACATGAGACAGCATCTGGAGCGCTCGCGCCGGCTGGCAAGCGGCGTCGTGGCGGGAATCACCGACGACGACGAGAGCACGCCGCTCGCGCGCGTGCCCACGGCCACGTCGCTCGGGCTCGTCTCGTGCCACGCATGCGACCAGCTCAGCCCGCGCGCGCTCGAAGGCGAGCCGTGCCCGCGCTGCGGCGCCACGCTCCATCATCGCAAGCCGGCCAGCCTCGCGCGCACCTGGGCGTTCCTGCTGGCCGCCTTCATCCTCTACATCCCCGCGAACCTGCTGCCCGTGATGGTCACGCAGTCGCTGCTCGGCACGCAGCAGGACACGATCTTCTCGGGCGTCATCTATCTGTGGCTGTCCGGCTCGCATCTGCTGGCCGGCGTGGTGCTCATCGCGAGCATCGTCGTGCCGCTGCTCAAGATGATGATCCTGACGATGCTGCTGGTCTCGGTGCGCCTGCGCACGACCTGGCGCATCCGCCAGCAGACGCGGCTGTATGGACTCGTCGAACTGATCGGCCGCTGGTCGATGCTCGATATCTTCGTGGTGGCGCTGCTGGCCTCGCTCGTGCGCGCGGGCGCGCTCGCCACCATCGTGCCAGGCCCCGGAGCGCTCGCGTTCGGCTCCGTGGTGGTACTGACCATGCTCGCATCGCTGAGCTTCGACCCGCGCTTGCTGTGGGATTCGCTGGAACCGACGGAACACACCGATGCCCGACAACACTGAACTTCCTCCGCCGCCTCCGCCGCCGCCCGCGTCTCCTTCGGGCCTGCCCTACCCTGCCCGGCGCCGCCGCTCGCGCTGGCTGCCTTCGCTCGTGTGGCTGATTCCGATCGTCGCCGCCATCGTCGGCATCTCGCTGCTCGTCAATACGATCATGTCGCGCGGGCCGGAGATCGATGTCACGTTCCGCACGGCCGAGGGGCTGACGCCCGGCAAGACGCCCGTGCGCTACAAGGATGTGGAGATCGGACTCGTCAAGGCCGTGCGGCTGGCGGAAGATCGCTCGCATGTCATCGCGCGCATCGACCTGACCAAGGACGCCAGCAGCTTTGCCGTGGCGGACACGCGCTTCTGGGTCGTGCGGCCGCGGCTCGCGGTCAGCGGCGTGTCGGGGCTGGAGACGCTGCTTTCGGGTGCGTATATCGGCGTCGATATCGGCAAGTCCGCGGAACGCAAGACGGCGTTCACGGGGCTCGAAGTCCCGCCCGTGGTGACCACCGATGCGTCGGGCAAGCAGTTCGTGCTGCGCGCGCAGGACCTCGGCTCGCTCGATATCGGCTCGCCGGTCTACTACCGCCGCGTGCGCGTGGGCCAGGTGGTGGCGTTCCAGCTCGAGCCGAACGGCCGCGACATCACGCTGCGCGTGTTCATCGACAAACCCTACGACAAGCTCGTCACGGCCAATACGCGCTTCTGGCATGCGAGCGGCGTCGATCTCAAGCTCGATGCCACGGGCCTCAAGCTGCAGACGCAATCGCTGGTCACGGTACTTCTCGGCGGCGTCGCGTTCCAGGCGCCCGACCATTCGGGCGGCGCGCCCGTGGCCACCGAGAACACGCAGTTCCTGCTCGCGGGCGATCAGTCCGAGGCGATGAAAGAGCCCGAGGAACTCGCACCGACGCTGGCCGTGCTGAACTTCGACCAGTCCGTGCGCGGGCTCTCGCCGGGCGCGCCCGTGGACTTCCGCGGCGTGGTGGTGGGCCAGGTCCGGTCCATCGGCATCGAGTACCAGCGGGACAAGAAGGCGTTCCGCATGCCCGTGGTCGTGGAGCTCTACCCCTCGCGCATGGGCTTCCGCGAGCGCGATGTCGCCGAGGAAGCGCAGAAGCGCACGATCGTGGAGACCTTGATCCGCCGCGGCCTGCGCGCGCAGCTGCGCAACGGCAACCTGCTGACCGGCCAGCTCTACGTGGCGCTCGACTTCTTCCCGAAGGCGGCGCCGGCCGCGGTCAACCTCGACGCCTCGATGCCCGAGCTGCCGACCACGCCGGGCACGTTCGACGAACTGCAGGCCAAGCTCGGCGATATCGTCAGCAAGATCGACAAGGTGCCGTTCGACCAGATCGGCCAGGATGTGCGCACCACGCTCGCCTCGCTGAACCGCATGCTCGACAACGCCGACAAGCTCGTCGCGCAGTTGCAGGGCGATGTCGCGCCGCAGGTCCTGTCGGCGCTGCAGGATGCGCGGCGCACGCTCAACACGGCCAACGGCACGCTCGCGTCGGATGCGCCGCTGCAGCAGGATACGCGGCGCATGCTGCAGGAACTCACGCGCACGGCGGCTTCGCTGCGCGCACTGACCGATTACCTCGAGCGCCATCCCGAGGCGCTGCTACGCGGCAAGGCGGAGAAGCCATGATGATCCAACGTTCGCTGACGGTTCCCCGTGCGGGACGTCGCCTCGCGGCGCCCATGGTTGCCGCGCTCGCCCTGCTGCTTGCGGCCTGCGCGTCGCCCGATCCGCGCTATTACTCGCTGGCCGCGTCCGCGGCCAATGCCGTGCCCGCCGCGCCGCCTGCCCGGGCCGAGCCGCTATGGATCGAGGTCGCGCCCGTGCGCGTGCCGGAGCGGCTCAATCGCGCGCAGCTCGTGGTGGGCGACGGGGCCGACGGCCAGCTGAAGCTGCTCGACCTGTCGCGCTGGTCCTCGCCGCTCCCCGACGAGATGCGCGATGCGCTGTCGCAGCAGTTGCAGGCGCGGCTCGGCGCGGTGGATGTCTACCAGCAGGGGCTGTCCGATGTCGCACCGGTCTATCGCATCACGACCGAGGTGGTACGGATGGACGGCGATGTGGGCCAGCGCGCGAACGCCACGATCGCGTGGACCGTGCGACGCCTGCCCGACGGCAGGGTGACGGGCGGCCGCACGGTGGCGGAGGTGGCGGCGCCGGGGCAGGTGGAGGGGCTGGTGGGCGCGTACCGCCAGATCGTCGGCACCACGGCTGACGATATCGCGGCGGCGCTGAGCGGCCTCAAGCCCTGACGCTGCCACCCCGCTGCGCAGCCATGGCCTTCAGGCAATCCTCGGCCGTCCCGTGCACGAGCGTCACGCTGCACGCGAGCATCAGGTTCTTCGACAGTCCGAAGTCCTCCACCACATAACCGCGCGCGTCGATCGCCTCGCCATCGGCGTCGATCGACGCGGTCACGCGTTCGCGCAGCGAGGACGCCTCGCTCGCGTAGCCCCAGACCGGCTTGCCCAGCGCCACCGCGTAGCCGACCTCGAATGCGGTGCCCGAATCCGGCTCGCCGGGGCCCCGGAAATCGTCGAGGTTCGCCATTACCGCATCCGCGCGATGCAGCAGCGCGATATTGGCCTCGTAGATCCACCCCGCGGTCTCGGGGCCCGTCATGCCGGCCGGCGCGGCCTGGTCGAGCGGGTACAGGCCCGTGAAGCCGTGATCGGCGCACAGCGCCTGGAGCCGCTTGCCGTAGTCGACCGCATCCTTGCGGAAGACGTCGAAGCCGGCGAGATAGATGGAGGTCATGGGCAGACGCCGTGAAAAGGAATGGCGCAGCATAGCGCAGGGAAGCCGGATCCCGGGAGCCGATACCAAAGTCGGATTGACCATCGTTATATACCGTCTTATATTGCGCATGTGCCGCGTTGCGGCGTCCGAGTCATTTTTCCTGCCCGAACTTCTCCAACCATGCCTTCCACGCCCCGCTTCCTGCGCCGGACGATCGGTGCCGCCGCGCTTGCCGCCCTGACCCTGACCGCCCCGTCGGCCTTTGCCGCCGACCTCGTGGTGTCGGCCGCCGCCAGCCTGACGAACGCCTTCAAGACCCTGGCCGAGCAGTTCGAGAAGTCTCACCCCGACACCAGGGTGGTGCTCAACTTCGGGGCGTCGGACGTGCTGATGCAGCAGATCGTCAAGGGCGCGCCGGCGGACGTGTTTGCCTCCGCCGACCAGGATGCGATGAACAGGGCCGAAAGCGAAAAGGTTGTGCAACCCGCCTCGCGCAAGGACTTTGCCGCGAACCAGATCGTGCTGATCGTGCCCGGCGACAGCAAGCTCGGCATCACGTCGCTCAAGGACCTGACCAGGGCCGACGTGAAGCGCATCGCCTATGGCAACCCGTCGTCGGTACCCGTGGGCCGCTACACCAGGGGCGCGCTGGAAGCCGAACACCTGTGGGATGCCGTGGCCGCCAAGGGCGTGCCCGCGCAGAATGTGCGCCAGAGCCTGGACTACGTGGCCCGCGGCGAAGTCGATGCCGGCTTCGTGTTCGCCACCGACGCCACCGTGATGCCGGACAAGGTCAAGGTCGCCGTCCGCGTGCCGAACCGCACGCCCGTGACGTACCCGATCGCGATCGTCGCGCAGACGAAGCAGGCCGCCTCGGCCAACGCGTTCGTGAACTACGTGCTATCGGCCGATGGCCAGGCCGTGCTCGCGCGCTATGGCTTCCTGAAGCCCTGATCCGAACGCATCGACGAGGCCGATATGGATGCCGTCTGGATTCCGCTGCTGCTGTCGCTGAAGGTGGCGGGATGGGCCACGCTGCTCAATAGCGTGCTCGGGGTGGCCGCGGCGTACGCACTCGCGCGCTGGCGCTCGTCGGCGCGCGACGTCGTCGACGCCATCCTGACGCTCCCGCTCGTGCTGCCGCCGACCGTGCTTGGCTACTACCTGCTCGTGCTCGTGGGCCGGCGCGGGGTGTTCGGCGCATGGCTGTCGTCCATCGGCATCGAACTCGTGTTCACGTGGCAGGGCGCGGTACTCGCCTCGACCGTGGTCGCGTTCCCGCTCGTGCTGAAGTCCGCCCGCGCGGCCTTCGAAGGGGTCGATCATCAGCTCGAGAACGCCGCGCGCGTGCTCGGCGTCTCCGAGGCAGGCATCTTCTTCCGCGTCACGCTGCCGATGGCGGCGCGCGGCATCATCGCGGGCGTACTGCTCGCGTTCGCGCGCGCGCTCGGCGAGTTCGGCGCCACGCTGATGATCGCGGGCAACCTGCCTGGCCGCACGCAGACGCTCTCGGTGGCCATCTACGAAGCGGTGCAGGCCGGCGACGACAACACGGCCAATCTGCTCGTGCTGATCACCTCGGTCACCTGCGTGGTGTTGCTGGTCGCCGCCGGCCGGCTCGTGCCGCCCGTCGCGCGCGGCGCCTCCGACGTCTACGAACCCCGGCGCTTCCGCGCCCGCGCGCGCAAGGCCGCGTCGCCTGCCGTCCCCAAGTGAGCCCCCCATGAGCATGCATGTCTCGCTGCGCAAGCACATGACCTCGGGCGACCGCGAGTTCGCGCTCGATATCGACTTCACATCGGACAGCCGGCGCATCGCGCTGTTCGGCCAGTCCGGCGCGGGCAAGAGCCTGACGCTGCGCGCGATTGCGGGGCTGCTCGCGCCCGATAGCGGCCGCATCGTGCTGAACGGCCGCACGCTGTTCGACAGCGAAGCGGGCATCGACGTCCGGCCGCAGGAGCGCCGCGTCGCCTATCTATTCCAGGATTACGCACTGTTTCCGCACCTGACCGTCGCGCAGAACATCGCCTTCGGTCTCGAGCATGGCTGGCGCAATCCGCGGCGCCGCGCGCGCTATGCGCAGGCGGACCGCTGGATCGATGCATTCAGCCTGCGCGAGATCGTGGGCCAGTATCCGTCGCAGATCTCCGGCGGCCAGAAGCAACGCGTGGCCCTCGCGCGCGCGCTGGTCGCGCAACCGGACACCGTGCTGCTCGACGAACCGTTCTCGGCGCTCGATCCCGCGCTGCGCGCGCATATGCGCAACGAGTTGCGCGCGCTGCAGAGCAGCCTCGACGTGCCGATGGTCGTGATCTCCCATGACCCGGAGGACGTCGAGGTTCTGGCCGATCATGTGCTGGAAGTCCGCGACGGCCGCATCGTTGCCGGCGGCTACGCCACCCCCCCTCGCCCGACGCCACTGCCCGTCGGCACGGAACTCGCGTAAGCGATCGCGCACACCCGTGCGCGCGGGTACATGAAGGTCGAGGAACGGCCGCCCTATGGCATCAGGAACGCGCTGGTACGACGCGTGGTGCAGTCACATGATCGGCTCGGACAACGATCGCAAGATGGTGGCGTCGCGGGTGCGGGACTTCCTGCTCGCGCATCCGGCCGCCCTGCCGGCTTCCCGCTAGACCGCGCCCGGTTCAGCGGTTCGCGCGCAGCAGGTCCACATACGCGCCGTCGATCAGCCTTGCGCGATCGACACCGAGCGCATCCATCAGCGTATGGGCTTCAGCCACGCCCGCCTCGGCCGCTTCGTCATCGGCCAGCACCACTTCCAGTTCGAGAAAGTCGCCGAGCCCCTCCACGCGGTCCAGGTGCACGCGCGTACGGCCGACGAGGAACAGCGTGCGCACTTTCCTGACACGGCCGCCCTCGCCATGCGCGGCGGCGAGTGCCGCGCGCAGCGTGTCGGGCGACGCCGTCGGCGACAGGATGTAGAAGCTCTCTTTCGGCCCGGTCTGGTCCGGGCGCGCGTAGAAGATCAATTCCCCTCGCGACGCATCGAACGCGCGCAGCTTCAGACGTCCATTCGCGCATGGAAAGAACGTATCGTCCTGCTCGATGCGCTCGGGGCCGTGCTGCGCGAGGGCCGCCGCGCGCGGCGCCACGGCCTCGATGCTGTCGATGCGGGCCTTGATCTCGATATTGCGTGCCATGCGGGAACTCCTTCGCCAACAGAGCCGCGCATTCTACAGCGTGCCGACGATCACGCTCGACGCCTTGAAGATCGCGATGGCGCGCGCGCCTTCGGCCAGCGCCAGATCGCCGATGGCCGTGCCGGGCACGATCGCCGCCACGGTACCGCCGCCGTCGAGCGCAAGCACGACTTCCGCGTTGACCGCACCGGGAACGATGCGCGACACCACGCCCGGCAGCTGGTTGCTCGCCGACAGCCTGCCCTCGGGATCGGGCAGGCCGATCAGGACCGATGACGCCTTGATCAGCGCGAAGGCCTCCACGCCCGGCGCAAGCTCGAGCGTCTCGGTGCTCTCGCGCGTGATCGTGGCGACGATCGCCTGTCCGCCCGGCAGCCGCAGCGTGATCTCGTCATTGACCGCGCCTGTTCGGACCGCTTCCACCTGCCCGAACAGCTTGTTGCGCGCGCTCGTACGCACGGTGAAGCGCCGCATGAGCTCGAGGTCCGGTCCGCTTGCCACATCGCCGCCGAGCGTGCCCGTCTCGGCCTGCGCGCCGAGCCACGCGACAAAGCGCCGGTGCTCGGCCTCGAGCGTGCGATAGGTGCGGATCAGCTGCTCCGCGCGATCGGTGAGCCGCGTGCCGCCCCCGCCCTTGCCGCCTGCCGCGCGGGCCACGAGCGGCTCGCCGGCGCTGTTGTTCATCGCGTCGATGGCATCCCACGCGGCCTTGTAGCTGAGCCCCACAGCGCGCGCGGCCGCGGTGATCGAGCCTTGTTCGCCGATCGCGGCCAGCAGGGCGATGCGATCCTTGCCGCCCCACTCGCGGGCACCGGCCCGGAACCAGATCGCGCCTTCGAGTTCTAGCATGATGGGTGTCGGAGAGTCTGTCGAAGAATGGTTGCGATGGTAGCGCGAATGCCCGCCGCGCCCGCAAATGGACAGAATCTGACCGGAATCAAACCGATCGTGCGCCGCCGGCTTGGCATGCCGGACGCCGCTTTCCATAATGGAGGGGCATCCGATGACGGGAGGCCCCCATGCAGATCTCGCTGTCCAGCGCCCAGCGCTTCGCGCGCGACATCCTCGTCGCGCAGTCCGTCCCCGCCGATATTGCCGACGATGTCGCCCACCACCTCGTCGAATCGGACCGCTGCGGCTATGCCAGCCACGGCCTCTCGATCCTGCCGAGCTATCGCACGGCGCTCGAGGCGAACACCGTGAATCGCACGGGCCGCGCCGAATGCGTGATGGACCGTGGCTCGCTGATGGTGTTCGACGGCCACGGCGGCTTCGGCCAGCATGTGGGCAAGGCCGTAATGGCCACCGCGATCGCGCGCGTGCGCGAGCACGGGCACTGCCTCGTCACGCTGCGCCAGTCGCACCATCTCGGCCGCATGGGCCATTACGGCGAAATGGTCGCCGCCGAAGGCTGCGTGCTGCTGTGCTTCACCAACGTGATCAACCGCCCGCCGATGGTCGCGCCGTTCGGCGGCCGCGTCGCGCGCCTGACGACCAATCCGCTGTGCTTCGCGGGCCCGATGCCGAATGGCCGTCCGCCGCTCGTGCTCGATATCGCGACAAGCGCGATCGCGCTCAACAAGGCCCGCGTGCTGGCGGAAAAAGGCGAGCCGGCGCCCGAGCGCAGCATCATCGATGCCGACGGCAATCCGACGACCGACGCCAGCGTGATGTTCGCCGATCCGCCCGGCGCCCTGCTGCCGTTCGGCGGCCACAAGGGCTATGCGCTCGGCGTGGTGGCGGAACTGCTGGCCGGCGTGCTGTCCGGTGGCGGCACCATCCGTCCCGATGCGCCGCCCGGCGGCGTGGCCACCAACAACCTCTTCGCGGTGCTGCTGAACCCCGAGCTCGACCTGGGCCTGCCGTGGCAAAGCGCCGAGGTGGAATCGTTTATCGAGTACCTGCAGGCCACGCCCACCGCGCCGGGGTTCGATCGCGTCCAGTATCCGGGCGAGTACGAAGCCGCGTGCCGCGCCGCGGCGGCGACGCATATCGAGATCGACGATCGCATCTGGCAGAACCTCGACAAGCTTGCACGGACCGTTGGCGTCGAGACGCCGCGCGGATAAGTCCGCACCGGGTGATGGCACAATGTGGCCCATGCAACGTCTCTGGTCCGCCTTCGTCAAGTTCGTCCTGCTCGCCATCGTCGGCGGGGCGCTGCTGATCGCGTTCACCGTGATCATGGCCAGCCGTCAGCTGCCGTCGCTCGACGCGCTGACCGCGTTCCGCGCCTCGCCCGGATACGTACCGCTCGCGCAGTTCCCGCCCACGCTGCCCGAAGCCGTGGTCGCGATCGAGGACGACCGCTTCTACATCCACGACGGCATCGACTATGTGGGCGTGATGCGCGCCGGCATCGCCAACCTCTCCGACGAACTGTCGCAGGGCGCATCGACGATCACGATGCAGGTGGCGCGCAACTTCTTCCTCTCGCGGCAGAAGACGTACACGCGCAAGCTCTACGAGGCGTTGCTCGCCTACCGCATCGAAAGCGCGCTGAGCAAGAACGAGATCCTCGAGCTGTATCTCAACAAGATCTACCTGGGCCAGGGCGCGTACGGCTTCGGCGAGGCCGCCGAGACCTATTTCGGCAAGCCCGTGGCGCAGCTCACGCTGGCCGAATGCGCGATGCTCGCCGGCCTGCCCAAGGCGCCGTCGGCCAACAATCCCGTGGTCAACCCGCGCCGCGCACGCCAGCGCCAGAGCTATATCCTGCTGCGCATGCTCGAGCTCGGCCGCATCACGCGCGGCCAGTACGACGCCGCGCTGCTCGAGCCGCTGCGGCTGCGCTAGCGCGCGCACCGGTCCCCTTCCCCGCGACGTGTCAGCACGTGTCAGTGCGTGTCAGCGCGCGCCCGACTGCGGACAGTCATGCGCCCATGCTAGCGTCTGGCATCGCAACTGCGGGAGCCAGATCATGGAAGGTGTGTGGGGTGATATCTACAGCACGATCCGGGCCGAATTCGCCGACGTCCCGAATATCAAGGAGCTGACGCGCCTGCTGCTGCGTCTTACGCTCGCGGTGGCGCTCGGCGGCCTGATTGGCTGGGAACGCGAAGCGGCCGGCAAGGCGGCCGGCCTCCGCACGCATATGATGGTCGCGCTCGGGTCGGCGCTGTTCGTGCTGGTCCCGCTTCAGGCCGGCGTGCCGCTGGCCGATATGAGCCGCGTGCTGCAGGGCCTGACGGCCGGCATCGGCTTTATCGGCGCCGGCGCGATCATCAAGCAGGCGAGCAAGGACGACGTCAGCGAAAGCGATGTCCGCGGCCTGACGACCGCCGCGAGCATCTGGACCGTCGCGGCAATCGGCGTCGCCTGCGGCCTCGGCCGCGAAATGACAGCCGTGGTCGCGACGGTGTTCAGCCTCGTGATCCTCCAGCTGCTCTACGCCTTCAAGAAGTAACGGCTCAGGAAGTCACGGCCACCGGCGCCGGCTCCAGGCTGGCCCGATGCGCGGCGATGGCTTCGCGCACGATCGGATCCAGCCCTTCTCCACCCTCGGTGGCATCGACGTGCGCGAGCAGCGCGCGGCGCATGCGCGGCTCCCAGAATCGCTTGATATGGCTCGCGATATCGCCGATGGCCTCGGTGCGATCGGGCATCGCCTCGAAGAAGCTGCCGATCTGGTTGGCCATCTTGATCAGGTTCTCGATATGCATGGCCGTTACTCCGCGGACGCCGGGTTGGGTTCGCTCGCCGCGCGCAGCAGCGCCAGCTGCTGGTCGTTGAAGTCCTGGTAGTTGCGCTGCCACGTGGACGGCTGCGCCACCGGCATCACCTGCACCGCGGTCACCTTGTACTCGGGACAGTTGGTCGCCCAGTCCGAGTTGTCGGTGGTAATCACGTTGGCGCCCGACTCGGGGAAGTGGAACGTGGTGTAGACCACGCCCGGCTGCATGCGGTCGCTCACGATCGCGCGCAGCACGGTTTCGCCCGCGCGGCTCTGTACGCCGACCCAGTCGCCATCCTTGATGCCGCGCTCCTCGGCATCGTGCGCATGGATCTCCAGACGGTCCTCGTCATGCCAGTGCACGTTGTGCGTGCGCCGCGTCTGCGCGCCGACGTTGTACTGCGACAGGATACGGCCCGTCGTCAGGATCAGCGGGAACTTGCGGTTGACCTTCTCGTCGGTGGCCACGTACTTGGTGATGATGAACTTGCCCTTGCCGCGCACGAACCCATCGACGTGCATGATCGGCGTGCCCGTCGGCGCGTCGTCGTTGCACGGCCACTGGATGCTGCCCAGCTGGTCGAGCTTTTTGTAGCTCACGCCCGAGAACGTCGGCGTCAGGCGCGCGATCTCGTCCATGATTTCGGACGGATCGTTGTAGTGCATCGGATAGCCAAGCGCGTTCGACAGCAGGATCGTCGCTTCCCAGTCCGCGTACCCGCCCTTCGGCGGCATGACCTTGCGCACGCGCGAGATGCGGCGCTCGGCATTGGTGAACGTGCCGTCCTTCTCGAGGAAGGTCGAACCCGGCAGGAACACGTGCGCGTACTTGGCGGTCTCGTTCAGGAAGATGTCCTGCACCACGATGCATTCCATCGACGACAGCGCTTCGGACACGTGCTGCGTGTTCGGGTCCGACTGGACGATGTCCTCGCCCTGGCAGTACAGGCCCATGAAGCTGCCCGTCAGCGCGGCCTCGAACATGTTCGGAATGCGCAGGCCCGGTTCGGGGTTGATCTCGACACCCCATGCGCTCTCGAACAGATTGCGCGTGGTGGTATCGGACACGTGGCGATAGCCGGGCAGTTCATGCGGGAACGAGCCCATGTCGCACGAACCCTGCACGTTGTTCTGGCCGCGCAGCGGATTCACGCCCACGCCTTCGCGGCCGATATTGCCGGTGGCCATCGCGAGGTTGGCGATGCCCATCACGGTCGTCGAACCCTGTGCGTGCTCGGTCACGCCCAGCCCGTAGTAGATCGCGGCATTGCCGCCGGTCGCGTACAGGCGCGCGGCACCGCGCATCTGGTCGGCCGGCACGCCCGTCACGGCTTCCATCGCTTCCGGCGAGTTCTCGGGCAGCGACACGAAATCGCGCCATTGCTGGAACGCCACGTCCTCGCAACGCTCGGCGATAAACGACTCGGCCAGCAGGCCTTCGGTCACGATCACGTGCGCGAGCGACGTGACCACCGCCACGTTGGTACCGGGACGCAGCTGCAGGTGATAGTCGGCGCGGATATGCGGCGAGCTCACGAGGTCGATGCGGCGCGGATCGACGACGATCAGCTTGGCGCCCTCGCGCAGGCGGCGCTTCATGCGCGACGCGAACACGGGGTGGCCGTCGGTCGGGTTCGCGCCGATCACCATGATCACGTCGGACTTGGCCACCGAGCGGAACGTCTGCGTGCCCGCCGATTCGCCGAGCGTGGTCTTGAGGCCGTAGCCGGTCGGCGAGTGGCACACGCGCGCGCAGGTATCGACGTTGTTGTTGCCGAACGCGGCGCGCACGAGCTTCTGCACGAGGTAGTCTTCCTCGTTCGTGCAGCGCGACGATACGATGCCGCCGATCGAATCCTTGCCGTGCTTGGCCTGGATGCGCTTGAATTCGGAAGCCGCGTAGCCGATCGCCTCTTCCCACGACACTTCACGCCACGGATCGGTGATCTTCGCGCGAATCATCGGCTTGAGGATGCGGTCCTTGTGCGTGGCATAGCCCCACGCGAAACGGCCCTTCACGCATGCGTGGCCATCGTTGGCCTGGCCGTCCTTGTACGGCACCATGCGCACGACCTCGTTGCCCTTCATCTCGGCCTTGAACGAGCAGCCCACGCCGCAGTACGCGCACGTGGTGATCTTGTCGTGCGAAGGCTGGCCCAGCTGGATCACGCTCTTCTCGGTCAGCGTCGCGGTCGGGCAGGCCTGCACGCACGCGCCGCACGACACGCAGTCGGACTCCATGAACGGCTGGCTCGTGCCCGCGGCCACGCGCGACTCGAAGCCGCGGCCCGAGATCGTCAGCGCGAACGTGCCCTGCGTTTCCTCGCAGGCGCGCACGCAGCGATTGCAGACGATGCACTTCGACGGGTCGTACGTGAAGTACGGATTCGACTCGTCCTTCTCCAGATGCGTGTGCGTGGCGATGGCCGGGGTGTTGGTGTGGCCGTCGTTGTAGCGCACCTCGCGCAGGCCCACCGCGCCGGCCATGTCCTGCAGTTCGCAGTTGCCGTTGGTCGGGCAGGTCAGGCAGTCGAGCGGGTGGTCGGAGATATAGAGCTCCATCACGCCGCGGCGCAGGTCGCCGAGCTTGTCGCTCTGCGTGCGCACCTTCATGCCCGCTTCCACCGGCGTCGTGCACGAGGCCGGATAGCCACGGCGGCCTTCGATTTCCACGAGGCACAGACGGCATGAGCCGAACGACTTGAGCGAGTCCGTCGCGCACAGCTTGGGCACGGCGATCCCGGCTTCCATGGAAGCGCGCATCACCGAGGTGCCGGCCGGCACGGTCACGTTCACGCCGTCGATCTCCAGCGTGACCTGCGTCTCCGATTCGCTGGCCGGGGTACCGTAATCCAGTTCGTTTCGAGCGTTCAAGGGATGTCTCCCGATCTTGTGTTTTGTGGGATGGGCGCGAAGGATGGCGGCCTACGCCGCGCGCGCGGGCTTCGGCGACAGGCCGAAGTCCTCCGGGAATTCGTTCAGGGCGGACAGCACCGGGTATGGCGTCATGCCGCCCATCGCGCAGAGCGAGCCGTTGAGCATCGTGTCGCACAGGTCGCGTACCAGCGCCACGTGCTTCACGGGCTGATCGCCGGCCATGATGCGATCCATCACCTCGACACCGCGCGTCGAGCCGATCCGGCACGGCGTGCACTTGCCGCACGATTCGATCGCGCAGAACTCCATCGCATAGCGCGCCTGCTTCGCCATATCGACGGTCTCGTCGAACACGACGATGCCGCCGTGGCCCACCACCGCGCCGAACGCCGCATACGCTTCATAGTCGAGCGGGACGTCGAAGCGCGACTCGGGCAGATAGGCACCGAGCGGGCCGCCCACCTGTACCGCGCGAATCGCCCGGCCCGAGCGCGTGCCGCCGCCGTAATCGACGAGCAGTTCGCGCAGCGTGATGCCGAACGCCTTCTCGACGAGGCCACCCTGGAGGATGTTGCCGGCAAGCTGGAACGGCAGCGTGCCACGCGAGCGGCCCATGCCGAAGTCCTTGTAGTACGCCGCGCCGCGCGAGAGGATGATCGGCACCGTTGCAAGCGAGATCACGTTGTTGATCACGGTCGGCTGGCCGAACAGCCCTTCGATCGCGGGCAGCGGCGGCTTGGCGCGCACCACGCCGCGCTTGCCTTCGAGGCTTTCCAGCAGCGCGGTTTCCTCGCCGCAGACATAGGCGCCCGCGCCCTTGCGCACTTCGAGATGGAAGCGGCGGCCGCTGCCACGGATATCGTCGCCGAGCCAGCCTGCGGCAGTGGCGACGCGAATCGCTTCCTCGGTGGCGGCGATCGCGTGCGGGTACTCCGAACGCGTGTAGATGTAACCCTGCTCCGCGCCGACGGCCAGGCCTGCGATAGTCATGCCCTCGATCAGCATGAACGGATCGTCTTCCATGACCATGCGGTCGGAGAACGTGCCCGAGTCGCCCTCGTCGGCATTGCAGACGATGTACTTGACCGGCGATTGCGCGGCCAGCACGGTCTTCCACTTGATGCCCGTGGGGAACGCGGCGCCGCCACGTCCGCGCAGGCCGGAGTCGAGCACCTCCTGCACGATCTGCGCGGGCTGCAGCGTCAGCGCGCGCGTCAGGCCCGCATAGCCTTCGTGCGCGATGTAGTCGTCGAGCGACACCGGATCGGTAATGCCGACGCGCGCGAAGGTCAGGCGCTCCTGCTTCTTCAGGAACGGATGGTCATCGACCACGCCGATCGACAGTGCGTGCGTGGCGCCCTGCAACAGGCCCGCATCGAACAGTGCGGGCACGTCGTCCGCCGAGACCGGGCCATAGCCGATACGGCCGGCATCGGTCTTCACCTCGACGAGCGGCTCGAGCCAGAACATGCCGCGCGAGCCGTTGCGCACGATCCGGACGTCGGCACCGCGCGTCGACGCCTCACGTGCAATCGCCTCGGCCACCTCGTCGGCGCCGAGCGCGAGCGCGGTGGAGTCGCGCGGAACAAAGATGGTGGTGCTCATGCGCTTGCCTCCGCGGCCTGTTGGCGTTCGGCGCGCATGGCATCGCGCAGCCCTTCGATCAATCGCGTAAAGCGCGCGGCATCCACGCGCCCATGCAGCCGGTCATCGATCATCACCGCGGGGCCGATCGCGCACTGCCCGAGGCAGAACACGGGCTCGAGCGTGAATGCGCCATCGGCCGTGGTCTCGTGCATGCCGCAGCCGAGCGTGCGCTCCGCGTGCGTCACGAGCGCGTCGGCACCCACCGACTGGCACGCTTCCGCGCGGCACACCTGCACGACGTGGCGGCCGGCCGGATGCTCGCGAAAGTGGTGATAGAACGTGATGACGCCATGGACTTCGGCGCGCGACAGGTTCAGTGCCTGCGCGATGACGGGCACCGACTCGGCGGGCACGTAGCCATGGACGTCCTGAAGTTCATGAAGGATGGGCAGCAAGGCGCCGGGCATGTCGCGGCGCGCGGAAACGATCTGCGCGATCGCATCCAGCCTGCGCGCGGCACTGACCGCTGCATTGTCTGTGGGGGTGACGGTTTCTGGCATGGCGTCTCCGTGCTCTTGTGTCGTCATGGCCCGGCGCGCGTGGCTTGTCTCCTGCGCGCCGTTGCGTCCGCCAGCCACCTCATTGGGTCGTGCCGTGCAGCCGCATATAGGCTCTTTTTTTCATATTCCGGGACTGCATTTCAGGTACTTGTCCCGTTTGTGCGACTATAGGCCCGTGTTTCAGCCCCATCAATATGCTATTTTGCGCATATGCTTCGCATCTCGATCCTCCCCCATCTGCAGATCCGCGACGACGCGGCGCCCGGGCCCACGCCCGCGCTCGATGTCTCGCGTCTGGTGGCGTTGCTCGGCCATATCGAGTCCACCGGCAATATCGCCCAGTCGGCGGAGGCGATATCGTTGTCTTACCGCTACGCCTGGGGGATTCTGCGCGATGCCGAGACGCTGTTCGGGGGCGCGCTGATCGCCAAGACACGGGGCCGCGGGTCGACGCTCACGCCGATGGCGCAACAGCTGGTATGGGCAAGCAAGCGGATTGCGGCCCGCCTCTCGCCCACGCTGGACAGCCTGGCGTCCGAGCTCGAGATCGAGCTGAAAAAGCTGATGGTGGCATCCGATCCGGCCGTGCGCCTGCATGCGAGCCACGGTTTCGCGGTGGCCGCGCTGCGCGACTTCCTCGACGAGCACAAGGTGCGGCACGACCTCAAGTACTGCGGCAGCCTCGAGGCCGTGGCGGCGCTCGCGGAACATGCATGCGATATCGCGGGGTTCCACGTGCCGATCGGCGATCTCGAGGACGATATGGTGCGGCGCATCACGAGCTGGCTGCGCCCCGATACGCATTGCCTGATCCACCTTGCGGTCCGGACGCAGGGGCTGTTCGTGCGGCCGGGAAATCCGCTCGGTGTCCATTCGCTGGAGGACCTCGTTCGCTCGGACGTCCGCTTCGTGAACCGCCAGCCGGGATCGGGCACGCGGCTGCTGCTGGACCTGATGCTGGCGCGCCGCGGCATCGATCCGAACCGCATCGAGGGCTTCAGCAACGGCGAGTTCACGCATGCGGCCGTGGCCGCGTATATCGGCAGCGGCATGGCCGACGTGGGCTTCGGCGTGGAGACGGCGGCGCGGCGCTTCGGGCTCGAATTCGTGCCCGTGCTCAAGGAGCGCTACTTCTTCGCCATCGAACAGAAAATGCTGCAGAGCCCCGCGCTCGCCGAAGCGGTGGAGGCCCTCAAGAGCCGCTCGTTCCGCGAGCGCGTGGATGCGTTGCCGGGCTACGACGCGGCGATGACCGGCGTGGTGCAGACCATGCAGCAGGCGTTTCCGAGTCTCGCGCGTCAGTAGGCGCGTCAGTAGATTTCCGGCACGATCATCTGGCCCGGCACGGGCTGCCGCACATAGTCGGCGTGCCGTTCGCGCTCGGGCAGCACGATCGGCGTCTGTTGCGGCTCCACGTACGGCATCTGCTGCAGCAGATGGTGGATGCAGTTGAGGCGCGCGCGCTTCTTGTCCACGGCCTGCACGACCCACCAGGGCGCCTCGGCGATATGCGTGCGCTCGAGCATCACTTCCTTCGCGCGCGTGTAGTCTTCCCAGCGGCGGCGCGATTCGAGATCCATCGGGCTCAGCTTCCACTGCTTGAGCGGATCGTGGATCCGGCTCAGGAAGCGCAGATGCTGCTCTTCGTCCGAGATCGAGAACCAGTACTTGATCAGCTGGATGCCCGAGCGCACGAGCATGCGCTCGAACTCCGGCACCGAGCGGAAGAATTCTTCATACTGCTCGTCCGTGCAGAACCCCATCACGTGTTCCACGCCCGCGCGGTTGTACCAGCTGCGGTCGAACAGCACCATCTCGCCGGCGGCCGGCAGATGCGATACGTAGCGCTGGAAATACCATTGCGTGCGTTCGCGGTCGTTCGGCGCGGGAAGTGCCGCCACGCGGCAGACGCGCGGATTCAGCCGCTGCGTGATGCGCTTGATCACGCCGCCCTTGCCCGCGGCATCGCGCCCCTCGAACAGGATCACCACCTTGTGGCCCGTCGCCTGCACCCAGCTCTGCAGCTTGACCAGCTCGCCCTGCAGACGGAACAGCTCGCGGAAGTACATCTGGCGTTCCGCGCGCTCCTCGTCGTCGCCCGCGACGCCGCCGTTCTCGGCACCGTGGCCGGAGAGAATCGCCTGCACCACGCTGGGGTCGCGGTCTTCGAGTTCGAGCTCGAGTTCCTCGTCGTAGTAGTCGGCCACCTCGCGGTGAATGCGCCGAATCAGGGCTTCATCGTTGGGGTTCATTTGCTACGCTCCGGTATGCTGGGCTCATGGCCGTGTGGCCAAACATGTTACGCCGCCTCCGTTGCAATTACGTGAAAGCGCGGGCTAACCGCCGGCCTGCTGCTTGCGGAACGCCCATCGCCCCGCGAGTGCGGTAAAACTCGCCACGACGACCACGAGCACCCAGAACCCGTGCGGATGGTCGGCCAGCGGAATACCGCCGACGTTCATGCCGAAGAAGCCCGCGACGATATTGATCGGCAGCGCCAGTACCGTTACCAGCGTCAGGGTGAACAGCGTGCGGTTGGTCTGCTCGTTGAGCTTGGCGGCGATCTCTTCCTGCAGCAGCTTGATGCGCTCGACCAGCGCGGCAAGATCGCTGAGCACGAGCGAGAACTCCTCGGTGGATTCGCGCAGCTCGCGCAGGTCGCCGTCCTGCAGCCATGCGGGCGGCCGGTTGAGCAGGCGGAACAACGCCCCCGGTTCCGGGGCCAGCAGCCGCTGCAGGCGCACGAGGCCGCGGCGCATCGCGCCGAGTTCCGAACGATTGCCATGAAGGCGCTGCGACAGCAGCTGATCCTCGATGCGATCGACGCCGATGCCGGTTTCGCGGACGATCTGCACGAGCACGTCGGCCTGGTCGCGCAGCAAATGCACGACGAGGTCGAGCGGCGCGCGGGACCCCACGCCCCGCCGCCCCCCCG
>NZ_JASATF010000043.1:0-40384 GCF_038440175.1 Cupriavidus sp. OTU4054
GCGGATCATTTTTGTCGCGAAGGGTTGGACCTACGCTGGAATTGGACGCGGAGTTGCGCGTCGCAGTGGCAGGAGCCAACCATGAAGGAGTATGACGGATACAAGATCCTCTATGAAGTGATCGCCATGCCCAAGGGCAAGTGGGCCATCATGATCGAGGTCATTCATCGCGAGAGCGGCACGACGATCGCAGAGCGGCACAACCCATTTCCCGTGCACGCATTCGACACGAAGCTCGAAGCGCTCGGACACGTCAATCGACATATCGAGACGCTCATCGATGCGCATGGCGCACAACTGCGGCGCATCGCATGACCTGAAACGGGACGCGCGCCGCGGCAATCCCCATCGCTGTGCAAATAACGATTGCGTTAGCGATGGGTTTCAGACATAATTGCCTTCTTCAGACGCGGGGTGGAGCAGTCTGGCAGCTCGTCGGGCTCATAACCCGAAGGTCGCAGGTTCAAATCCTGCCCCCGCAACCAATCCTCTGCAGTACAGTCTCTCAGTGGTCGTCGCAGTGCAGCCCTCTCGGGTGTAGCGTGCACAGATCCCTGGGGCGCGCCAAGTCAGTTTCCTGCGACCCGTCTTCGCAAACTTCCTTTTTCGCGAACTTCCCTCTTCGCAAACTTCCCAGCAGTGATGTGATCGCCGTTGCGACGCCGTTGAGATTTACTTCGCCAGCGTCGCCGCTTTCGCGAACGTATCGCGTACGAGTGCCTGTCCTTCGCGTTCGGCCGCTTCCGCGCGTTCGTGCAGCCGCTGCGTGAGTACCTGAAGCGTGGCCGCATCGGCGCGCGATGTCGCCTCGCGCATCGTCTGCGCGAGTTCGCTGCTCACGTCGGCGCCATCGAAGGCGCTGACGGAGAGGGCGGAAATGCGTTCGAGGAAATTGTTGACCAGCGCCTCATCGTGTTTCGGTTCGGACATATTGCATGCTCCTGAATGATGAAGAGGGTGGCGCCGGCCAGAGGCAGGACGTTAGTCGCGCGGCGGCGGCAATTGTCCGGGGTAGTTCGCGGTCATGCGCCGCCGGGCGGGTTTCATCGCGCGAGCGGGCCAGAGCACGTAGTTGGTATGCGGGTCCATCGGCTTGCCGAAATAGGACACCCACACTTGGACGCCATGCTCGGTTTCCGAGACGATGGCAGCGACGGCACGCGCCGCGACGGACGGGGACTTCAACAGATCGGCCAGCGCTTCGACGCCCTGGACCACATGATGTTTCACACCCCTGAACCACACGTATTGACGCATGGCAGCAAGAAAACTTTTGGTCATGAGTTCGACTCTTCCTGTGTCTATGCGATGTTTGAGACAGCAGCTTACACAAGAAGTTGTGACGGTCTTGTAGGGGAGCGTCTGATTTTTCCCATTCGCGCACGATGCGTCACACGCAGGCTCTGTGGGCTGTCAAATTGACAATCGCGGGACCTTGCATTACGTTCGATCACATCGGGCCCATCATGGAGGCATCGTGGCGATCGTGGCAGGTTCGGACGCAAGACGGGCGCGCGGCAAGGCATTGCGGCAACATGCGCCGCGCAGTCTGCACGCCGCCATCGGCCACGTGGATCGCGACCCCATCCGGCTGCTCGAGATCAGCAGCGCCGGCCGTGTCGATCGGCTGATTCCGCTGCGCTACGGGCGCATGCTCGAATCCCCCTTTGCATTCTTCCGCGGCAGCGCGATCGTGCAGGCGCACGACCTGGCCGGCACGCCGTATTCGGGCATCGTCCAGCAGATCTGCGGCGACTGCCATGTGGCCAACTTCGGCGGCTTTGCCACGCCCGAGCGCGCGCTGCTGCTCGACGTCAACGACTTCGACGAGACCGCCGAGGGGCCATGGGAATGGGACCTGAAACGGCTGGTCGCGAGCTTCGTCGTGGCGGCCCGCCATCTGCGCCATTCGCGCGCGACCGCCGATACGCTCGTGCGGCAGGCCACGTCCAGCTACAGCGCCCGCATGGCGACGTACGCGGATATGGGCATCCTCGATACCTGGTATGACCACATCACGTTCGAGCGGCTGCTGAACGAGGCCACCGACCCCGACGCGCAGCGCGCGATCCGCCGTGGCATGGAGCGCGCGGCCGATCGCACGCATGCGGCATTGCTGCCCAAGCTCGGCGTGCAGGTCAACGGCCGCTGGCATATCCTCGACGCGCCGCCCGCGGTGTTCCACGTGCGCGGCAATCAGACCCTGTTCGCGGCGAGCGACGACTGGATGAGCGTGAAGGATGTGGAGGCGGTGCTCGACAAGTTCCACGCCGAGTACCTGACCACGCTCGCGCCCGACCGCCGTCAGTTGCTCGCGCATTTCACGCGGCACGACATGGCGTTCAAGGTGGTGGGCGTGGGCAGCGTGGGCACGCGCTGCCTCATCCAGCTGATGATCGATACCCACGGCAAGCCGCTGTTCCTGCAGGTCAAGGAGGCGGGGCAGTCGGTCGTGGCGCGGTATTTCAAGGCCCGGCGCGCGGCCGCGGGGAAGCGCGGCGCAGGGCGGTCGGTCCGGCCGGCGGCGGCACCCGTGCACGAGGGCCGGCGCGTGGTCGAAGGGCAGCGCCTGATGCAGGCCGCGAGCGATCTGTTCCTGGGCTGGGCCAAGGGGCCCTTCGGCCGGTGTTTCTATCTGCGCCAGCTGCGCGACATGAAACTGTCGCCGCAGCTCGAACTCATGGACGCCAACCTGCTGGGCCGTTACGCGTCCACCTGCGGGTGGGTGCTCGCCCGCGCGCATGGGAAGGCCGGCGGGCAGGCGGCGGAGATCAGCGGCTACCTGGGCAGCGGCGATCGCATGGCCGAGGCGCTGGTGGAGTATGCGAACGCGTACGCGGATCAGGTCGAGCGCGACTATGCGCGCTTTGTGGAAGCGTGCCGCAAGGGCGATCTGCCCGCGCGCACCGACGAGGACATGGCCGCCGAGTTTAGGGTCTAGCAGGGTGTAGCAGGGATTAGCAGGGTTTGATCACAGAGGGACGACAGGAGCTTGCCGATGACCGAGGAAATGCTGCTGCAACTGATGGCCGAAGTCGAGAAGGAGGACCCGATCGACTATGCGGACCTGCCATTCGACGACGCCGGATTGCGCGAGATCGCCTGCCGCCTGATCGCGGCCCGCTCGCAGGAAATCGAGGCGTCCGGCATGTCCGTGGACGCGCTGCTGGCCACGCTGTGGGCATCCACCGCCAAGCTCGTGCTGGAGAACATCGTGCTCAACGCGCGCCTGCTGACGTTGCAGGGGGCCCCCGAGGACGCGCGTGCGCTGATCGACCGGATTGCCCGCCAGTCGCGCGACACACCGCCCGGATCGGAAGATTCTTGATCGGAATCAAAGGTGCCGGCTCGTGCACACAGTGCGGCGCCGTCATCATTTCGCTAAAATACCGATCTTTCGCCGGGGACGCCTTGTCAGGCCGCGTCTCGCGGTGCCTGACTGGAGGATTCTCGGGTGATCAAGTGGCTAATCGTCGCCGTCTATGCCGGCGCTATTCTGTACGTGCATTTGCGCGGCAAGGTGAGGCTGCCGTTCATGCGTCAGTTGCTGGACCACTCCGCCCTGGTCGCGCCGGTCAACTGCTTCATGTACATGTTCTCGGGCGTCCCGACCACGCCGTATATCCCGACCGAGCGTTTTCCCGATCTCGAGAAGCTGCGCGCCGCCTGGCCGCAGATTCGCGACGAGGGGCTGGCGCTGATCGCGATGCGCAAGATCAAGGCCGCGGACAAGAACGACGACGCCGGCTTCAACTCGTTCTTCAAGTACGGCTGGAAGCGCTTCTACCTCAAGTGGTACGAAGCGCAGCATCCGTCCGCGGAAACGCTGTGCCCCAAGACCGTGGCGCTGCTGCGCGAACTGCCGACCGTGAAGGCGGCGATGTTCGCGGAGCTGCCGCCTGGCGGCAAGCTCAACCCGCACCGCGACCCGTTCGCGGGCTCGCTGCGTTACCACCTGGGGCTGTCCACGCCGAACGACGACCGCTGCTTCATCGAAGTCGATGGCGAGCGCCATAGCTGGCGCGACGGGCATGGCGTGGTGTTCGACGAGACCTATCTGCACTGGGCCGAGAACAAGAGCGAGACCGACCGGCTGATCCTGTTCTGCGATATCGAGCGCCCGATGCGCTATCGCTGGGCCGCGGCGTTCAACCACTGGATGGGCCGCAAGGTCATGACGGCCGCCAGTTCGCCGAACGACGAGGCCGACCAGACCGGCGCGATCAACAAGCTGTTCCGCTTCGTGTGGCTCGGCGGCCAGTATCGCCGCCGCTTCAAGGCGTGGAACCGGCCCCTCTATTACGTGACCAAGTTCGGCCTGATCATCGGCGGCGTCGCACTGATCGTCTTCGTCTGATCGCTTCTCCGCCAGACTTCACTCGTCGCCGGACTGGCGGCGTTCGTTGCCCATCTTGGCGTAGTGCGCGCGCTTGGCCTCGTACATGCGCGCGTCGGCGATCTTGCAGGTGTCCGTCAGGCGCTCGCCCTGCGCGCAGGTCGCGGCGCCGATCGAGAACGACAGCCGCACGCCCGGGTAGAAGCTGTTGTTCAGTTCCACGACCTGTTCGATCTGCTCGACGACCGTCGAGGCGCCGCGCTCGTCGCGGCCGGGCAGCAGCACCATGAATTCGTCGCCGCCCGTCCGGGCCACGCACGCCTGTTCCCCCACCGCCTTCTTCAGGACCTCGCCCGTACGGCGCAGCAGCGCATCGCCGTCGCTGTGGCCGAACTGGTCGTTCACGACCTTGAGCCCGTTGAGGTCCACCGCGATGACGCTGACCGGCCACGGTCCCTTGCGGCCGAGGCGCGCGAGTTCGTCCTCGTAGTACGCGCGGTTGAACAGCTTGGTCAGCACGTCGTGCTTGCCGAGGAATTCGACGTAGGCCTCGGCCTTCTTGCGCGCGGTGATATCGGTCAGCGATACGAGTACCTGGTCCCAGTCCGCCTCGCGGCCCGGAAACACCGACCATTGCATGAACACGTCGACGGCGCGGCCATCGAGCGCGTAGTTGATGACCTCGCGCTGCTGCCACAGCTTCTCGTGCCACAGGTCGACGAGCTGCTCCGCGAAGTGGATGCGCATGTCGTCGCGGAACACGTCGCCGAGCCGGGAGAGCAGGATGTCCTTGGTCGGCGCGCTGAACATCGACAGTGTCTGCTGGTTGACGTCGAGCACGCGGATTTCCTGCATGCAGCGCGTGACGAAGTCCGGATGCACGTTCAGGAATGTGCGGAAGTCGGTGATGCCCGCCGCGCGCACTTCGTCGAGCAGCATCTTCACCGCGCTGAAGTCTTCCACCCACAGCGAGACCGGCGAATGTTCGAACAGCCCCACCGCATACTGCTGGCTCCGGCGCAGGTCGCGTTCCGTGCGGACGCGCGCGGTAATATCCTCGACCGACAGCAGCACGCGCGACCAGTCCGATTCGTGCCCGGGCATGACGCTGGCTTCGAGCCGGATGTCGAGCCGCTCGCCGTCGAGCGTGTAGTTCACGGTCTGGCTCGAGAAATGATTGCCGCCGTCCCAGAGCTGGCCCAGTTCCTCGACATGCTGGTCGAACATGTCGTCACGGAACACCGCATCGAGGTTGGCCACGAGATCGCCAAAGTCCGCCGCGCGGAAGAGGGTGAGCGTGCGGCGGTTGACCGAGACGACACGGATGAGCGCGGAGCAGCGCGCCACTTCCGCGGGGTTCGCGCGCAGGTAGGCGCGCAGATCGGTCACCCCTTCGGCGCGCAACTGCTCGAAGGCCTCGCGCACGGCGCTGAAATCCTCGAGCCAGAGCGATACCGGCGCCAGCTGGAACAGCGTCTCGTAGTCGTTATCGATCGTGGCGTTGATGGTGTCTTCGAGCGGCGTGGCAGCGCGTTCGCTATGCAAATCTCTTCTCCCGGAATCCGCTGGGGCGGCCTGTCTGTACTAGCGCATTAGGATAGGCGAGCGCGCCCGGATTGGGGGAGAAAACTTGCAGGTCGATGCCTGCTTCCAACACTTCGCGGCCGGAATCCGCTCAGCGCGCGCCCTGCAGGACGATGGTGGCGAGCGTATCGAGCGCGCGTTCGATCTCGTCCGACCGCGGCGCCCCGCAATTGACGCGCAGATAGCGGTCGTAGCGCGTGGAATTGGAGAACATCGCTCCCGGCAGCACGCGAATGCCCTGCTGCAGCGCGCGGTCAGCGATGCGCGAGCCCGACAGGTCTTCCGGCAGCGCGATCCACAGGTGCATGCCGCCGCGCGGCAGCGTCAGCCGCGTGCCTTCGGGGAACGTGCGCGCGATCCTGCCGGCCACCCATTCCCGCTGCGCGCGCAATTGCACGCGCAGGCGGCGCAGATGGCGTTCGAGGCCGCCGTCGTGCATGAAGTCCGCGGCAATGATCTGCGGCAGCGCCGCGTTGGGCCGGGTGATGCCGATCTTGAGCATCTCCACGCGCGCCTGCCACTTGCCCGCGGCCATCCAGCCCAGCCGCAGGCCCGGCGCGAGGACCTTGTTGAGCGACGCGCAATAGATCACGTTGCCGGTCGTATCCCACGCCTTGGCGGCCGCGAGCGGCACGTCGTCATCGACGGTGCCCGAGAAGCAGTCGTCCTCGATCAGCGCGAGGCCGCGCCCTTCGCACCAGGCGACCAGCCGCGCCTTGTTCGCGTCCGGCATGATGCAGCCGAGCGGATTCTGCAGGTTCGGCACCACCACCACGGCCTTGATGTCCGCATGCGTTTGCGCCGCGAGTTCGAGCGCCTCCAGCGAGATGCCGGTCTGCGGGCTGCAGGGTACCTCCACCGCGCGCAGGCCGAGGCTTTCCAGCGTCTGCAGCAGGCCGTAGTACGTGGGCGACTCCACCGCGACGGCATCGCCGGGCGACGTGACCGCGCGCAGGGCAAGGTGCAGCGCCTCGGTGCAGCCGTAGGTGATGGCGATATCCTCGGGCGCCACGCGAATGCGCGCGCGCATCGCATGACGGGCCACGGCCACGCGGAAGGGCGCGTGGCCATCGGCCTGCACGACATGGCCGTACAGGTCGGGATGGCGGCGCAGCGCGCGCGTGGCGGCCGTGCGCAGCGCGTCGTTCGGATATAGCGCGGGCGCGCAGAACGCGCCGCCGAAATCGACGCGGATCTCGTGGCGCTGCCAGCTGGCCATGATCGACGAGATGCGCGCATGGATGCCCGCGAACTGCCCCGCGAGCTGATCGGCATCGGGCAGCGAGAGGTCGGGCTCCGCCAGCGGCCGCAATGCGGGACGCATGGGCGCGCAGACGAAATAGCCCGAGCGCGGCCGGGCCTCCAGCAGCCCCGCGGCTTCGAGCTCGCGGCATGCCTGCAGCGCCGTGGAGAGGCTCACGTCGTGCAGGCCCATCAGCGTGCGCACGGACGGCATGCGGTCGCCGGGCGCGAGCGTGCCGGCGTGAATGGCCTGGCGGTAGCGGGTGGCGAGTTGCTGATAGAGCGGGGCGGTCATGCTGGCGATGATCGGTGAACGCGGGCGACAGGAACAGATACAGACGCGGGGGCTCTGTATCGTAACAGAGCAGATTTTTCTTATCTGTTCCGATTCAGGGCGCCAATCCTTGTGTCTGTCTCGGCCGGTGGCGGGCCGATACGCTGGAGTCCATGCCATCCCCACCGGAGCACGCCATGGACAGGCCACCGCGACTGACAACCCAACATATCGATCTCGCACCGGGTCAGGTGCTGCGTACGCATCTTCCGCGCGGCGCGGTGCTGCATGTGGCCTTGGGCCGCGTGACGCTGACGGGCGCGCCCGAATGGCTGGCGGAAACCGTGGTGCGGCCCTTCATGACCCTGGGCGGGGGCGCGACCGAGGTGGCCGGGCACGGCGGCTGGGTCACGATCGCCGCGGCCGGTCCGGCTTCGCTGCGATTGATTCTGCCGGCGCCGCATCGATGGTGGCACTGGCTGATAAAATCGCGGCCTGGCCGTTCTGGACTCCTGCCGGGTAACACCTGGCCACCAGACACACAGGCCGACGTTTCATCAGGTCCCCATGCTACGACTCAGCGAAGTAAAACTCCCGCTCGACCATGACGAGGGTGCGATCGAGGCCGCCGTGCGCGCGGCTCTTGCGCAGATCGGCGTCAAGAATGACGGTCTTGTCGGGTTCACGGTCTTCCGGCGCGCGCACGATGCGCGCAAGCGTTCCGACATCAAGCTCACCTACATCATCGATATCGAGGTGAAGGACGAGGCGGCGGCCATCCGCCGCATGGCGGGCAAGCCGAACTGGAGCATCACGCCGGACATGACCTACCGCTTCGTGGCGCAGGCGCCCGCGGGCGGGCCGGAGAAGCGTCCCGTGGTGATCGGGCTCGGGCCGTGCGGCCTGCTGGCCGGGCTGATTCTCGCGCAGATGGGGTTCCGTCCCATCATCCTCGAACGCGGCAAGGAAGTGCGCGAGCGCACGAAGGACACGTTCGGGCTGTGGCGCAAGAGCGTGCTGAATCCGGAGTCGAACGTGCAGTTCGGCGAAGGCGGCGCGGGCACGTTCTCCGACGGCAAGCTGTACAGCCAGATCAAGGATCCGAAGCATTACGGCCGCAAGGTGCTCGAGGAGTTCGTGCGCGCGGGCGCGCCGGACGACATCCTCTTCAAGGCACGGCCCCATATCGGCACGTTCCGCCTCGTGAGCATGGTCGAGAAGATGCGCGCGGAGATGCTGTCGCTGGGCGCGGAGATCCGCTTCGAGACGCGCGTCGATGATTTCGACATCGACAAGGGACAACTGCGCGGCCTCAAGCTGTCGACCGGCGACTATCTGCCGTGCGAGCACGTGGTACTCGCGGTGGGCCATAGCGCGCGCGACACGTTCGAGGTGCTGCACGAACGCGGCGTGTTCATGGAGGCCAAGCCGTTCTCGCTGGGCTTCCGCATCGAGCATCCGCAGGGCATGATCAACCGCAGCCGCTTCGGCAAGTTCGCGGGCAACAAGCTGCTTGGCGCGGCCGACTACAAGGTCGTGCATCACTGCAGCAATGGCCGCGCGGTCTACAGCTTCTGCATGTGCCCGGGCGGCACCGTGGTGGCCGCGGCATCGGAGCCTGGGCGCCTCGTGACCAACGGCATGAGCCAGTATTACCGTGCCGAGCGCAACGCCAACGCGGGCATCGTGGTGGGCATCACGCCCGAGCGCGATTACCCGGGCGGCCCGCTCGCGGGTATCGCGTTCCAGCGCAAGTGGGAAGAGCGCGCATTCGAGCTCGGCGGCAGCGACTATCGCGCGCCGGGGCAGCTCGTGGGCGACTTCCTCGCGCGGCGTCCCTCGACATCGCTCGGTTCGGTGGAGCCGTCGTACAAGCCCGGCGTGACGCCGACCGACCTCAGCACGGCGCTGCCGGACTACGTGATCGACGCGATTCGCGAAGCGTTGCCCGAGATCGACAAGAAGGTGGCCGGCTTTGCGATGCACGACGCGGTGCTGACCGGCGTGGAGACGCGCACATCGTCGCCGCTGCGCATCGAGCGCGACGACAGCTACCAGAGCGTCAACGTCAAGGGCCTGTATCCGGCCGGCGAAGGCGCCGGGTATGCGGGCGGCATCTATTCCGCGGCGATCGATGGCATCGAGGTCGCGGAAGCGGTGGCGCTGGCCATCACCCACGGCGCATAAGCGCGGCCGCTATCGCTTCAGATAGTCGGCGGCACCCATGCCCGCCACGCGCCCGCTGCCGAAGCACGCGGTCAGCAGATAGCCGCCGGTCGGCGCTTCCCAGTCGAGCATTTCCCCCGCGCAGAACACGCCCGGCAGGGCGTTCAGCATCAGGCGATCGTCCATCGCCTCGAAGCGGACGCCGCCGGCCGAGCTGATGACCTCGTCGATCGGCCGCGCGCGCTCGAGCCGCAGCGGCAGCGCCTTGATCGCGGCCGCCAGCGCGACGGGATCGTGCATGGCCTCTTTCGACAGCACTTCGCGCAGCAGGCCGGCCTTGACGCCGGCAATGCCGAGGCGGCTCTGCAGATGGCTGGAAACCGAACGCGAGCCGCGCGGCCGGCCGATCTCGCGCGCCACGTCTTCCGCGGCGCGGCCCGGTGCGAGGTCCAGCGTGATCGTGGCATGGCCGTCGGCCTCGATGCGATCGCGGATCGGCGCGGACAGCGCGTACACGAGGCTGCCCTCGATGCCGGACTCGCTGATCACGAACTCGCCGAGACGATGCCAGGGGGTGCCGTCGCTGGCGGTCACCGACATCGCCACGGACTTCACCGGTTCGCCCGCGTTGCGCGCGCGAAAGACATCGCTCCACGCAATCTCGAAGCCGCAGTTCGCGGGGCGCAGCGGGGCGATATCGACGCCGCGCGCGGCGAGCATCGGTATCCACGCGCCATCCGAACCCAGTCGCGCCCAGCTGCCACCACCGAGCGCGAGCACCACGGCGCGCGCATGGACGGTCGCCTCGCCATCCTTTGTGGCAAAGCGCAGCGCGTGCCTGCCATCGGCCAGTCCGTCGCGGGCGGAATCGAATCCGAGCCATCGGTGCCGCATGTGAAAGCGCACGCCGCGCTCGCGCAGCCGGTGCAGCCACGCGCGCAGCAGCGGCGCGGCCTTCATGTCGGCGGGAAACACGCGGCCCGAACTGCCGACGAACGTGTCGATGCCGAGCGCATGCACCCAGTCGCGCAACGCCTGTGCGCCAAAGGCTTCGAGCCACGGCGCGATGTCCGGCGCGCGGCTGCCGTAGCGGCCCAGGAATGCATCGGCCGCTTCCGCGTGCGTGAGGTTCATGCCGCCCTTGCCGGCCATCAGGAACTTGCGGCCCACCGAGGGCATGGCGTCGTACACGTCCACACGCTGCCCGTTTGCTGCAAGCATCTCGGCGGCCATGAGGCCGGCCGGACCGCCGCCGATCACGATGGCATCGCGGCGATCGTCGTCGGCATGGGGGGCGTGGGGAGCGGCAGCGGACATGTGGGAGGAGGGTGGCGTGAGCGGTGGGGATGCGCGGCGGGTGGGGCGGGCCGATTATAAGCGTTGGTCCGCATTGTCGGCAGTAGAATGGCGTTTTGCCGCGCCGTGCCACCATGTTCCCAGAATCTTCCACGCCCACCGACGAACGCGTCGTCGCCGACACGCGCCACTGGCTCTCGCGTGCCGTGATCGGCCTGAACCTGTGCCCGTTCGCCAAGAGCGTGTACGTGAAGGAGCAGGTGCGCTACGTCGTGAGCCGCGCCACGGAAGAGGGCGCCCTGATCGACGACCTCGAGCGCGAACTGCGCTGGCTTGCGGAGGCCGATCCGGCGCAGACCGACACGACGCTGCTGATCCTGCCCGATGTGCTGCAGGACTTCCTCGCCTACAACGACTTTCTCTATCTGGCCGACAGTGTGCTGCAGAGCCTGCGGCTCGATGGCGTGCTGCAGATCGCCAGCTTCCATCCGCGTTACCAGTTCGAGGGTACCGGCCCCGACGATATCGAGAACTTCACGAACCGTTCCCCGTGGCCGATCCTGCATCTGCTGCGCGAGGACAGCATCGAGCGCGCTGTCGACGCGTTTCCCGATGCGGCCGATATCTACGAACGCAACGAGGCCACGATGCGGAAACTCGGCCCCGAAGGCTGGCGCCAATGGATGGACGGCGACGCTCAGGCCTGAGCCGTCGTAAAGAAGCGCTCGCGCATCTCCTGCAGGCCGAGCGTGGCCAGCACGTCGTCTAGCCGCTCGGCCGGGCGGCGGCGCGGCAGGTCCTTGAACTGCGCGACGATCAGTTCGTTCTTCATCGAGTGTTCCCAGCCCACGAGTTCGGTCACGCTGACCTGATATCCGTGCGCTTCCAGCTGCAGGCAGCGCAGCACGTTGGTCACCTGGCTGCCGAACTCGCGCGTGTGGATCGGATGCCGCCAGATTTCCGTCAGCGGATTGCCGGCCAGCTGCACGCCCTTGTTCTTGCGCAGCACCGCGGCCACCTCGGCCTGGCAGCACGGCACCAGCACGATATGGCGCGCCTGCTTGGCGAGCGCGAAGCGGATGGCATCGTCGGTGGCCGTGTTGCACGCATGGAGGGCCGTGACCACGTCGATGGTCTCCGGCAGCGCGGGCGAGGTGATGGAGTCCGCGACGGACAGGTTCAGGAACGACATGCCCCCGAAGCCGAGCCGGTCGGCCAGTTCGCGCGATGTGGCGACCAGTTCCTCGCGTGTCTCGATGCCGAAGATATGGGAATCGTCCTCGAGCGCCTTGAAGAACAGGTCGTAGAGGATAAAGCCCAGGTACGACTTGCCCGCGCCATGATCGACGAGCGAGACGCGGCCCTTCGCTGCCTTCACGTCCGCCAGCAGCGGCTCGATGAACTGGAACAGGTGATAGACCTGCTTGAGCTTGCGGCGGCTGTCCTGATTCATCTTGCCGTCGCGCGTGAGGATGTGCAGCGCCTTCAGCAGCTCGATGGACTGGCCGGGACGGATATCGTTGGGATCCGACGGCGCCGTGGCGGGCGTGGCGGACTTTCCGGACTTGCCGGATCTGGCGGGCTTGGGGGAGTTGGCTGGCATGGCGAGGCGGGAATACAAGGCGACAGTTTACCGAAGTCCCGCCGCGCAGGCGCTGCCCGGCAAAAATATGAAGTAATAGGCGCTTTCGTGGCTTTTATGTGATTCCCCACTTTTGTGGGCTCAAGTTCACCCAGAACCGTCCGTCAACCAAAGATCGACGACAACTATTAGCAGGACGACCAAGGTGGACCCCGAGCGGAGGGGTCGTGGGCCGACAGGCCGCACCGGCGTCCGGCATGGCCAGAAAGAAGCGGGGACACATGATTGCCGACGGGGGTTTGCGTCTGGAGTTGAGTCAGCCTGGGGAGCAGGTTCGTGCCTGCTTCGCGCCGGTGGCGGATCGCATGCCGCCGGACCGCACCGCGCTGCAGGAAAGCCTCGTGGCGCAGGGCTGGCAGGACGCGCGGCTCGATGCCGACGCGGTCAACGCGTTTCTCGCGCAGTGCCAGCTGGCCGAGCACGAGATCGACGCGGTCATCGGCACGCTGCTCGACGGCGAATTCGAACTCGAGGTGTCCGAGGACAAGCTCGTGCTGCGGCTGACGCTCGTGCCGCCCGAGGGCGGCAAGCCGATCGAGCTCGAGGATATCCGCGCGGCCATCGCGGGACTGCAGGTCACCGCGCCGCTCGACCTGCCAGCCATCACGTCCGCGCTTGCCGCCGGCAGCTGCGAGAACGTGGACATCGCGCGCGGCACCGCGCCGGTCCCAGGCACGCCGGCCCGCTTTACGAGCATGGTGCAGCCGCGCAAGCCGGTCATGTCGGAAGGGGAGGACGGCCGCTTCGATCTGCGCGATCTCGGCAGCCTGCTGCTCGTCAATCCCGGCACCGCGCTGATGCGCCGCACGCCGGCCGTGCCCGGCCGCGAGGGCGTCGATCTCTTCGGCAAGCCGATTCCCGCCGAAGCCGTGGAAGACGTGCCGTTCGACGACGATCTGACGGGCGTCGCGGCCGACCCCAACGATGCCAATCTGCTGCTCGCCGTGATCGCGGGCTCGCCCAAGGTCATGCCGCGCGGCGTGACCGTGAGCCCCGTCGTGGACGTGGAGGCGGTGGACCTGCATTCGGGCAACGTGACGTTCGACGGCTCGCTGCGCGTGTCCGGCGACATCCGCACGGGCATGTCCGTGAAGGTGACGGGCGACGTCGTGGTCAATGGCACGATCGAGGCCGCGCACGTGGAAGCGGGTGGCGACGTGATCGTCAAGGGCGGCATCATCGGCAAGGCCGAGAGCGCGCATGGCGACAGCGACGAGATCGCGAGCGTGCGCAGCCGGGGCGCCGTGCATGCGCGCTATATCCAGAACGCGATCGTCGAGGCCGTGACCGAGGTGATCGTGGAGTCCGGCATCCGCCAGAGCGATGTCTCGGCGGGCGAGCGCGTGGTGGTCGGCACGCCCACGGGCCAGGGCAGCATCAGCGGCGGCCGCACGCGCGCGATGGCCACCGTCAGCGTGGCCACGCTGGGCGCGCCGGCCGGTACCGCGACCGCGGTGCAGGTGGGCCTCAACCCGTTCGCGGACCAGCAGCGCGCCGAACTCGAGGCGCAACGGCGCAAGGTGCTCGAGGATCAGGCCAAGCTCCAGCAACTGGTGGCGTTCTTCGCCAAGCATCCCGAGCGGGCCACGGGCGAGGTCCGCGAGAAGGCGCGCGCGACCATGCACAAGATCAACCGCGACCTGTTCGAACTCGAGGCCGAGATCGCGCGCATGACCGAGCAGATGAAGCCGGCCGCGGACGCGGTGATCGTGGCGGGCAGGCGTATCCATGGCGGCGTCACGCTGCAGGTGGGCCACAAGGTGCTCAAGGTCATGGAGGACAAGCCCGGCGGCCAGGTGCGCGTGCTCGACGACCGGATCCAGGTGAACTGACAGCCTACGTTACGGGTGTCGTGACACGTTACGTCAGGCGTAACGTAACGCGCCCCTGGGCGCGCGGGGTGTCCCGAGCGCCGGCTCCGCGCGCGGCCACGTGCCGCGTCGCCCGGCGCGCCGCGCGTCCGGGTGCGAAAGCCAGTCGTTACAAGGGATTGCCGGTCGCGGCGCGCGCTGGAACGCGCGAAGCGCAAGAGCCGAACGCGGGTCGGAATGGGTGACGAATTCTGGCAATGTGGCTGGCACGGGGTTTGCGGTATGTCTCCCGACAGAAAACAACTACGGGGAGAGGAAACATGTCGACGATGGTCATCGAATCGCATCCGCTCGTGCGCCTTGGCATGCAACGCATGCTCGAACGCATGCCGGGTGTGGGCGCCGTGCGCAGCCTGGAGCCCAGCGCCGTGATGGGCCTGCGGGAGAGCCCCGAGGAAGCGCTGGTCCTCTTCGGCATGTCCGAGGATGCGACCGACAACTGGTATCTGCTGCGACGCCTGCATCAGGCGATGCCGAATGCGCGCATCCTGCTGCTGTCGGACAACATGTGGCTGCGCGTGCCGTCGTCGCTGCAGACCTGCGGCGTGGTGGAACACCTGCCGAAGTCCGCGTCCATCGAGCGCATGGAAGCCGCTATCCGCAACATCCTGGAAGACGACTACATGCCGCTGCCGATGCCGGGCCGCCACGCATGGGAGGCCGTGCAGCACCAGTGAATTACTGACGCCACACCACGTGCGCGACGGCGGCGCAGGTCGCCATCGCGCCCGTCCACTTTCTCTCCGTCACGGTCCGGATCTGCTGTGCCTCGGGCATGGCGATCAGCCGCTGACGCCGCTCCGCCAGATTGTTCGCGATGTTCGTCGCGACGGTCCGGCACTGCGTCTCCGCGGTGCTACGCCGCAACACGAAATCCGGGTAGCGGTAATTCATCGTCAGCATGAAGCCATCCGCGACATACTCCACCGTGTATTCGGTGGACATGTCGTACGTCGACATCTGACGTGTGGAGGCCGGCGGCGGGGGTGTCGTCGTGCTGCACGCCGTGGCCAGCGCGCATGTCGTTGCGGCCAGCGCCAATCTGATCTTCACTGCGGGGCTCCCGGTTGTCTGCCATCAGCCCGCGATGGTAGCGCGATTACAGATAACTGAGCGAGATCGTGGCCAGGCCGTCGATCTGCACTTCCTGATCGAGCGGCGGCAGATCGCCGGTCTTGCCCAGTGCGAGCGTGACCTTGATCGGTTGCGTGATGACCTTGTACGCGGCTGGGGGACTGGAGCTCGACGGCGCCCATGCGTGCAGCCGCACGCCCGGTTGCGCGGGCCCCAGCAGCGAGCTGATCCATTGCTTGCCGCCATCCTGCGAATAGACGGCCGTCACGCTGGCGCCATCGGCCGTGGCCTGCACGCCGGCATTGGAGCCGAGCATCAGCGAATAGGCGCCGATGGTCTTGCCGCCGATCGCGCCGACCCCGAACGTGTACCCCGGCGTGGAAATCAGCGCGGTGCCCGCGGCCTCGTTGACGGTGCCGGCGCGGTTGTCGGTGGTGGTGATGCCGACCTTCGTGGCCGTGTTGCAGGTGATGGTCAGCGTCACGATCTGCGCGGGCAGCACCGTGGCCGCGGTCGCGCTCAATGCGCGCGCGGAGATGGTGCCGAAATCCGCGATGGCACCGCCGGACAGGGCGGTACTGCAGGCAGCGGGACGGATGACGCCGGTTACGGTGAGGTCGGCGGAACCGGCTGCGTGCGCGCCGATGGGGGCGAGGCAAGACACCGCGGCGGCGATGACAGCCGCGGCGCGCGCGATCCGGCGAGGGCCGCGCAAGTCGGGATGGGGAACGTTGGAATGGTGAAAGACGGGATGGATTAAGCGCGTGTGCATGATGGTGCGGGGGCGGAATGGCGAAGACCTATGCATTCTCGTTGCCGTCGCGGCCTCGATGAATCGCTGTTTCTTTAAAACGAACGCAAAGTGACGCGCAAACAAAAATGCCGCCCGGCGCAGACCGAGGCGGCATCGAAGGTGTCCTGCCCGCTGACGCGAGCAGGGAAGTGCAAATTCAATGAACGACCATGTGCGTGAACGGCGGCACATAGGCCTGGAGCGTTACGAAAAGTCCGACCAGAATCGCGAGCGCGATCGAGTGGAAGAACACGTAGCGAAGGATGTCGCCCTCGTGGCCGTACCACTTCGTCGCGGTGGAGGCCACGACGATCGACTGCGCGTCGATCATCTTGCCCATCACGCCGCCCGAGCTGTTGGCCGAGGCCATCAGGATCGGCGACAGGCCCAGCTGCTCCGCGGTGGTCTTCTGCAGGCCGCCGAACAGCACGTTGGAGGCCGTGTCGGAACCGGTCAGCGCCACGCCGAGCCAGCCCAGCATCGTGCCGAACAGCGGGTACAGCACGCCCGTCTGCGCGAACGCGAGGCCGAGCGTCGCGTCCAGGCCCGAATAACGGGTCAGGTAGCCGATGCCGAACATCGCGCAGATCGTCAGCAGCGAGTAACGCGTGAGTTTGATCGTCTCCCAGTACTCCTTGATCAGGCGCGGCACCGAGTAGCCCATCAGCAGGCCGCCGACGATGGCCGATACCAGGATGCCGGTACCGGCCATCGACAGCACGTTGAACGTGAAGACCGCGCCTTCGGCGGTTTCCTTCGGCACCACGGGCGGCCCCTTGAGGACCATCTTGTCGAGGCCCGGAATCGGAAATTTCCACTGCCACAGGCCGTCCATCAGCTTCTTGAACTCCGGGATCCCCCACATAAATACGAAAACGGTGAGGATGACCCACGGCATCCATGCCTTGACCACCGAGATGCCCGCCGACGCAGCGGTCGCCCTGGCATCGGCCTCGATCGCTTCCGCGTGATCGACCTTCGAGTCGTCATCGCGGCCGAGAATCTTGGTCGAGGTCCAGATTTCCTTCGGCTGCCAGATCTTCAGGAAGCCTGCCAGGCAGCCCATCGAGATCAGGGCCGAAATCACGTCCACGAGCCACGGGCCATGGAAGTTCGACACGAGGAACTGCGGAATCGCGAAGCTGACGCCGGCCACGAGAATCGCGGGCCAGATCGCGAGCATGCCGCGGAAGCCCGCGAACGCCCAGATCAGCCAGAACGGCACGAGCACCGAGAAGAACGGCAGCTGGCGGCCGATCATCGCGGACAGCGCGGTCTGCTCCAGGCCCGTGACCGCGGACAGGCCGATGATCGGCGCACCGAGCGCACCGAAGGCCACGGGCGCGGTATTGGCGATGAGCGCCAGGCCCGATGCCGCGAGCGGCGAGAAGCCGAGGCCGATCAGGATCGCACCGGTCACCGCCACCGGCGTGCCGAAGCCCGCCGCGCCTTCGAAGAACGCGCCGAAGCTGAAGGCCACGAGCAGCAGCTGGAGCCGGCGATCCTCGGTGATGCCCGAGATCGAGTTCTGCAACACCTTGAATGAGCCGTTCAGGGTGGTGAGCCGGTGCAGGAAGATGATGTTGAGCACGATCCAGCCGATCGGGAACAGGCCCGATACGATGCCGAGACCGGCCGCCTTGCTGGCCATCTCCGCCGGCATGCCGAACACGAACGACGCCACGATGACACCGACCACCAGCGCCAGGCCGGCGGCGAAGTGGGCCTGCAGATGGAAAAATGCGAGCGCCGCGAGCAGCACGGCGACAGGGACACCCGCGGCAATGGTCGACAGCGCCATATTGCCTAGCGGGTCATAGACTTGACTCCACACGATGACTCCTCCTCTGGTGTTGGCGGCCGCCTTGCCTCTTTGTGCCTGGACGACCGTTTTGCCACGTGCGGCGACCGCCGCTTGTATGGCAAATGTCGGATTTTAAGGAGCGGTCTATCGCGAACGGCCCAAATTCCGGTCACGGACTCCGTGAATCGGATTCAGGGATCAGGGTTTGCTCGGGGGAGCGAGGGCATCGCGACGCACGTTCCTGGGACCCAACGGGAGGGTACACCTCAAACGCGCGTTCGATTTCTAGGGAAATTACTGGAGGGGGAGGACGAGGATGCCGGTTGCGGCCGGGCGGGCGCGCATGGCGGCAAGCCAGCGCTCGAGATGCGGTCGCGCGGCGTGGGGCGCGGGTGTGCCGAACCAGCGATGGGCGGCGCAGGCGAGCGAGATGTCGGCCATGGTGAAGCGGTCGCCGCCGATGAATTCCTTGCCTTCGAGCGCGGCGTCAAGCATGGCCGCGAGCGGCTCGGTACGGGCGCACGAGGCCGCGATCACGGCGTCGTCGCGGGCGTCGGCCGGCGCACGCACGAGGTTCAGGAAGGCCGGCCCCATGGCGGGGCTGAAAGCGGTCGTCTGCCAGTCCATCCACCGGTCCGCGGACGCGCGCGCCTTGACGTCGGCGGGCCACAGCGTGCCCTCGCCATAGCGCGCGCACAGATAGCGCACGATCGCGTTCGACTCCCACAGCACGAACGGTTCGCCACCGACGTCCGTGCCGCGGAAATCCTCGATCACGGGAATCAGGCGGTTCGGGTTGAGCCGCACATAGGCTTCGGTGTCCAGCTCCCCGCGCACGTGGCCGATATCGATGCGTTCGTGGTCGAGGTGCAGCTCGCGCGCGCACCAGACCACCTTCTGCACGTTGATCGACGAGAGCCGGCCCCAGATGCGGAGCATGCCCTGGCCCTGTCCGTCGTCTGCACCGAAGTCTGGCTGTGCCATCGCGCGGGTTCCCGTGTTCGCTATGTGAGGTCGATCGGTCGATCGTTCGATCAGGCCGCGCGGGCCTGCGGCGCGGCCTGCGCGATCGCTTCGCGGAACAGCTCGCCAAGGATCGTCACGCCCTGCTCGATGCGTTCCGGCGGTACCGTCACGAACGCGAGGCGCAGCGTGTTCTTGCGCGGCGCGCCCGCATAGAACGGCGCGCCCGGCACGTAGGCCACGTTGCGGCGCACGGCTTCCTCGAGGATCTTCATGCTGTCCAGGCCTTCGGGCAGCTCAACCCAGATGAACATGCCGCCTTCGGGGCGGTTCCACGTCACGCCCGCGGGCATATGGCGCGTCAGCGCGTCGAGCATGCACTCGCACTGCTTGCCGTACAGGTCGCGGATGGTCGGGATATGGCGCTCGAGCAGGCCGTCGCGCACGCTCTCGTACGCGAGGCGCTGCGTGAAGCTGGGCGTGTGCAGGTCCGAGGCCTGCTTGGCCTGGCATAGCTTGAAATGCAGCTCGGGCGGGGCGATCACGAAGCCGAGGCGCAGGCCGGGGGCCAGGATCTTCGAGAACGAGCCCATGTAGATCACGCCGTCCGGGTTCATCGACAGCAGCGTCGGCAGCTGGTCGCCGGTGTAGCTCAGTTCGCCGTACGGATCGTCTTCCACGATCAGCAGGTCCAGTTCCTTCGCGCGCGCGATCAGCGCCTGGCGGCGCTCGAGCGGCAGGCGGCGGCCGGTCGGGTTCTGGAAGTTCGGCAGCGCGTACAGGAAGCGCGCGCCGTTGGTCAGTTCACGCGTCAGCGCCTCGGGCAGCAGGCCGCGTTCGTCGGTCGGCACCGACACGAATTCGGGTTCGAACAGCGAGAAGGCCTGCAGCGCGCCGAGGTAGCTCGGCGTCTCGACCAGCACGGGGCTGCCCGGGTCGATCATGACCTTCGCGATCAGGTCGAGCGCCTGCTGCGAGCCGGTCGTGATCAGCACGCGCTCCACCCCCACGTTGTAGCGCTTCGCCACGAACTCGCGCAGCGGCAGATACCCCTCCGTGGAGGCGTACTGCAACGCGGCCTGCGGGTTGTCGGCGAATACACGGGCTACCGCGGCTTCCATTGCCGCTACCGGGAACGATGCCGGAGAGGGCAGGCCGCCGGCGAAGGAAATGACTTCCGGACGCTCGGTGACCTTCAGGATTTCGCGGATGGCCGAGCTGGTCAGTTGCTGTGCCCGGCGGGAGATAGCCCATTTCATGATGTGTCTCTACTGGTCGTGGGGGTGAATCGTGTGGGGGTGCTAGGTTACTTCACTTCGACGATCATTTCGATCTCGACGCAGGCGCCGAGCGGAATCTGCGCCACGCCGAACGCGCTACGCGCATGCTTGCCCTTGTCGCCGAACACCTCCACGAGGAATTCCGAGCAGCCGTTGGTCACCAGATGCTGTTCGGTGTACTCGAGCGTCGAGTTGACGAGGCTCATGACCTTGACGATGCGCGTGACGCGGTTCAGGTCGCCCACATGGGCGTGCAGCGTGGCGAGCAGGTCGATGGCGATCGCGCGCGCGGCGGCCTTGCCGGTTTCGGTATCGACGTCCTTGCCGAGCTTGCCGACCCAGGGCTTGCCATCCTTCTTCGCGATATGGCCCGACAGGAAGACCGTGTTGCCGGTCTGCGCGGCCATCACGTAGGCGGCGGCCGGTGCGCCCGCGGTGGGCAGTTCCACGCCGAGGCGCGAGAGGGTGTCATAGACGGACATGCATTCTCCTTCAGTGAAAACGTCCCGGGGCCGTGGGCCGGGTATCGAGGCGGGTGTTCAGGCTGGTATTCGGTCTGGCATCCGGGCCAGGACCTGGCTGGCCTGCCGGGGCCGCGCCGCCCACGGCCGCCCGCCGGCCCAGCGCCACCACGGCGATGACCGCGATGGCAAAACCGATCGTCGCGGCGTCGAGCGGCTCGCCCAGAATGAGGGCGCCGCCCGCGAGTGTAAGAAACGGTTGCAGCAATTGTATCTGGCCGACGCGGGCCACGCCGCCTTTTGCCAGTCCGGCGTACCAGAACAGGAAGCCGACGAACATCGAGAACACCGACACATAGGCCATGCCGAGCCATGCGCGCGGAGACGCGGCGGCAATGGCGGCGGCGTCCGCGTGCGCGAGCCAGCCCACCACGGGAAGCAGCAGCGGCAGCGACACCACGAGCGCCCAGCTGATGGTTTCCAGTCCGCCGAGTTCGCGCGAGAGCTTGCCGCCTTCGGCATAGCCGAGCGCGCCGAGCACCACGGCCGCGAACAGATACCAGTCGGCGTGCTGCAGGCCGCCCGCACCCTGCCACAGCGCAAAGCCGACCACGAGCGCGCTGCCCGCCAGCGCGGACAGCCAGAAGGCGAACGAGGGGCGCTCCTGCCCGAACCATGCGGCGAACACGGCCGTGGCCAGCGGCAGCAGGCCGATGACGATCGCGCCGTGCGCGGCGGGTACCTCGCGCATGGCCAGCGACGAGAACACCGGGAAACCGGCCACGACGCCGACGGCCGTGACGATCAGCCGCGCCCATTGCCGGCCGCGCGGCCGCCGGTCCGCCGCCAGCGCGCCGCGCAGGGCCAGCAGGCCGAGTGCGAGCACGGCGGCGATGACCGCGCGCCCGAGCGCCACGAATAGCGCATCGAACTCGGCCACGGCCATGCGCGTGAACGGCAGCGTCTGGCTGAAGATGGCCACGCCGATGAATCCCAGCAGCATGCCGCCGCCGGCGGGGGTGTTCGTGTGTTGTGTCATGGCGCAGGTCTCCGTCGTCGTGCTAATGGGCACCGGGGCGGGCGCCCATGGCGATCCACAGCGCCGTGGCGCCGAGCGCGAGTCCCATGATCCGGTTGAACCACGCCACGCGGTTGCCGTGCGAGAGCCATTGGCGCAGCGACGCGCCGAGCACGCCGTAGAACCCGTTGCTGATAAAACCGAGCGTCGCGAACACCGCGCTGACAAGCGCCGCGCGATGGAGCGTCGAGGGCGCGCCAGCCATATAGGACGCGGCGACGGCCAGCGACAGCATCCACGCCTTGATGTTCGCGTACTGCAGCGCCGCCGATTGCCACACGGTCATCGGGCGCAGGACCTGCTTCTCCGAGAGCCTGGTGCCGCGTGCGATGCGTGCCGCGAGCCACAGCAGATAGATCACGCCGGCCACGTGGATGAGCGTGGCGAGCCACGGGCTTGCGAGAATCAGCGCGCCGACACCGGCCGCGCAGAGCGCGACGATGCTCGCGAACCCGATCGATACGCCGAGGCTGTGCGGCAACGTGGCGCGCGCGCCGAAGTTCGCGCCGGTGACGGCGGCGATGGTCGTGTTCGGGCCGGGGGTGAACGTACCGACGACCAGCAGCGTGACGAGCGCGAGAAACTGTTCGGGGGGCAGACCGGCAAGCCAGGCGTTGTTCATGCGAAATTCACGACCACGCGTCGGTTGGTGCGGCTCTTCTTCTCGATCTTCGTGACGACGATCGCGCCGATCTCGCGCGTGTTGGCCACATGCGTGCCGCCGCACGGCTGGCGATCGACGCCGGGAATCTCGATGATGCGGATGGTCTCGGTACCGGCCGGCGGCGCGGCGCCGATCGTGCGCACGAGGTCGGGCTGCGCGGCGAGCGCTTCCGGCGTGATGCGGTCGATGCGCAGTTCCGTCTGCGCGTCGATCAGGGCGTTGAGCCGTGTGGTCAGGTCCGCCTTGTCGAGCGTCGACTCGGGCAGATCGAAGTCGATGCGCGCGGAGTCGGGCGAGATGCCGCAGCCCGTCACGGGCACGGGAATCAGCGAGCCCAGCAGATGCAGGCACGTGTGCAGGCGCATCAGGCGATGGCGGCGCGTCCAGTCGATGGTCACCGTCACGCGATCGCCCACGGCGGGGCGGGCTGGGTTCGAGGGGGAATCGGATGCCAGCACGTGCACGATGCGCGTGCGATCGTCGGCGTAGACCGTATCGGCGATCGCCAGCGTGCTGCCGTCGGCGAGCGTGAGCGTGCCGGTGTCGCCAGCCTGTCCGCCGCTGCGCGCGTAGCACACGGTCTGGTCGAGTTCGATGCCGTCGTCGCTCGCGGCGATCACGGTGGCCTCGCACGAGGTCAGGTAGGCATCGTCGTCGAAGCGCTTGCGGGTGGGGGCGGACATCCGGGGTCTCCGTTCTTCTGGGTGCTGGGGCTACTGCAGCGTCTTCACGCCGTTCGGGGTTTCGATCTCGGCGCGCAGCAACGGCACGCCATCGGTCTGTTCGATCGCGATCAGGTGGTCGGCGCCGATCCACGCGAGGCCCTGGCGCAGCAGTTCCGCATGCGGATGGCTGCCGTGCAGCCTGCGCAGGGCGAGGTCCTGTCGCGGCAGGCTCCTGCCGGGATAGTCGGCCACGTCCCACTGGATCAGCGTCGGGAACACGCCCTCGCCGGCGCTGGCCGCCTCGCCGCGCCACGCGGGCAGCGAGCCGTCGTCCGGCACCGTGAGGCGCCAGTGCAGATGGCCGCGCGACATGGGAATGGCGGGGGCGATGCGGTCCGGATACTGCGCCTGCCAGCGCGACAGGTCGGCGGGGCGTTCCACGCGCGCAGCCCAGTGCAGCAGGAACGGGCCGTCGCGCAGGCGCTGCTGCACGAGTTCGCCATCGAGACCGAACCAGCGTGGCCGCTCGGGCGCGTGCTGGCCCGTTGCCGCGGGATCGATGGCGATGACTTCGAGATAGACGCCGCCATACATGCCGAGCACGCGGTTGTGCGTGCCCATGCGCGCATGGGCGCCCCCGCCGGCCGGCGCAACGCCGAGCGCGGCGGCTACGTAGTCGGCACCGGTGTCGAGGTCCGGCGCGGCAATCACGAGGTGGTCGAGGGCGAGTGTCATCGTGGGTTGATGGTAGACAAGGTTCTCGGTACAGTACCGGTACAGTTCTGCGGATCGTATTCTGTACAGTTGCGGGAGCACCACATGGAAAGCATCCAGGACGGCACCGAGCGTGCCGGCCAAGACCGCAAGGATAGTGAAAAAGGCGCCGGAAAAGCTAGCGCTGGCGCCCGATCCTTGCGTCTCGTCATGCCCGGGACCGAGCGCCTGCCCGACCCGGTGCCATCGGCCCAGATGACGCTGGTCGAGCAGCTGACCGAATGGGCCCGGCTGCGCATCGACGAGCGCGTGTTCCGCGCGGGCATGCGCATGCCCTCCATCCGGCAACTGGCGCAGGAAAAGGGCATCTCCCGCTTTACGGTGGTGGAAGCCTACGAGCGGCTGGTCGCGCTCGGCTACCTCGAGTCGCGCCGCGGTTCGGGCTTTTACGTGCGGGAGCGCGCGAGCCAGCATGCGGCGGCCATCGCGGCCACGCCGCCGACCTCGCGTGCCATTGACGTCACATGGCTGCTGCGCAGCATGTTCCACTCGGCGGAGCCTCACAAGGCGCCCGGGTGGGGGTTCCTGCCCAACGACTGGCTCGACGGCGAGCTCGTCGGCAGCGCGCTGCGCGGTCTGGGGCGCCAGCCCGGCAATCACTTCCTCGCCAGCGGCACGCCCCAGGGCTTTCTGCCGCTGCGGCAGCAGTTGCGGACGCGGCTGGAAGAGCTCGAGATCGGGGTCACACCCGAGCAGATCGTCATGACGTCGGGCATCACGCAGGCGTTCGACCTGATCGCGCGGCAGTTCCTGCATCCCGGCGATGCGGTCCTCGTGGGCGATCCCGCGTGGTTCGTGATGTTCGCGCGCTTTGCCGCGCAGGGTGCCCAGGTGATCGGCGTGCCGTACACGCCCGATGGGCCGGATCTGGAAGCGCTCGAGCGCATCGTGCAGGCGCATCGGCCCAAGCTGTTCGTGGTCAATTCCGTGCTGCACAACCCGACCGGCACCTCGCTTTCCGCGGCGCGCGCGTTCCGGCTGCTGCAACTGGCCGAGCAGTACGACTTCCTGATCGTCGAGGACGACATCTACTGCGACCTGTGCCCGCCCGGCCATGCGGCGACGCGGCTGGCCAGCCTCGACCAGTTGCGCCGCGTGATCTACCTCGGCAGTTTTTCCAAGACGCTCGCGGCCAACCTGCGGGTGGGCTTTATCGCGGCCAGCCCGGACCTCGCGGTCACGCTGACCGACAGCAAGCTGCTGACCGGCATGGCCACGCCCGAGATCAACGAGCGCGTGCTCTACAAGGTGCTGACCGAGGGCCACTACCGCAAGCACGTGGAACGCGTGCGCATGCGGCTGGACCGCGCGCGGGACGAGACCCGGCGCGCGCTCGAGGATCTGGGCCTGCGCATGTTCCCGGGGCAGTCGGCCGGCATGTACCTGTGGGCCGATACGGGCGTGGACACCAATGCCATTGCCACGGCCGGCCACGAGGAGGGGTATCTGTTCGCGCCGGGCAGCCTGTTCTCGCCGTCGCAGCTGCCGTCGGGCTGGATGCGGTTCAACGTGGCCAGCAGTTCGGATCCCGGGATGCTGCGGTTTCTGGCCGGCCAGCTCGACCGCCGGCCTTGAAATCCCCGGGCCGCGTCCCTATTTCACCGCACATCGACCCCGCGCTGCTTTGACCGGCCGGGGCATTGACCTGTCGATTGTTTCGTTTTCAAGAGGAGAACCATGACCGCGCCGCACGAGACGATGAGCTTCCAGGCGGAAGTGAAGCAGCTGCTGCACCTGATGATCCACTCGCTGTACAGCAACAAGGAAATTTTCCTGCGCGAGCTGGTATCCAACGCCTCCGACGCCACCGACAAACTGCGCTTCGAGGCCATTGCCAATCCGTCGCTGCTCGAGAACGACGCCGATCTGGCCATTCGCATCGAAGCCGACGCCGCCACGCGCACGCTTCGTATCACCGACAACGGTATCGGCATGAGCCGCGACGAGGCGATTCGCAACCTCGGCACGATCGCGCGTTCGGGCACGAAGGAGTTCTTTCAGCAACTCTCGGGCGATCAGCAAAAGGATGCGGCGCTGATCGGCCAGTTTGGCGTGGGCTTCTATTCGGCATTTATCGTCGCGGACAAGGTCACGGTGGAAACGCGCCGCGCGGGCCTGGCGGCCGACGAGGCCGTGCGCTGGGAAAGCGCGGGCGATGGCGAATTCACGATCGACGCGATCTCGCGCGCCGAGCGCGGCACCACCATCACGCTGCATCTGCGCGAGGGCGAGGACGACTTCCTGTCCGCCTACCGCCTGCGCCATATCATCCAGAAGTACTCGGACCATATTTCGCTGCCGATTCGCATGCCCAAGGAAGAGTGGGACGCGGAGTCGAGCACGCACAAGGTCACGGGCGAGTGGGAGAGCGTGAACCAGGCGAGCGCGCTCTGGACGCGTAACAAGAGCGATATCACCGACGAGCAATACCAGGCGTTCTATCAGCACCTGTCGCACGACAACCAGGCGCCGCTGACGTGGACGCACAATCGCGTGGAAGGGCGCAGCGAATACACGCAGCTGCTGTACATTCCCGCGCGTGCGCCGTTCGATCTGTTCGATCGCAATCACAAGGCCGGCCTCAAGCTGTATGTGAAGCGCGTGTTCATCATGGACGATGCGGACCAGCTGCTGCCGGCGTACCTGCGCTTCGTCAAGGGCGTGGTGGACTCGGCGGACCTGCCGCTGAACGTGTCGCGCGAACTGCTGCAGGAGTCGCGCGATGTGAAGGCGATTCGCGAAGGCTGCACGAAGCGCGTGCTGTCGATGCTGGAGTCGCTGGCGGACAGCGAGGACGAAGCCGATCGCGCCAAGTACACGACGTTCTGGGAACAGTTCGGCCAGGTGCTGAAGGAAGGCACGGGCGAGGATCATGCAAACACCGAGCGGATCGCCAGGCTGCTGCGCTTTGCGTCGACACATGCGGAGACGGCCGAGCAATCGGTGTCGCTCGCCGCGTACGTGGGCCGCATGAAGGAAGGGCAGGACAAGATTTACTACGTCACGGCCGACACGTACGCCGCGGCCAAGTCGAGCCCGCACCTCGAGGTGTTCCGCAAGAAGGGTATCGAAGTCCTGCTGCTGACCGAGCGCGTGGACGAATACATGCTGTCGTTCCTGAACCAGTTCGATGGCAAGGACCTCGTCTCCGTCGCGCGCGGCGACCTCGACCTCGGCTCGCTGGCCGATGCCGAGGAGAAGGCCGAGCAGGAGAAGGCCGAGACCGAATGGAAGGAAGTGGTAGACCGCGCCAAGACCGTGCTCGAGGGCAAGGCCAAGGACGTGCGCGTGACGCTGCGCCTGACCGAATCGGCCTCGTGCCTGGTGTCCGACGACGGCGACATGAGCGGTTATCTGCAACGCCTGCTCAAGCAGGCCGGCCAGAAGGCCCCCGACGCCCAGCCGATCCTCGAGCTGAACCCGGAGCATGCGCTGGTGAAGAAGCTGCGCGACATCCCCGACGGCGAAGCCTTCGGCGACCGCGTGCGGGTGCTGTTCGATCAGGCGCTGCTGGCGGAGGGCGGGATGCTGGACGATCCGGCGGCGTACGTGCAACGCGTGAACCGTCTGCTGGCCTGAGGTAGCGGAACGAACGCCGGGGTGAGGGCACATTGACGACCAAACGGTGCTTTCCCCCGGTGGTGGACGCGAACACACGCGTCCTGATCCTCGGCAGCCTGCCGGGCGAAGTCTCGCTCGCGCAGAGCCAGTATTACGCGCACAAGCAGAACCGCTTCTGGCATCTGATGAGCGAGATCCTCGAACGGGATCTCGTCGGCATGGAGTACGCAAGCCGTCTTCAAACGCTCTTGCAGCATCGCATCGGGCTTTGGGACGTGGTAGCGGAAGCGCAGCGCACAGGCAGTCTGGACAGCAGCATTCGCAATCATGCGAGCAATGACCTGGTCGCGTTGATCGAGACATTGCCGAAGCTGGAAGTGATTGCGTTCAATGGCGGCACCGCAGAGAAGATCGGCACGCGCGCGCTCGGGTCGCTGACGGAGCGCTATCGGGTCATGCGGTTGCCGTCCAGTAGTCCCGCTTACGCGGCGGTGCCCTATCAGGCGAAGCTGTCGGAATGGCTTCGCCTGCGAGCGTGCCTTGCCGCGTGACGCGACGGTACGGCTGCTTTCCCTAGACACCGTTGTCAGTAGTTTTACTGTTCCGCCCTCTGCGCGCGGATCGCGGCAACCCATCAGCCATTCGATCTCCGCTGAGCTTTCACACCGGTGCCGAAGCGGTGCTCGGCAGCGGCCCGCATGACGTCACGAACCACATCTCCCCGCAAAATGATGGAGCACACTGCTCCGCCTGATGGGTTGTCGCGTCTTGCGTAATACAACATAGGTGTTGTATTATCCGCTAGCCCCCACATCAAACGGGGGATACATGAAGTACAGCGAGTTCCGACGCTGGCTGGCCAGGCAGGGTGCGACGTTCGAGAAGCACAAGGCTGGTTCCAGCCACTACCGAGTCACCCTGAATGGCAAGACAACGATCTTCCCTGATCACGGCGCCAAGGAAATCGGTACCGGCCTCGTCGAAGCCATCAAGAAGCAGCTCGGGATCAAATGACGCGATGCTCGCCCCTCGTTCTTGCGGCAGTTCTTCGCCATCCACGACAGGAGTTCCCATGTTTGCGTATCCAGTGAATTTGACGCCCGATGACAATGGCACGCTGCTGGTTACCTTCAAGGACGTGCCAGAAGCCATCACGGCAGGGGAATCGGAAGACGATGCACTGACACAAGCCTTGGATGCGCTGGAAGCGGCCTTCGAGATCTATTTCGCGGAGAAGCGGCCTATCCCTATGCCCTCCAAGCCGAAGCGAGGCCAGCGGGTGGTCCAGTTGCCGGTACTGACGGCCACCAAGGTGCTACTCGCTAACGAAATGTTGGCGCAGAAAGTACGCAAATCCGACCTGGCACGCCGAATGGGCATCAATCAAGTCCAGGTGGACCGAATGCTGAAGATGAACCACGCGACGCGTGTTGAATCGCTGGAAACGGCCCTTGGTACGCTAGGCCGGCATCTCGAAGTCAGCCTCGTCTGATCACGATTCAGTGAGCGCCTTCGTCAGGCGCTCGATGTGCTTGACTGAATCCCATGCGAAGCACGCCGGCCGCCGCCAGTGCCGCGACGGCATACACGATGGCAAGCGATGCCGCCGTACCGTCGTATGCCAGACTGGCAACCAGCGCCGCCGCACCGCCGACCAGTGCCAGAAATCCGTTGAGCGTGCCTGCGATGGCGGTGCGACTGTCTTCCGGCACATCCATCGCTCGGGCGTTTGCTGTGGGTACGACCATGCAAAAGCCGAGTTGTGCGGTCGCGAGCGCGAGCATGAACAGCGGTAGCGAGACGTGTGGCTGCACGGTCAGCACGATCAGTGCGCATGCGCATACGCCCTGCAGGAACACGCCGGCGCGCATGCAGCGAAGCGGGGCGATACGCGCCATCAGTGCGCCAGTGGCGAGGTAGCCGGTGACGCCGACGCAGGCGAAGCCGGACAGTACAGCACCGACTGCAACGACGGACATGTCGAAGCGGTCCATCAACAGGAATGGTGCGGCCACCAGCAGCGCGGTGTAGCCGGCATGCGTTGCGCATAACAGCGCGATCGGCGGGAGCGATGGATGGTGCCACCAAACCTGCCCGGTGCCGTGACGTCGCGCGCGACATGTGCGAGTGCGCTCTCTCGTCCCTGCGAGCGCGGGGACGAACCATCCGATCATCGGCACGATCAGCAGCAACGCGATACAGAACACGGCGAAGGTCGTACGCCAGCCCCACGCGACTGCCATGACACCCGCGGCAAGCGGTGCCACGGTACACGCCGTTTCCAGCGCGGCCTGCCCGTATGCATATACCTTTCCATAACCTTCCGCGCCGGATAGGTCGCGCAGCAACGCCCGTGCGGCAATTGAGCCCATGGCGTTCACGACGAGTATGGCAGGCAAGATAACGGCGTAGCCAAGGCCGGAAGTCACCGCCGTGCTCAGCAGTCCGAGCGCGCAAACGAGCACTGCACTCATCGTCACCATTGTCCGTCGGCCCACACGGTCGACAATCGGGTGGCCAAGCAGGGAGACACCCGCCGTCATGATCGTTGCCGCCGAGAGCAGCGATTGCAGCAAGTCCGGGCCGAGGGCGAGATCGCGGCCGATGAGAGGGAGGAGCGGTTGCAGGACTTCGAAGAGGACCGTTACGAGAATGATGCGCAGGTACAGGCAGGTGCAGGCGAGCGCCACGCTTGCGCCGCGCGGCATTGGGACATGGCTGGACATGGCAGGCATGGCGACACGCGCCGGGACGTCGTTCGCCGCGGCGCATGCATGCGTCGTGTCAGACGGCGGCAGCCATCGTGGCGGCATCGGCGCCATGCCGGCCCTGTGCGCGGCGTCGCGCGCTGCCCGCGCACCAGGTTTCGATCAGTTGCCGGTGCTGTGGATACCGCCTGCAGAAATAGTCGGAGAATGCTTCCCAGTGGTCGTCCTTCAGCAGGCCGTGCAGCATGCCCAGGTCTTCGACGGGAAAGGTCAGGTCCATATGCATGCGGAACGCGGACATCTGGTCCGGTGTTGCGTGATCGCATAGCACTTCGGCATTGAGTCGATGTTGGCCCATGGAAGGCGCTCCTTTGGCGTGAACAGGAAGGGGGCGGCAATGGGACGCGGTGTTCACGCCCCGACGCAGCACTACGGCTGCCTGATCAGCTTAAGAAACGCAGAGGCGCGCAGCGATAGCGGTTCAACGGAAGTTGAAATGGCTGGCGAGGGAGGGGGGAGGTCGGGGGCGGGGCTACGCGGCGCCGTGGTTGGCGCCGCGCAAGGATCCGTAGGGCCGGATCGGAAAAGGCGGGTCGAGGCGGGACGAGGCGGGTCGAAGGGGGGGGGGCGGATTCAGACCGTCGTATCGACGTTGTTCCCCACCATGCTGCCACTTTCCTGCTGAATCGCCTCCGCCAGCTTCGCCATGGCCGCCTTCAACGCGCCCTGCAGCGTGTTGGCCTGCCCCTGCAAGCCGGCCAGTTGCGTCGCCTTGAGGCGTTCGTCCATGTCGCTCGACTGGATACTCTGGATCTGCTGCTGCACCACCGCCAGCTGTTTCTGGATCTGTTCGATCATCTCCTTGATCGTCTTGATCGTGACCGACTCGTTGCTGTCGTCCTCGGTCCCCTGTGCCGCGCCGCCGGCCGAGGCTGCGCCGCCGGCGAGGGTGGGGCCCTGGATGCGGCCGCTGCGGTCGGCTTCGCCCGTGGTGGTGCCGGTGGCGGCGTCCGGGGTGGAAGTGGCCGCTGACTTATTGGAGGCCTGCTGCGCGGCGATGGTGTCGCGCGGCGTCAGGACCTGTGGCGTGATGTTGGCGAGGCTGGTGCCGGAGACGCTGGTCATTGCTGTAATCCTGTCGAGGGAAGAGCCTGTCACGGAGAACGGCACGAAACTGCGAAAACTTTAGTGGCCACCGAGAGACCAAAGACAGGGGCGTGCCGCGCCCGGCGAGAGCCAGCCGGCCCGCATCTGTCACAATCGCGTCCGTGGCGCCGCATTCCGTCTTCCCGACCCGCGCCGCGTGCTAAACCCGATTTCGGATTGATCCATGTCTTCTTACCTCGGATTCGGTGGTATCGGCCTGCATGTCATCGTGGCGATCTTCTTCGCCGTGCATGCCGTGCGTACCCACCAGAACATGTACTGGCTGCTGCTGCTGTTCATTTTCCCGGGCCTCGGCAGCATCGTGTATTGCTTCGCCATTTATCTGCCGAGCCTGCGCCAGACGCGCGGGGCCCGGGCGGCCGGCCGCGCCATCCGGCAGATCGTCGATCCGAACCGTGCCGTGCGCGAGGCGCGCGACGCGTTCGATCGCGCCCCCACCGTCGATGCCCGTATGCGCCTGGGCGCCGCGCTGCTCGATGCCGGCAATCCGGCCGAGGCGCTCGAGCACTACCAGGCCGCCGCGAACGGGCCGTTCGCCGCCGATCCGGCGCTGCTGCTCGGCCTGGGCCGCGCCCAGTTCGCCACGGGCCAGCACGCGGCCGCGCGGCAGACGCTGGAGCGGCTGTTCGAGGTCAATCCGATCTCGCGCGAGCAGTCGGATCCGACACTGCTTTATGCGCGCACGCTCGCGGTGCTCGGTGCCGATGGCACCCGGGCTGCCTTCGAGCAGGCGCTGACGAGCGCCAGCGACGTGGCGGCACGTTGCCTGTTCGCAGACTGGCTGGCCAAACAGCCCGACGCAGCGGACCGGGAACGCGCAAAGGCGCTCTATACCGAGATCGTCCACGACGCGCGCCACTGGCCGCGTCATGCCCGCGAGCACAATCGCGAATGGCTGCAGCGCGCGCAATCGGCGCTGGGCTGAATGATTTCACGCGCCATTGGCGCATTCCTCCGCAATATGACGCTTCTGAAACGCAAATCGATCGAGGCGGTGGCCTCCCGCCGTCCCGCCCGGGGCACCCGCTCCAGCGAGGGTACGCGCGAACCGCGCGCCGCGCGCCACGACTTCGGCGACGAATCCCGCATGACGCCGCGCTTCGCGCCGGTGACGTTCTCCGAGATGGACGGCGTGCGCTATCTCCATTTCGGTACCGAGTGGGTGCAGGGTGCGATGCGCCTGCGCAAGCCCGATGCCATCGAGCTCGAATATGCGCAGCAGATGATGGCGTGGCTGCTGTTCCAGTCGCCGTCCGCCGACGGCTTCCATGTGGCGCAGCTCGGGCTTGGCGCCGCGGCGCTGACCAAGTTCTGCCATCGCCATTTCGCGCGCGCGAAGGTGACGGCCGTCGAACTCAATCCCGCGGTGATCATCGCGGGACGCAGCATGTTCGGCCTGCGCGAGGACGATGCGCGTCTGACCGTGCGGGAGCAGGACGCGTGGGACTTCGTGATGGATCGCGCGAACATCGCGAGCATCGACGCGCTGCAGGTGGACCTGTACGATGCCACCGCGCGCGGCCCCGTGCTCGACACCACCGCGTTCTACAACGCATGCCGGCGCGTGCTCAAGGCGCCGGGCGTGATGACGATCAACCTGTTCGGCGACCACGAGAGTTTTCCGAAGAACATCGTGCGCATCTGCGAAGCCTTCGACAATCGCGTGCTCGTGTTTCCGGAAGTCCACGACGGCAACATCATCGCGATGGCTTTCAACGGCCCGCGTATCGATGTGTCGTGGGACACGATCGAGGCACGGGCCGAGGTCGTCGAGGCGACGACCAGATTGCCCGCGAAGGATTGGGTGAAGAAGCTGCGCGCGGCGAATGCGCGGCAGGAAGCGCGGCTCGTGATCTGACGGAAAGGGTGCCCCGCGCGGGCACCTTCGCCGTTACTCCTTGTGGAAGAACTGCGCGAGCGACCACTCGTCCGTGCGGGCCTCGTAGCGAACGCCCTTGCGCATCGCCCACATCGCCAGCTGGCTATGCGAGGGAATGATCGCGTGGTCGTCGAGCGCGAACCTTGCCGCCGCGCGCGCGTTCTCTTCGCGCGCCTTGTCGCTGCTGACCGTCGTCAGCGAGGTCTCGATAAGCTTGTCCAGCTGCGGATTGCTGTACTTGCCCCAGTTCCACGTGCCGTAGCCCGTCTGCGGATTCGGCGTGCCGGTAATCGAGCGCAATGCCACGTCCGCGGCCGCCGAGCCCCATCCCAGCATCTGGAACGAGAACTCGCCCTGACGCGCGCGCGTGAAGTACGCGGCCACGGGCATCGTTTCCACCTTGGTCTGAATGCCGATACGCGTCAGCATCGCGGCCGTGGCCTGCGCCACCGCGTTGTCGTTCAGATAGCGGTTGTTGGTCGCATGCAGCGTGAGCCCGAAACCATTCGGATATCCCGCGGCGGCGAGCAGTTTCTTCGCGCCTTCGGGATCGTACGCATCGGGCTTCGTCCCCGGATGCCCGAAGATCTGCGGCGACACGATCGACGAGGCCGGCACCGCGAGCCCTTCCATGATGCGGCTGACGATCGCATCGCGATTGAGCGCCTTGCTGATGGCGGCCCGCACACGCGCATCCTTGAACGGATTCTTGCCCAGCGGCTTGCCGGCCTTGTCGGTGACGAACGGCGGATTGTCGCGCGACTGGTCCATCTGCCAGAAGATCGTGCGCCACGATACCTGCTGCTCGATGCGGAACTTGGTGTTCTGCTTGAGGCGCGCGACGTCTGCCGCCGGCACGGATTCGATCACGTCCACATCGCCAGAGAGCAGGGCGGCCGTGCGCGCGCCGTTGTCGGTCAGGATGCGGAACGTCACGCGGTCCCAGTCGACCTTCGGTCCCCAGTAATCGGGATTACGCTGCATCACGATTTCCTGCCCGCGCGCAAAGCGCACGAACTTGAACGGCCCCGTGCCGATCATCAGCTTGCCCGAGTCGAAGTCCGCCTGCGTGAGCGTGGCGGCCACCGCCTTCGGCAGGATCGGCACGCTGTTCAGGTCGTTGGCGAGGTTCGCGTAGTTCTGCACGTTCATCGTCAGCCGGACCGTGAGCGCGTCGGGCGTGTCGATGCTCTTGATGGGCTTGGTGTAGCTCGTGAACGTGCCGGGGCTGTTCACGAGTTTCTCGGGGCGCTCGAGCGAGGCCTTCACGTCGGCGCTCGTGAACGGCGAGCCGTCATGCCATTTGACGTTCGGCCGCAGCTTGATCTCCCACGTGGTGGGATTGACGGGCTTCCACGACAGCGCGAGGCCGGGGATATAGCGTGCGTTCTTGTCCATGAACACGAGCGACTCGAACACATGCAGCGCGATGGCATTGTTCGGGCCCGCGTTGTTCCATTGCGGATCCATCGATGTGACGTCGGCGGCGAGGCCCACGCGCAGGTCTTCGGCCAGGGCCGCATGGCCCGGGACCAGCAGGGCCGTGCCGAGCGCGAGTGCCGCGGCGGCGCGTGCGAACCGTTGGCCAACTTGGTGATAGATCTTCATCGGAAGCTCCTCTGCGGTCGTCAACTCGGCATTGTGCCGCCAAACTTACATCGACGCGAGCGCGCCGGCCAGTTACGAATGCCCGCCGGTTGCCAGTAAAATCGGCGCCCATGTTCGCCAATTCCCGCACCATCGCCTCCGCGCAGACCGATATCCACGATCATCTGGCCGCGCGCGTGGCCCGCCACCTCGCCGAGCCGTTCCGCAAGCCCATCGGCGACGCCAGCCGTCACGCCATGGACGAGGCGCTGTCCGCATGGCGCCGCGCGGGCGGTGGGGGAGGGGATAGGCCGCTGATCCTCGATGCCGGATGTGGCGTCGGCGAGAGCACGCTGCGCCTCGCGCGCGCCTATCCGGACCACTTCGTGATCGGCGTCGATCAATCCGAAAAACGGCTGACCGCGGGCAAGGACTGGTGGGAAGGGAAGATGCCCGGCAATTACCACTGGGCGCGCGCGGACCTCGTCGATGTCTGGCGCATGCTCGTGGCGGAGGGGGTGCCGGTGGCGCGCCATTACGTGCTGTACCCGAACCCGTGGCCGAAGATCGGGCATCTGGGGCGGCGCTGGCAGGGCCACGCGGTGTTTCCCGCGCTGGCGGCGCTGGGCGATTATCTCGAATGCCGCAGCAACTGGAAGATCTATATCGACGAGTTCGCGGCCGCGCTGGAGATGGTGGGCCGCCCGGCGGTCACGGAACCGTGGCTGCCCGCCGTCCCGATGACGCCGTTCGAGCGCAAGTACGGCGCATCGGGCCACGATCTGTGGCGCTGCGTGAGCAGCCCACCGAAGGTCCCACCGAGCGGCTCAGTGAAATAACGGCTGCTGCGTCGGCGCGTCTTCGGGCAGTTCCGCATGCACGATCTCGCCGGTGCGATCGGCGTAGAGCGGCGTGCCGCAGTCCTCGCAGTACTCGGGATCGAACAGCGCGGCGTGGCGGAAGATGTCTTCCACGCCGACGTTACGCAGTTCCTCGCAGATCTGCTCGAGCGGATTGCCCTTTTCCTCGGCATCCACCTCGCCCGCCTCGCGGCCATACACGGGCCAGACGATGCCGTAGATCACGTCCTTTTCGCCGCGGATCGTGAAGCCCACGCGGTATTCCTCGACCACTTCCTCGCCGAACGACGCGACCACGGCGGCCAGCTGACCGGCCGGCATATCGAGCGTGCCGCTCAGGTAGTTGACGGCCGCGCGCACGGTCAGCGGACGAATGCTCTTGTCGGACTCGCGGCAGGACAGGAAGAACGCGTCCGGCAGCAGAAGCTCGAATTCGCAGCCCGGCAGCATCATCGCCACCGACGGTTGCACCTGCGTGCGCCATTGTTCGAGGCAGACCGAACGCTCGGCGTGGTGCTCCTTGGCGTCTTCCTGCCAGCGGAACAGCGCGCCTTCGTGCGGGGCGACGACCACGGCCAGCAGATAGCGCGGATCGGCGAGAATCGGGGCGGTTTCCGGCAGGTCGCGCAGATCGACCTTGGGCACGGCGCCCGCCAGCGCGGCGGCGGCCAGCTTGTGGGTCAGTGCGAAGGTATCGCTATGCGTGCGCGGCAGCTGGTCGATGCTGTACAGGTAAGGCGACAGCGCGACCTTGGTGCCGTTGGCCAGCACGTGGGCCTGCAGATGCACGGACAGCGTCTGGGCCACGTCGCCCTTGAGCGCGCCCGACGGAATCGCATAACGCGTATGGGCCAGGATCGGCGCGGCGATCAGCAGCGCGTCGTAGCGCACGCCGTCCACCTCGATCGTCGCGGACTCCGCGAGCGTCTCGGCCTGTTCCGCGAGCACGTCGGAGGCGTCGGCATTGTGCTTGAACAGGTGTTCGAGCGCCGCGTCGAGCGCGGTCTGGCTGCCATTTTTCAACAGACGCCCGAGGCGCTGAGAGAGACGGCGCTCCCAATAGCCGTCCTCCATGCGGCTGCCCGAGGCGTCGAGCGCCAGTGCATCGGCCACGAGCCGTTCGGCGTCGGGCGAGAGTCGGGGGGAAGCCTTGGGACGAAAACCTGCCATAGATAGAAACCGTCTGTTTTGCGTAAAACGGTATTCTACTCGCTGCGTTGGCAAAAGAAGGCCCCAGTCGGGCCTCTCGTGTATCCGCGAGTGCGGGGATGCCGCACGATGGCAGCCAGCGCGGTTATTTCTGCGTGGCGGGGGCGTGGGTTTCGGTGCCGTGCTGCTCGCCGGCGATGGACACGTCGTCTCCGCCCTTGGTGAGCAGATAGAGGGCGGCGCCCGCGACGACCACGAATGCGATCACAATCTTGACCATGCTGTCTCCTGGCTAATCGTTATATTGTCAGGAGGCAGTCTGGCAGTGCCGGCTTGCGTGGAACTTACGGGGCGGATCGGGGAAATCCCTTAAGAAAATCCCCGATCCGTGGCCGCCGTGGCCGATCAGCGGTCGATCAGCGGTCGATCAAGCCGCCAGCAGCTGGCGCAGCACGAACGGCAGGATGCCGCCGTGGTTGTAGTAGTCCACCTCGATCGGCGTATCGATGCGCAGCAGCACCGGCACGCGCTGGGTGTCGCCATTGCTGCGATGGATCACCAGCACCACATCCTGCTGCGGCTTCAGTTCGCCCTCGATGCCCTCGATGTCGAACGTCTCGCTGCCGACGATGCCCAGCGACTGTGCGCTGTCGCTGCCCTTGAACTGCAGCGGCAGCACGCCCATGCCCACGAGGTTCGAACGGTGAATCCGCTCGAAGCTGCGCGCGATCACGGCCTTCACGCCCAGCAGTTGCGTGCCCTTGGCCGCCCAGTCGCGCGACGAGCCGGTGCCGTATTCCTCGCCACCGAACACCACCGTGGGCGTGCCCTCGGCGATGTACTTCATCGCGGCGTCGTAGATCGACATTTCGTCGCCGGTCGGCTGATGCAGCGTAATGCCGCCTTCCACGCGCGAGCCGTCGGCCTTCGGCGGGATCATCAGGTTCTTGATGCGCACGTTGGCGAACGTGCCGCGCATCATTACCTCGTGGTTGCCGCGGCGCGAACCGTAGCTGTTGAAGTCGGCCTTGAGCACGCCGTGGGAGAGCAGGTACTTGCCCGCCGGCGAGGTGTCCTTGATCGAGCCGGCCGGGGAAATATGGTCGGTCGTCACGGAGTCCCCGAACACGCCCAGCGCGCGGGCGCCGCGCACGCTGGCGCTCGCGGCCTTCGGCTCGATGTCGAAGTCCTGGAAGAACGGCGGCTCGGCAATGTAGGTCGAGTCCGGCCAGTCGTAGACCTGGCCCGTCGTGCCCTTGATCTTCGCCCACAGCGGGCTCGGATCCTTGACCTTGCCGTAGTTGTTCTTGAAGACCTTGGCATCCAGCGCGAACTTCAGCAGGCCGTGGATTTCTTCCGACGTCGGCCAGATATCGCCGAGCCAGACGTCCTGGCCGTCCTTGCCCTTGCCCACGGGCTCGGTCATCAGGTCGCGCGTCATCGTGCCGGCGATCGCGTAGGCCACGACCAGCGGCGGCGAGGCCAGGAAGTTGGCGCGGATGTTCGGGTGGATGCGCGCCTCGAAGTTACGGTTGCCGGACAGCACGGCCGCGGCCACGAGGTCGTTCTCGACGATGGCCTCGTTCAGCGGCGCGGTCAGGTCGCCCGCGTTGCCGATGCAGGTCGTGCAGCCATAGGCCGTCACGCCGAAGCCGAGCTTCTCGAGGTACGGCAGCAGCTTGGTCTTGGTCAGGTACTCGGTGACCACGCGGCTGCCCGGGGCGAGCGAGGTCTTGATATGCGGCGCCACGGTCAGGCCGGCTTCCACCGCCTTCTTCGCGAGCAGGCCCGCGGCCAGCAGCACGCTCGGGTTCGACGTGTTCGTGCACGAGGTGATGGCGGCGATCAGCACGTCGCCGTTCTTCACCTTCACGCCGTCGGAGGTCTCGTACTGCGCCGTCAGTTCCTCGGGCTTCTTGTTGAAGCCGTTCTCGGAGACGGGCTTGCTGAACAGCGACGCGAACGTGCTCTTCACGTGGCCGATCTCGATGCGGTCCTGCGGACGCTTCGGGCCTGCCAGCGACGGGGCCACGGAGCCGAGGTCCAGCGTCAGGTTCACGCTGTAGTCGATCTCGCCCGGGCCGGCCACGCCGAACAGTTCCTGCGCGCGGAAGTAGCCTTCGAACGCGGCGATTTCCTCGTCCGTGCGGCCCGTCCCCTTGAAATAGTCGATGGTCTTCTCGTCCACCGGGAAGAAGCCCATGGTCGCGCCGTATTCGGGCGCCATGTTGCCGATGGTCGCGCGGTCCGGCACGGCGATGTTCGCGGTGCCTTCGCCGTAGAACTCGACGAACTTGCCCACGACCTTCTCGCGCCGCAGCATCTCGGTGATCGTCAGCACGAGGTCGGTGGCGGTCACGCCCTCGCGCAGGCGGCCCTTCAGCTCCACGCCCACGACGTCCGGCGTCAGGAAGTACACGGGCTGGCCCAGCATGCCGGCCTCGGCCTCGATGCCGCCCACGCCCCAGCCCACCACGCCGATGCCGTTGATCATCGTGGTGTGCGAATCGGTACCCACGAGCGTGTCCGGATAATAGACATCGCCCTTCTTGTGCACGCCACGGGCCAGGTATTCGAGGTTCACCTGGTGGACGATGCCGAAGCCGGGCTGCACCACGCCGAACGTGTCGAACGCCTGCATGCCCCACTTCATGAACTGGTAGCGCTCGTTGTTGCGCTGGAACTCGAGCTGCATGTTCAGATCGAGCGCCTTCTTCTCGCGGAAGTGGTCGATCTGCACCGAGTGGTCGACCACGAGGTCCACCGGCACCAGCGGCTCGATCTTCTTGGGGTTCTTGCCCATCTTCTCGGCCACGTTACGCATGGCGGCCAGATCGGCGAGCAGCGGCACGCCCGTGAAATCCTGCAGCACCACGCGGGCCACGACGAACGGGATCTCGTCCACGCGATCGGCGTTGGGCTTCCAGTGAGCCAGCTGCCGCACGTGTTCCTCGGTCACCTTCTTGCCGTCGCAGTTGCGCAGCACGGACTCGAGCACGAGTCGAATCGACACAGGCAGGCGCTCGATCGCGACGCCGAGCTCCTTGCCCAGCTGGGGCAGGGAATAGAACTGGCCGCTACCGTTGCGGCCGATCTTGAACGACTTCAGGGTATTTTTGAGATTGTGGGGCATTACCTGGCTCCAATGAAGGAATGACGCGGTGCTACGGCTTCTTGTTCTTGAGAGACCCCGGCGCGCGCCCGAGGTTCGTCACGGGGCGCGCACCGTCACAGCAAACACTTATTGTGCGCGAGGCGAAGAAACTCTGCCACGCTGCAGGCCATCGTGATCGTCAATCACGACGGCGAGACGCTACGGTAATGGCGTTTCTTTACTGCTTCGGGGCAACCAGGGCCGCAGGCTGTGCCTGGGCGGCCGGTTGCTGCTGCTGGGCATCGGCCTGCGGTGCGGCCGGGGCGGCCAGCAGCGGCGTGGCCACCGGCGCGCGCAGCGCGCCGGCGGCGGTCGGCGCGGGGCCGCCCGCCGGCAAGTCGGCGGTATGGCA
>NZ_JASATF010000044.1:0-36467 GCF_038440175.1 Cupriavidus sp. OTU4054
GCGGGGCGGGCCCCGCCCGCCGGGCCCGCCGCCCCGGCCCCCCCCGGGGCGCCCCCGGCCCCGGCTGCCGCCGCGCCGGCCCCTGCAGCGGCTCCGGCTCCCGCGCCGGCCGCCGCGCCCGCGCAGGGCGTGACCGGCAAGGCCGCGCACGCGAGCCCGTCGGTGCGCCGCTTCGCGCGCGAACTCGGCGTGGATGTCTCGCGCGTGCCGGGTACCGGTCCGAAGGGCCGCATCACCCAGGAAGACGTGCAGAACTTCGTCAAGGGCGTGATGAGCGGCCAGACCGCGGCGCCTGCCGCGGCCGCTGGCGCTGCCGCCGGCGGCGGCGGTGGCGAACTGAACCTGCTGCCGTGGCCGAAGGTGGACTTCAGCCGCTTTGGCGAGTTCGAAAGCAAGCCGCTGTCGCGCATCAAGAAGATTTCCGGTGCCAACCTGCACCGCAACTGGGTGATGATCCCCCACGTCACGAACAACGACGAGGCCGATATCACCGAGCTGGAAGCCTTCCGCGTGCTGCTGAACAAGGAAAACGAGAAGGCCGGCGTCAAGGTCACGATGCTCGCGTTCCTGATCAAGGCCACGGTCGCGGCGCTGAAGAAGTTCCCGAACTTCAATGCATCGCTGGACGGCGACAACCTCGTCTTCAAGAAGTATTTCAATATCGGCTTCGCGGCCGATACGCCGAACGGGCTCGTCGTGCCGGTGCTCAAGGATGCCGACAAGAAGGGCGTGCTCGAGATCAGCAAGGAGATGGGCGAGCTGGCCAAGGCGGCCCGCGACGGCAAGCTCAAGCCGGACCAGATGCAGGGCGGTTGCTTCTCCATCTCGTCGCTCGGCGGCATTGGCGGCACGCACTTCACGCCGATCATCAATGCGCCGGAAGTGGCGATCATGGGGGCGAGCAAGTCGGCCATGAAGCCGGTCTGGGACGGCAAGCAGTTCGTGCCGCGTCTGATGCTGCCGCTGTCGCTGTCGTACGACCATCGCGTCATCGACGGTGCCGATGCGGCGCGCTTCAACGCGTACATCGGCCAGCTGCTGGCGGACTTCCGCCGCATCATTCTCTGAGCGTGATCTGAGGCAGGGCGGGTACGGCGTCAACGTGCCCGCCCCGGCCTCGCCGCTCTCCCGCAGACACCCGATTCCAGAGGCCAGCCATGACTACATGTGTCGTTGTCAGGAAGGGTGCCGAAGTGGCAATCGCGGCCGACGCGCTGGTGACGTTCGGCGACACGCGGCTCTCGCGCGCCTACGAACGCAACCAGAAGGTCTTTCCGGTGGGCGAGAGCTTTGTCGCGCTGGCCGGGACGACCGCGCACTTTCCGGTCATGCGCAGCCTGCTGCTGGGCATGGGCGAGGAGTGCCGGCTCGGTTCGCGCGACGATGTCTTCCGCACGTTTCTCAAGGTGCACGAGAAGCTCAAGTCCGAGTACTTCATCAACACCAAGGAAGACGATGACGACCCCTACGAGTCGTCGCAGATCGTTTGCCTGATCGCCAATCCGCACGGCATCTTCGGCGTCTATTCGTATCGCGAGGTGTTTTCGTTCGACCGCTTCTGGGGCATTGGTTCGGGGCGCAACTATGCGCTCGGCGCGATGCATGCGGTCTACGATCGGCCGGACTTCGGTGCCGGCGATATCGCGCGCGTGGGCGTGGACGCGGGGGTGGAGTTCGACAAGAGTTCGGCGGGACCCATCGACGTGCATGTCGTCTCTCTGCAGGATCCGGCAACCCCGACAACCCAAAATGGAGGCGCGGCCTGAACCCCGCGGGGGCGGCGCGCATTTGAGGAGCAAAGCATGAGTGTGACCGAAGTCAAGGTGCCGGATATCGGCGATTTCGACGCGGTGGAAGTCATTGAAGTCCTGGTCAAGGCCGGCGATACGGTGGAAGAGGAGCAGTCGCTCATCGTCCTCGAGTCCGACAAGGCCAGCATGGACGTGCCGTCGTCGTCCGCCGGCAAGGTGGTCGAGGTCCGCGTGAAGGTGGGCGACAAGGTGGCCAAGGGAACCGTGATCTGCACGGTGGAGGCCGCCGCGGGCGCCGCGGCGCCGGCACCGGCCGCTCCCGCCCCGGCACCTGCGGCCGCCCCGGCACCCGCACCCGCGGCAGCACCCGCAGCGGCTCCGGCTGCCGCGACGCACACGGGCGGCGCCGACATCCAGTGCGACATGCTCGTGCTGGGCGCGGGCCCCGGCGGCTATTCGGCCGCGTTCCGCGCGGCGGACCTCGGCATGAACACCGTGATCGTCGAGCGCTACAAGACGCTCGGCGGCGTGTGCCTGAACGTGGGCTGCATTCCGTCGAAGGCGCTGCTGCACAACGCGGCGATCATCGACGAGGCAAAGGCGCTCGCTTCCCATGGCGTGTCGTTCGGCGACGTGAAGATCGACCTGGACAAGCTGCGCGGCTACAAGGAGTCCGTGGTCGGCAAGCTGACCGGCGGCCTCGCGGGCATGGCCAAGATGCGCAAGGTACAGGTCGTGCGCGGCCTCGGCACGTTCCTCGATCCGCACCATCTGGAAGTGCAGGAAACCGAGGGCGAAGGCCAGGCCACGAGCGGCAAGAAGACCGTCATCCAGTTCAAGCAGGCCATCATCGCGGCCGGCAGCCAGGCCGTGATGCTGCCGTTTATCCCGAAAGATCCGCGTATCGTCGATTCGACGGGCGCGCTCGAGCTGCCGAGCATCCCGGGCAAGATGCTCGTGATCGGCGGCGGCATCATCGGGCTGGAAATGGCCACGGTGTACAGCACGCTGGGCGCGCGCATCGACGTCGTGGAAATGCTCGACGGCCTGATGCAGGGCGCGGACCGTGACCTCGTGAAGGTCTGGGACAAGATGAACAAGCATCGCTTCGACAACGTGATGCTCAAGACGAAGACCGTCGGCGTGGAAGCGAAGCCTGATGGCATCTACGTGAAGTTCGAGGGCGAGGCCGCGCCGGCCGAGCCGCAGCGCTACGACTTCGTGCTGGTCTCCGTGGGCCGTACGCCCAACGGCAAGAAGATCGGCGCCGAGCGCGCCGGCGTTGCCGTGACCGATCGCGGCTTTATCGAGGTCGACAAGCAGATGCGCACGAATGTGCCGCATATCTTCGCGATCGGCGATATCGTCGGCCAGCCGATGCTTGCGCACAAGGCCGTGCACGAAGCGCACGTGGCCGCCGAGGCCGCGCATGGCGAGAAGGCGTACTTCGACGTCAAGCAGATTCCGTCGGTGGCCTACACCGATCCGGAAGTGGCCTGGGCCGGCCTGACCGAGGAGCAGTGCAAGGCGCAGGGTATCAAGTACGGCAAGGGCGTGTTCCCGTGGGCCGCCTCGGGCCGCGCGATCGCCAATGGCCGCGACGAAGGCTTCACCAAGCTGATCTTCGACGAAGAGACGCATCGCATCATCGGTGGCGGCATCGTCGGCACGCATGCGGGCGACCTGATCAGCGAGGTCTGCCTCGCGATCGAGATGGGCGCCGATGCCGTGGATATCGGCAAGACGATCCATCCGCACCCGACGCTGGGCGAGTCGATCGGCATGGCTGCCGAGATCTACGAAGGCGTCTGCACGGACGTCCCGCCGCCGCGGAAGAAGTAAACCCGAGCCGTGCGGGCCGGCACCGTGCGCATGCACTGCCGGCTCGCATGTCACGCCTCATCATGGGGCGTGGAACGGTGTCTCGCACCGTTCTTGCGCCGTTGTTGTGCCGTGGGGTGCCGTCACCGTGCGCCCTCCCTGACGCGCAATCCCGTGTCCGGTTCGATCTAACTCCCTGATTCGACGAAAGATTTCCGGTCGTTAAACGCCGGCGACGTGCTTTGGCACGCGGGTTGCTTTATTTGCGTTCAAACTTGGATACAAGATGGAACGCAAAGCAAACATGCCGTCATCCCGCCTTCCCGCGATCGCTACCCTGCTGGCGCAATACGCAAACGGTTCGCTGACTCCCACGCAATGCGTGGACGATGTGCTCGCGCGCATCGAGGCCAGCGACCGCCCCGAGGCCTGGATCCATCGCGTCGATGCCGAAGCGCTGCATGCGCGCGCCGGCGAGCTCGAAGCGCGGCTGGCCAGCGAAGGCGCGGCGCTGCTGGCGGCCATGCCGCTGTTCGGCGTGCCGTTCGCGGTCAAGGATAACGTCGATGTCGCGGGCCTGCCGACCACGGCCGCGTGCCCGGCCTTTGCCTACGTTCCCACGGAAACGGCCTTCGCCGTCGAGCAGTTGCTCGCGGCCGGCGCCATCCTGATCGGCAAGACCAACCTCGACCAGTTTGCGACGGGGCTCGTGGGCACGCGCTCGCCGTACGGGGCGGTGCGGCAGATCGACCAGCCCGATCGCGTGTCGGGCGGCTCCAGCTCCGGCTCGGCGGTGGCCGTGGCGGCGGGGTGCGTCGCGTTCTCGCTCGGCACCGATACGGCCGGTTCGGGTCGCATTCCGGCCGGCTTCAACCATCTCGTCGGCCTGAAGCCGACGCTCGGCCTGGTGAGCAAGCGCGGCGTGGTGCCGGCCTGCCGTTCGCTCGACACGCTGTCCATCTTCGCGCACGACGTGGCCGACGCGTGGCGCGTGCTGGCGCAGATTGCCGTGTTCGATGCGCGCGATGGCTATGCGCGCGAAATCCCCGCGCTGGGACTGCCGCGCGGGCCGCTGCGCATGGCGGTGCCCGATATCGCCGCGCGCGCGGAGGGTTTCGATGGCGACGCACTGGCCGCGCAGGCCTTCGCGCAGACCATGGACGCCGTGCGCGAGTCCTTGCAGATCGCGCCGTCCACCGTGCCGTTCGCGCCGCTGCAGGAAGCGGCGCTGCTGCTCTATGACGGCCCATGGGTCGCCGAGCGCCGCGCGGCACTGGGCACATTCTTCGATACGCACCACGACGCGCTCGATCCGACCGTGGCCGCCGTGATCGGCAAGGCCGACCGTTACAGCGCGACCGATGCGTTCGAGGCGCAGTACCGCATGGCCGATCTGCGCCGCGAGGCCGAGGCGATGTTCGCGTCGATCGACGTGCTCGTGGTACCGACCGCGCCCACGCATCCGACGATTGCCGCGTTGCGCGACGACCCGATCGGCGTGAACAGCCAGCTCGGGCGCTATACGAACTTCGTCAATCTGCTCGACCTGTGCGCGATTGCCGTGCCGGGTGTGCGCCGGGCCGATGGGCTGCCGGCCGGCATCACGCTGATTGGCCCCGCGGGGGCGGATCAGCGGATCGCCGTGCTGGGCGCGCGCATCGCGGCGCTGTTCGCGGCGCCGGCCGATGGTGCCGATGCCGGCGCCGTCATCGCGGATCTGCCGCTGCCGTTTGCCGAGCCCACCGTCGCGGTGGCCGTGGTCGGCGCACATCTGCGCGGCCAGCCGCTGAACTGGCAGTTGCGTGAAGCGGGCGCGACGCTGCGCGCGAGCACGCGCACCGCGCCGCGGTACCGGCTCTATGCGCTCGCCGGGACCACGCCGCCGAAGCCGGGCCTCGCGCGCGTGGCCGACGCCGATCACGCACACCCGGGTGCCGCCATCGAGGTCGAGGTCTGGGAGTTGCCGCTGCGCACGTTCGGCAAGTTCGTCGCCGATATTCCCGCGCCGCTGGGCATCGGCAACCTCGAACTCGAGGACGGCAGCCACGTGAAGGGCTTTATCTGCGAGCCCCACGCGCTGGCCGAAGGTGCCGGCGCCCGCGATATCACCGCCTTTGGCGGCTGGCGCGCCTACCTGTCCAGCCTCTGATCGAAACGTAAGCCCATCCACTGCCAGAGATCCAACCATGACCCATCGCCGCGACTTCCTCAAGCAAGCCAGCCTGCTGACCCTCGGTTCCGCGCTGCCCCTGCAGACGCTGCTGGCCGCCGAAAAACTGACCATCGGCGTGCTCTACGTCGGTGCCCGCAACGACTTCGGCTACAACCAGGCGCAGGCCGCCGCCACGGCGATCCTGAAAAAGCTGCCCAATGTGAAGGTCGTGGAAGAAGAGAACGTGCCGGAGACCATCGCGGCGCAGAAGACCATGGAGGCGATGATCCAGCAGGATGGCGCCACGCTGATCTTCGCGACGTCGTTCGGTTACTTCGATCCGCACGTGCTCAAGGTTGCGGCCAAATATCCGAAGGTGCGCTTCGCCCATTGCGGCGGCCTCTGGAAGGCGGGCAATCCCGCGAACATCTCGAGCTACTTCGGCTACATCGACGAGTGCCAGTACCTCGATGGCGTGGTCGCGGGCCATATGAGCAAGAGCAAGAAGCTCGGCTTCGTCGCCGCCAAGCCGATTCCGCAGGTGCTGCGCAATATCAACGCGTTCACGCTCGGCGCGCAGTCGGTGGACCCGTCCATCACGACCCACGTGATCTTCACGGGTGACTGGTCGATGCCCGTCAAGGAGGCCGAGGCGGCCAACGGCCTGATCGATCAGGGCTGCGACGTGCTCACGTGCCATGTCGATGGGCCCAAGGTCGTGATCGAAACCGCCGAGAAGCGTGGCGCGATGAGCTGCGGCTATCACGCAAGCCAGGCCGCGCTCGCGCCGAAGGGTTACCTGACCGGCGCCGAGTGGGACTGGGCCACGCCGTACAAGTCCCTGACCGCCGACGTGCAGGCCGGCAAGGTGCCGCCCAACGTGCTGCGCGGCGGCCTGCGCGAGGGCTACGTCAAGCCGTCGCCGTACGGCGCGAAGGTGACGCCGGCCGCGAAGCAGGCGGCCGATGCGGTCAAGAGCAAGATGATGGCCGGCCAGTTCGCGATCTTCAAGGGACCGCTGAAGGACAACAAGGGGGGCGTGGCGATTCCGGCCGGCACCAGCCTCGCGCAGACCGACTACGTGCTGGAGAGCATGAACTACCTCGTCGCCGGCGTGGTGGGGCAGGGTTGAAGCGGTACGTCATGAAGCAGGAGCGCCAACATGCCTGATGCCGGCACGCCACGCACGTCGCATAGCGCGGCGACACTTTCCGCGCTGCTCAACGGCGTGCTGCCCGCATTGCCGACCGTGCTTGCGCTGATCGGCACGCTGCTGCTGTTCTCGCTGTTCCTGCTCGTGCAGGGCGCGCCCGCGCTGGAAGCGTTGACACTGATCTATCAGGGCGCCTTCGGCACGTCGTTCGCGTGGCAGAACACGCTGATGCGCGCGGCGCCGCTGATGCTGACCGCGCTGTGCGTGGCATTGCCCGCGCAGGTCGGCCTGATCGTGATCGGCGGCGAGGGCGCGCTGGCGCTCGGCGGCCTGGCCGCCGCCGTGCTGCCGCAATGGCTGCCCGCCGGCACGCCGTGGCCCGTGATGGTGACCGCGATGGGCGCCGTTGCGATGGTGACGGGCGGCGCGTGGATCGGCCTCGCGGGCGCGCTGCGCCACTGGCGCGGCGTCAACGAGACCATCGGCAGCCTGCTGCTGTCGTATATCGCCATCGCGGTGTTCAAGCAGCTGGTGGAAGGGCCGCTGCGCGACCCGGCCAGTCTCAACAAGCCGTCGACGCTGCCGCTGACCGATGCCGCGACGATCGGCACGCTGCCCGGCATGGATGTGCACTGGGGCCTGTTCTGGGGCGTGCTCGCGTGCGTCGCGGCATGGGTGCTCGTGCGTCACGGCACGGCGGGGTTTGCCATGCGCGTGGCCGGCGGCAATCCGCGCGCCGCGCGCATCGTGGGCCTGCCGGTGCGCCGGCTCGCGCTGCTCGCGTGCGTGCTCGGCGGTGCCGCGGCCGGCCTTGCCGGCATGTTCGAAGTGGCGGCCGTGCAGGGCAGCGCCAACGCGGCGCTGCTGGCGGGCTACGGCTACGGCGGCATTCTGGTCGCATTCGCGGCGCGTCAGCATCCGCTCGCGATCGTCGCTTGCGCGCTGCTGATCGGCGGTATCGAGAGCAGCGGCAGCCTGCTGCAACGCCGGCTCGATCTGCCCGATGCCACCACGCTCGTGCTGCAGGGCCTGCTGTTCGCCAACCTGCTGGCATGGGAAGCCCTGGGCGGCCGCATCGCGGCATGGCGCCTGCGCCTGCAGGCACGCATGCAGGCGTCGCGGCCCGGTAGCGAAGGCGCCTCGATGGAGACCCGTCATGTCTGATCTGCAATCGCCATGGGTCGTGCTGGTGCTGTCGCTGGTCAGCGGCGCCATTCGCGTCAGCACGCCGTATCTGTTCGTGAGCCTTGGCGAGTGCCTGACCGAGAAGGGCGGCCGCGTGAACCTCGGCCTGGAAGGCATTCTCGTGTCGGGCGCGATGAGTGGCTACGCGGTGGCCTATCTGTCCGGGTCGCCGTGGACCGGCGTGCTCGCGGCCGCATGCGTGGGGCTGCTGCTCGGCTGCCTGCACGGGCTGGTCTGCTCGCTGCCGCGCGTGTCCGATATCGCGTTTGGTATCGCGCTGATGCTGCTCGGCACCGGCCTTGCATTCTTTATTGGCAAGCCCTTTATCGCGCCGCAGGCGCCGATGCTGCCGTCGCTCGAACTCGGCAAGTGGACCCACATGCCGCAGCTGGAACAGGTGCTGCGCATCAACGTGCTGTTCGTCATCGGCGTGGCGCTGGCCTTCGTGCTGCAATGGGGCATGCGCGCGACGCGCTGGGGCCTGACGCTGCGCATGGTCGGCGATCACGCCGAGACCGCGCGCGCGATGGGCTATCCGCTCACGCGCATCCGCGTGGCCGCCACCGCGATCGGCGGCGCGTTCGCGGGCGTGGGCGGCGCGTATCTGTCGCTGGTCTACCCGGGCAGCTGGAACGAAGGGCTGTCGAGCGGGCAGGGCCTGATGGCCGTGGCGCTCGTGATCTTCGCGCGCTGGCAACCGCTGCGCTGCCTGTGGGCCGCGCTGCTGTTCGGCGCCGCGGGCGCGCTCGGTCCGGCACTGCAGGCCATTGGCGTGACCAGCGGGTATTACCTGTTCAATGCCGCGCCCTATGTGCTGACCCTCGTCATCATGATCATCAACTGCCGTCCCGATCGTGCGCTCGCCGGCGCCCCGGGCGAACTGAGCCTGACGCGCTGACGCATTGACGCGCGGAAGCTCTGCAACGGAGAACACCACCCATGTCCCGCACCATCGAAGCCAAACCTTATCCGTGGCCGTACAACGGCGATCTGCGTCCGGAGAACACGGCGCTCGTCATCATCGACATGCAGACCGACTTCTGCGGTTTTGGCGGCTATGTCGATCGCATGGGCTACGACCTGTCGATGACGCGCGCGCCCATCGAGCCGATTCGCCGCGTGCTCGACACCATGCGCGCGCAGGGCTTCACGATCATCCATACGCGCGAAGGCCATCGGCCCGACCTGTCGGACCTGCCCGCCAACAAGCGCTGGCGCAGCCGCCAGGCCGGCATCGATGGCGTGGGCATCGGCGACGACGGCCCCTGCGGCAAGATCCTCGTGCGCGGCGAGAAAGGCTGGGAGATCATCGACGAACTCGCGCCGCTGCCGGGCGAGGTCGTGATCGACAAGCCCGGCAAGGGCTCGTTCTGCGCGACGGACCTCGAACTGATCCTGCGCACGCGCGGTATCGAGAACCTCGTGCTCACGGGCATCACGACCGATGTGTGCGTGCATACGACGATGCGCGAGGCCAACGACCGTGGCTTCGAATGCACGATCCTCGCCGATTGCTGCGGCGCCACCGATCGCGGCAATCACGAGGCCGCGCTGCATATGGTGACGATGCAGGGCGGGGTGTTCGGCACGGTGTCGGACTCCCACGCGCTGCTGGCGACGCTGGGAGCGTGATCATGGCGGGCGGGCTGGGGCTCGAGGTGGTAGGGGCGTCGAAGTCGTTCGGCACGTTCCGGGCGCTCGACGACGTGTCGATCCGCGTGGCGCCGGGCACCATCCATGCGCTGCTCGGCGAGAACGGCGCGGGCAAGAGCACGCTGGTCAAGGGGCTCGTCGGCTACGGCGTGCTCGATGCGGGGCAGATCGTCGCCGACAACCGCGAGGTGCGCATTGCCTCGCCGCGCGACGCGCAGGCCCTGCGCATCGGCATGGTGTACCAGCATTTCACGCTGGCGGAGGGGTTGTCGGTCGAAGAGAACCTGCTGCTCTCGCGCGGGCGGCTGCCATGGCGCATCGACTGGTCGCGCGAGCGTGCCGCGTTGCGCGACTTCATGGGCCGCATGCCGTTCCGCCTGCCGCTCGATGCGCCGGTGTCCGCGCTCGCGGCCGGAGAGAAACAGAAGCTCGAAATTCTCAAGCAGCTCTATCTGGAGCAGCGCTTCCTGATCCTCGACGAACCGACCTCGGTGCTCACGCCGCAGGAAGCGGACGAGGTACTGGGCCTGATGCGCACGCTGACCTCGCGTGGCGAGCTCACGGTGCTGATGATCACGCACAAGTTCCGCGAGGTGATGGCCTATGCGGACGATGTGACCGTGCTGCGCAAGGGCCGGCAGGTCGGCACCTGCAAGGTGATGGAGGAGGAGACGGATCTGCCTTCGCGGCTCGCCGCCTGGATGATGGGCACCGAGGGCTCCGCGATCGATCGCCGCACGCTCGCGCACGACGGCGGCGATCGCGCCGCGCGCAAGCCCGTGGCCGCCGATGCGCCCGTGCGGTTGCAGATCGACGATGCCACCGTGATCGACGGTCGCGGCCATGCGGCCGTGCGCGATCTCGCGCTCGCGGTCAGGGCCGGCGAGATCCTGGGGATCGCGGGTGTGTCCGGCAATGGCCAGCGCGAACTCGTGGAGGCGCTCACGGGGCAGCGGCCGCTGCGGCAGGGCGCAATGCGCGTGGCCGGACAGCCGTATCACGCCACGCGCGAGCAGATGCGCGCGGGCCGCGTGTTCGCGATTCCCGAGGAGCCATTGCGCAACGCGTGCGTGCCGGGCATGAGCATCGCCGACAACCTGGCCCTGCGCGACTTCGATCGCGCGCCATTGCGCCAGCACGGCTGGCGCTTCAACCGCCGCGCCACGCGCGAACGTGCCCGCGCGCGTATCGCGGAGTTCAACGTCAAGCCGCCGGTGCCGGACCGGCCGATCGGTACGCTCTCGGGCGGCAACGTGCAGCGCGCGGTGCTCGCGCGCGAACTGGGTCAGCCCGTCGATGTGCTGATCGTCGCGAACCCCGTGTTCGGGCTCGATTTCGCGGCGGTCGCCGATATTCATGCGCGGCTGCTTGCCGCGCGCGATGCGGGCGCGGCCGTGTTGCTGATCAGCGAAGACCTCGATGAACTGCTTGCGCTGGCGGACCGCATCGCGGTGATCGCGGAGGGGCAGATCGTGTTCGAAGTTCCCGCCGGCACCGCGGACCGTGAAGTGCTCGGCCGGCATATGGCCGGCCAGCATGGCGACCGCGACCGGCCGCTCGCGGCCTGAAGTGTCTTCTCGTTCCGGACATGCCTGACTCGACGTCGCCCACCATGCTTACTGCCGCCGCGCAACCGTCCCCATTCACGTTCGACCCGCGCCATACCGCGCTCGTCGTCATCGACATGCAGCGCGATTTCATCGAGCCGGGCGGCTTCGGCAGCTCGCTCGGCAACGACGTGACGCTGCTCTCGGGCATCGTCCCGACGACCGCGGCGCTGCTTGCGCATGCGCGCGCGTCGGGCTGGTTCGTCGTGCATACGCGCGAGTCCCATGCGCCCGATCTGGCCGATTGCCCGCCCGCCAAGCGCCTGCGCGGATCGCCGGGCATGCGGATCGGGGACCCGGGCCCCATGGGCCGCATCCTGATCCGGGGCGAGCCCGGCAATGCGATCGTCGATGCCGTCGCGCCAGTGGCGGGCGAGCTCGTGATCGACAAGCCGGGCAAGGGCGCGTTCTACGCGACGTACCTCGACGCGGCCCTGCGCGATCGCGAGATCCGCTATCTGGTGTTTGCCGGCGTGACCACCGAAGTCTGCGTGCAGACCTCGATGCGCGAGGCCAACGATCGCGGCTACGACTGCCTGCTGGTCGAGGATGCGACCGCGAGCTACTTCCCGGCCTTCCGCGATGCGACGCTCGCGATGATCCGTTCGCAGGGCGGCATCGTCGGCTGGACCGCGCCACTGGCCGCGCTGGCCGCGGCCGCCTGATCCTCACTTCTTATGTCCAAGACCATGGAAATCAATCGACCCGAAGCGGTCGCGCAAGTCGCGGCCGCGTTCGAAGCCTATGAGCGCGCGCTCGTCGATAACGACATCGCCGCGATGAATGCCTTGTTCTGGGAAACGCCGGAGACCGTGCGCTACGGCATCGCCGAAGTCCAGCTCGGCGGCGCGGCAATTCGCGCATGGCGGGAAACGTGCGAACCGGTGCCGCGTTCGCGGCGGCTCCATCGTACGGTGGTGACGACGTTTGGCGACGACTACGCCACGGTGAGCACCGAGTTCACGAGCGATGCCACGCCGCTGCTCGGGCGGCAGATGCAGACGTGGGCGAGACTCGAGGCGGGATGGAAGATCGTGGCGGCGCATGTGAGCCTGATCGAGCCGCCACAATGAAAGGATAAGAAAGACAAAAAAAACCCGGCCGCCAGATCGGGCGCCGGGTTTCAACGATACCGTTGGAGGTACCGAGGAGACGTGGGTACGGGATGTGTGACATCCCCGTTGGCAAAGCGCACAGTGCGGCGGTGCGCTTTGCCAACGGACCGGCCGAAGCCGGTCGCGGGTCAGGCAGCTACGTCAATCAGACGGTAGCGGCAGCCGACTTCTTGGCAGCGGTGCGGGCCGATGCGCTGGCTTGCTGGGCAGCCTTGCTTGCGGCGGTCGCGGCAACCTGGAAGTTGCTTTCAGCAATTTCCACGGCTTGCTTGGTGGCCTTCTGGACCGACTCGTAGGCGTTGTTCGCCGCCGAGATGGCCGACTTCACGATTGCGACGGTCGATTCCGAACCGGCCGGTGCGTTCTTGGCGAAGTTGTCGACGAGCGCTTGCACGTTCTTCGAGCCTTCGGCCAGCTGCGCTTCGGCGACCTTGGTGAACTCGCTCTGGGTTTCCGAAGCGATTTCGTACAGGTGACGCGTGTAGGCGAGGGTCTTCTCGGCGACCGGCTGAATCAGCGAAGCCTGGATGGCCAGCACTTCCTGCGCATCCTTGGCCGTCAGGGTCTTCTTGGCGTTGTCGACGTTCTCGGCGAAGGTCGCCTTGACCACTTGCAGGTTCAGTTCAACAAGCTTCTCAACGCCTTCGAAGGCTTTGGTGGTCAGACCGAACAGGGTCTCGAGGTTGGCCTTTTGCGCTGCTGCAACTTGTTCCGGGGTAAGGATCATTGCTGGTCTCCAGTGGATGAAGTGGGTGGACTTCAAGGTCTAGCAAAATGAAAGTAGGTCGCCCAGATGTCAGAGCCATGAACCGCGGTCCAGGCCAGCCCGAGCGTACGTTTTGCGTCTGTCGCACCGCCGACCCCCGATGATCGTTCGTCGATCATTTTTAGAGGGTTTACCATTGGTGCGCCGCAACAATTCCTATTCTAAGGTTTGTCTCATTGGAGTCAAGCGCTTTTTGTGCATCGCACAAAAGTAACCGGCACAAATGGCGCCACAGGGGCAGGGCTCGCCACCTCCGGGGCCCGCTATCAGGGTTTGTCCCTATCAAGAAAGCCGCGCGGCCAATGATGCGGCGCGGGATTTTCGGGCGCGGAAGGCGCCCCGGAGGCCGCTTCCGCGCGGGCAGGGCAGCGGTGCTAACATCGCGCCCTATACTTGCCTGCCCTATGCTTGCCTTCTACGCCGATCACTTCGTCCTTCCGCTTCCACCCGGCCATCGGTTTCCGATGCGCAAATACAGCATGTTGCGGGACGCGGTGGCCGCGGAAGTGCCCGGTATCGTGTTCCGGGAGGCGCCGCGCGCCGATGACGACGCGCTGGCCCTGGCCCATGACGCGACTTATATCGCCGATGTGTCGGCCGGCCAGCTGGACCCCGCGCGCCAGCGTGAAATCGGCTTTCCGTGGTCCATGGAAATGGTGGAGCGCTCGCGCCGCTCGGCCGGCGCGACCATCGAAGCCTGCCGGAGCGCGTTCGCCGAGGGCGTGTCGGTCAACCTCGCCGGCGGCACGCACCATGCCTATGCCGACAAGGGCGGCGGCTTCTGCGTGTTCAACGATGCCGCCATCGCCGCGCGCCGGCTGCAGCGCGATGGCCTGGCGCGGCGCGTGGCCGTGATCGACCTCGACGTGCATCAGGGCAACGGCACCGCGTCGATCCTGCGCGACGATCCGTCGATCTTCACGCTCTCGCTCCACGGCGAGAAGAACTATCCGTTCCGCAAGGAAGCCAGCGACCTCGACGTCGGCCTGCCCGACGGCTGCGACGACGAGACCTACGCGCAGGCGCTGCAGGGCGCGCTCGACACCTTGTTCGCGCGCTTCGCGCCGGACCTGCTGATCTACCTGGCCGGCGCGGACCCGCACGAGGGAGACCGCCTCGGGCGCTTGAGGCTGACCCTGGCGGGGCTGGCGCGGCGCGATACGCTGGTCTTCGACGCGGCGCTCGCGCGCGGCCTGCCGATCGCCGTGGCCATGGCCGGCGGCTATGGAAACCGCATCGAGGACACGGTTGCCGTGCATCTGCAGACGGTGACGCTCGCGGCGCGCCACCATGCGCAATGGCGGGCACGGCATACGGGGGCTGGCGTGGGGGTGTCGGCCGGGGTGGCGACCGGGGTGGCGACATGAGCGCGGGCGGTAACGTCGCCGTGGCCGGCGTGCCGGAGGCGGCGGGCACGGGCCAGCGCCTGTGGCTCGCGGCCATGCCCTGGCTGTTCGTGGTGCTATGGAGCACGGGCTTTATCGTCGCCAAGTACGGGTTGCCCTATGCGGAGCCGATGACGTTCCTGTTCCTGCGCTTTGCCGGCGTGCTGGTCCTGATGGTGCCGTTCGTCGTGCTCGCGCGTGTGCCGCTGCCGCGCACGGCGCGCGGGGCGATCGACGGGGTCCGCATCGGCCATATCGCGGTGTCGGGTCTGCTGCTGCAGGCCGGCTATCTCGGCGGAGTCTGGGCGGCGATCAAGCTTGGCATGCCCGCGGGCCTGTCCGCGCTGATCGTCGGCATGCAGCCCGTGCTCACGGCGATGGTCGCCACGCGCATGGGCGAGCGGGTACGGTTCCTGCAATGGCTCGGGCTGGTCCTCGGCCTCGTCGGTGTCGGACTGGTGGTATCCAGCAAGCTCAGCACGATCGGGCTGTCGGTGACGAGTCTCGCGCTGGCGGTGGGCGCGCTCGCGTCGATCACGGCCGGCACGCTGTACCAGAAGCACTTCTGCCCGATGTTCGACCTGCGCATGGGCGCGGTCATCCAGTTCGGTGCCTCGGCCGTTGCCTGCCTGCCGTTCATGTTCGCGTTTGAGACACGCGAGGTGCACTGGAACCTCGCGCTCGCCGGGGCGCTAGCGTGGTCGATCGTGGCGCTGTCGCTCGGCGCGATCTCGCTGCTGTTCCTGCTGATCCGGCGCGGGGCCGCGATGCGCGTCTCGAGCCTCATGTACCTCACGCCGCCGACCACGGCGGTCATGGCGTGGCTGCTGTTCGGCGAGCGGTTCTCGCCCGTGGCGGCCGCGGGCATGGCGGTGGCGGCGTTGGGCGTGGCATTCGTGATCCGCCGCCCGCGATCGTAGTGACTACTCTAGACACAAGGAGACCCGACAGCATGGCCAGCGCAGACAGCGAAGTTACCGACATCCCGGCCGAGGCGGCCATCGTCGATCGCGCGATCGTCACGCGCCGCTCGATCCGCGCGTTTCTGGACACGCCGGTGCCGCGCGAGACCATCGAGGACATTCTCTCGGTGGCCAGCCGTGCGCCGTCGGGCACGAACGCGCAGCCGTGGCGCGTGTACGTACTGGCCGGCGATGCGAAGGTGCGGCTCTGCACGGACGTGCTCGCCGCGTACGACGATCCTGAACGCGATGCCAAGTATCACGAGGAGTATCCCTACTATCCGCGCGAGTGGGTCAACCCGTATCTCGCGCGCCGCCGCAAGGTGGGCTGGGACCTGTACGGGCTGCTGCAGATCGGCAAGGAGGACAAGGCGCGCATGCATGCGCAGCACGCGCGCAATTTCCAGTTTTTCGATGCGCCGGTCGGGATGATCTTCACGATCGACCGGATCATGGAGCAGGGGAGCTGGCTCGACTACGGCATGTTCCTGCAAAGCATCATGGTGGCCGCCCGCGCGCGCGGGCTCGATACCTGCCCGCAGGCGGCCTTCACGCAGTTCCACAGCGTCATCCGCGACCACCTGCGCTTGACGGCGGACGAGATGGTGGTGTGCGGGATGGCGCTGGGTTACGCGAATCCCGAGGCGGTGGAGAATCAATTGATCACGGAACGTGAACCGGTCGAGGGGTTCGCGCGTTTCCTGTCGTGACACGAACGGAGGCTCAGGAAGTGTCGCGCATGGCCGATAAACAGGAATGGCGGTCGGCCCGCGCGGCAGTGGAAGGGCATGAAGGTGATGTATCGATTTCTTTTTCCGTAATACGGAATGTCTGCGAAATCGAACTTTAACGAGCTTCTGTAAGTCTCTAATCTTGCTAAGAATTTCTTTATTTCCTAAACTAGCGCCATTCCTGATGCCGCGTCGCACAGAACAATGTTCCGGACCGATTTCTCCCTATTTCGCCTCTTCAGCCCGGTTGGGCTGAATACGCTTGCAACGGCCGCGCTGGTGTCGCTGGCCGTGCTCGCCGCTCCCGTGGCCGAAGCGGCCACTTCCAAAAATGCCAAATCTGCGCAATCGTCGGGTAAGTCCGCGAAAAAGCCGGTAAAAGCGACTAAGTCTTCTGCCAAGGTTGCCGCCGCGAAGGAATCGGCGGCGCCGTCGCGCAAGACCATCGTGTTGCGGAACGGCAAGCGAACCGTCGTCGCGCAACGCGCCGCGCCGGTCCGCGCGGCCTTCGTGCCGGCCAAGCCGTCGCTCGGTGAAGCGATGGGTCTGCGCGACACCGAGGACGCGCTCGCGCTGCGTTCGTCCGTGGCGCTCGTGATGGACCAGAGCACCAACGAGGTCCTGTTTCAGAAGAACCCGACCGCCGTGCTGCCGATCGCATCGATCACGAAGCTGATGACCGCGCTCGTGGTGATGGACTCGCGCCTGCCGATGGACGAGGTGCTGACGATTGGCGAGGAAGACAAGGACCTCGAGAAGCACAGCAGCTCGCGCCTGCGCTTCGGCACGCAGCTGACGCGGCAGGAACTGCTGCTGCTCGCGCTGATGTCGTCGGAGAACCGCGCCGCGTCGGTGCTGGGCCGCAGCTACCCCGGTGGCCTGCCCGCATTCGTCTCGCAGATGAACCGCAAGGCGCGCGAACTCGGCATGAACGACAGCCACTTCGTGGATTCGAGCGGCCTGTCGAGCAGCAACGTCTCGAGCGCGATGGATCTGGCGCGCCTCGTCAACGCCGCCTATCGCAATCCGACGATTCGCGAGTTCTCGACGCAGACCGAGCATGAAGTGAACGTGCTCGGCCGCACGCAGCATTACGTCAGTACCAACCGCCTCGTACGCGGCGGCAACTGGGAAATCGGCCTGCAGAAGACCGGCTTCATCTCGGAGGCCGGCCAGTGCCTCGTGATGCAGGCGCGCGTCAACGGCCGCAACGTGGTGATGGTGTTCCTGGATTCGGTGGGCAAGCTCTCGCGCTTTGCCGATGCCACGCGCGTGCGCGACTGGCTCGAGCACGCGCCGGCGGCGCAGCAGCCGCACGCGTTCCCGAACTCCCCAAACCTTACGCAGGGCCCTAGCCATCCGCATGCGGTCCTGGTCTCGCAGCAGGCACGCGGCATCTGACCTTTTGCCGCAGCCAACTTGAAAACGCGCCCGGGCGGCAGCCCGCGGCGCGTTTTTTTATGGATGGACGTTTGCATGGAAGCCTCGAACAACGCGACTGTCGCCAGCGTGGGCGACGCACCGCACGATATCGAACGCGCCGCGGCGTCGCTCGTGCTCGCTTTCGATACCGATCCGTTCATGCGCTGGATGTACGACGGCCCGGACGGCTATCTGCGCGGCAGTGCCTCGTTGTTCCGCGTGCTCGTCGCCGATGCGCGGGGCGCGGGCGGCGCGCGGACGATCGCGGTCGATGGGCGCAGCGCGGGCACGGCGTTGTGGCTGCCCCCAGGCGCGGAGGATGACGATGCCGCCATCGACGACGTGGTGCGCCAGACCGTGGAGGCGCCGCTGCGGAAGGTCCTCGGCGAACTGATCGGCCGCGTCTACGAGACGCGGCCCACCGGTCCGCACTGGTATCTGTCGTCGATCGGGATCGATCCCGCATTCCGGGACCGGGGCCTTGGCGGCCGCCTGCTCGCGGAGGGCCTGCAGGCCTGCGACGCGGCGCATCTGCCCGCGTGGCTATGGTCGTCCAATCCGCGCAATCTGGATTTCTACGGCCGCCACGGTTTCGAGGCGCTGGCCACGATTCGTGTGGGAGGCGCGCCGCCGCTGTTTCCGATGCTGCGGACGGCGCGTTGACGTTCAGTGCGCGGTGGCTTCGCCCGCGCCGATGCCCGTTTCCGAACGCAGTTCCTGCGCTTCGAAGCCCGCCTTGTCCACGGCCGCGCGGCGCGACTTGTCGGTGACCGAGAACAGCCAGATCCCCGCGAAGCCGATGGTCATCGAGAACAGCGCCGGCGACGTGTAGGGGAAGGGCGCGCTCTTGAAGTGGAACACGTCCACCCACACGGCCTGCGACAGCACGGTGAGGATCACGGCCGACAGCAGGCCGAGGAAGCCGCCGATCATCGCGCCGCGCGTGGTGCAGCCGCGCCACAGCACCGACATGAACAGCACCGGGAAGTTGGCCGAGGCCGCCACGGCGAACGCGAGCGAGACCATGAACGCGATGTTCTGCTTCTCGAACACGATGCCGAGCACCACGGCGACGAAACCTAGCACGATGGTCGTGAGCTTCGATACGCGCAGCTCCATCGCGCTCGATGCCTGGCCGTGCTTGAAGACCGTCGCATAGAGGTCATGCGAGACGGCCGTGGCGCCGGCCAGCGTCAGGCCCGCCACCACCGCGAGGATCGTCGCGAAGGCCACGGCCGAGATAAAGCCGAGGAACACGTTGCCGCCCACCGCGCTGGCCAGATGCACGGCCGCCATGTTCACGCCGCCCAGGAGCTTGCCGCTGCCGTCCTGGAAGCTCGCATTGGTCCCCACGAGCACGATCGCGCCAAAGCCGATGATGAACGTGAGGATGTAGAAGTAGCCGATCCACGTCGTGGCCCAGAACACCGACTTGCGCGCTTCCTTCGCGTTGGGCACGGTGAAGAAGCGCATCAGGATGTGGGGCAGGCCCGCGGTACCGAACATCAGCGCGATGCCGAACGAGATGGCCGAGATCGGATCCTTGATGAAGTTACCCGGGCTCATGATCGATTCTTTCTTCGCGTGGACCTCCACGGCCTTGGCGAACAACTGCTCGGGGCTGAAGTGGTATTGCGCGAGCACCATGAACGCCATGAACGACGCGCCGCCGAGCAGCAGGCAGGCCTTGATGATCTGCACCCACGTCGTGGCCGTCATGCCGCCGAACAGCACGTACACCATCATCAGCACGCCGACGATGACGACGGCGATCCAGTACTCGAGGCCGAACAGCAGCTTGATGAGCTGTCCCGCGCCGACCATCTGCGCGATGAGGTAGAACGCCACCACGACGAGCGTGCCCGACGCCGCGAACGCGCGGATCGGACCCTGCTTGAAGCGATACGCGGCCACGTCGGCGAACGTGAAGCGGCCGAGATTGCGCAGCCGCTCGGCCATCAGGAACGTGATGATGGGCCAGCCCACGAGGAAGCCGATGGAATAGATCAGCCCGTCATAACCGCTCGTGTAGACCGCGGCGGAAATGCCGAGGAACGAGGCCGCGGACATGAAGTCGCCCGCGATCGCGAGGCCGTTCTGGAAGCCGGAGATACCGCCGCCCGTGTAGAACGCGGCGGCCGATTTGGTTTTCTTGGCGGCCCACTTGGTGATGAACAGCGTGCCGATGACGAACACCACGAACATGCCGATGGCGGTCCAGTTCGTGGGCTGCTTCACCGCCTGACCGAGGTCTCCGCCCGCCGCGAGGGCGCCAGCCGAGGCAATCATGGCCGCGAGCGCGGCCGCAACGAGGCGGGCGTTCATGCGACCTCCTGCTTGATCTTGTCGGTCAGGTCGTCATACACGCTGTTGGCGTGACGCACGTACAACCCGGTGATCACGACGGTGAAGACGATGACGAACAGGCCGATCGGCATGCCCCATGTCATCACGCCGCTGCCCACGCGCGCGGCGAGGACTTCCTTGTCGAATGCGATCAGCAGCACGTATCCGTAGTACACCACGAGCATCACGGCCGTGAGCATCCAGCTCAGCCGGCCACGACGCCTGATCAACTCCCGATACTGCCGGCTGGCCTTCAGCCTTTCCATCACATCTTGCTGCATGGTGTCTCCTGCATGATCTTTGTCACCGTGTGCGCACGGAATGGTGACAAGGTAATGCGCGGCCCTTACCCGGTTCTTACACGGGGCAGGGCGCGATGCAGGGGTAAACGCGAAGGCCGGTGGAGATGCGACAGAAGCGTGCGATATCAGAGCAGCTTGCCGGGGTTCATGATGCCGGCGGGATCGAAGACACGCTTGATCTCGCGCATCAGGCGCAGTTCCAGCGGGTCCTTCGTATGCAGGAACGCATGGCGCTTCAGCTGGCCGATGCCGTGCTCCGCGCTGATGCTGCCGCCGTAGCGCACCACCTCGTCGAGCACTTCGTCGGTGAAGGCTTCGCCATCCTGCGCGGCCCATTCGCGCGGCGCGCCGGCCGGGCGGGAGAGGTTGTAGTGCAGATTGCCGTCGCCGAAATGGCCGAAGATAAAGGGCCGGATATCCGCGCTGCGCGCGCGCAGGCGTGCTTCCATCGATGCCATGAACGCCGGGATATGCTCGATCGGCAGCGAGATATCGTGCTTGAGATGCGGACCGTCCGCGCGCTGCGCTTCCGAGATTTCCTCGCGCAGCTTCCACAGCGCATGCAGTTGCGCGAGGGAGGCCGATACCACGGCGTCGAGGCAGAGTTCGCGCTCCAGCGCATCGCCGATGACCTGCTCGAGCAGCGCGTTGAGCGCGGCCTCGTCGGTGCTGTCGGCGAGCTCCATCAGCACATACGACGGATACCGCTGCGCGAACGGTTCCTGCACGCCCTCGGCATGCGCGAGCACGAGGTCCAGGCACGCGCTCGTGAAGAACTCGTAGGCCTGCACGCGCGCGCCGCAGCGCTCGAACAGCAGCTCGAACAACTCCAGCGCCTGCTTCGGCGATTCCACCGCGGCGAGCACCACGCAGCGCGTATCGGTGCGCGGGAACAGCCGCAGCGACGCGGCCGTGATCACGCCGAGCGTGCCTTCCGCGCCGATCAGCAACTGCTTGAGGTCGTAGCCCGTGTTGTCCTTGCGCAGCGTGCGCAGGCCATTGAACACCTCGCCATTGGGTAGCACCGCTTCCACGCCGAGCACGAGCTCGCGCGTCATGCCATAGCGGACGACGTTCACGCCACCGGCGTTCGTCGACAGGTTGCCGCCGATCTGGCAGGAGTCCTCGGCCGCGAGCGACAGCGGCAGCAGACGGTTCGCTTCCGCGGCGGTGCGGCGCAGGTTGCCGAGAATGCAGCCCGCTTCGGCGACCATCGTGTTGGCAATCGTGTCGAGCGAGCGCACGGCGTTCATGCGGTCGAGGCTCAGCACCACGTTGACGGGCTGCGCATCGGGCGTGGCGCCACCGCACAGGCCCGTATTGCCGCCGCGCGGCACCACGGGTACGCCGGCCTGCTGGCACAGCGCGAGCGCGCGCGACACGTCATCGACGGTACGCGGCCGCACCACGGCCTGCGCGTGTCCACGATAGATGCCGCGCCAGTCGGCGAGCCACGGGGCGATATCGTCAGGGGCGGTGAAAACCGTATCGGGGCCGAGCGCTTCCGTCAGCCGGGCGGGAAAATCGGAACTGGACATGAGAAGGTGTGCGTTCGGTGGCTATGCGGCCGCGCCGTGCGAGCCGTGATGCGACAACTGGCTGCCGTGGCCGGCGGCCGTGGCATCGGTCGCGTAGCCCATGCCGCGCGAGATCTGCAGCGCGGTGTCCTTGAGGTTCTGCAGCCAGCTGTCCTGCAGCCGGTCCGCCGGCGCCGACAGCGACAGGCCCGCAACGAGGCGCCGCGAATCGTCGTAGATGCCCGCGGCGATGCAACGCACGCCGAGTTCGAGCTCCTCGTTGTCGCGCGCATAACCGTTCGTGCGAACCCAGTTGAGCTCGCGCTCGAGCTTGGTCAGATCGGTAATGGATGTGCGCGTATGGCCGGCGAGTCCTGTGCGCGTGGCATAGCTGCGCACGCGCACCGCCTCGTCCGCGGCCAGAAACAGCTTGCCGACCGACGTCAGGTGCAGCGGCGCGCGGCCGCCGATCGCGCGCACGACCTGCATGCCCGAGCGCTCGCTGTACGCGCGCTCGATATAGACGATCTCGTCGCCCTGCCGCACGGACAGGTTCACGGTCTGCCCCGTGACGCGGTGCAGCGCGCGCATGGGCGCCAGCGCCGCATCGCGCACCGAAAGGCGCGCCTTGACGAGGTTGCCGAGCTCGAGCAACCGCATGCCCAGGCGATAGCTGCCCGGATCCGACCGGTCCACGAAACGGCACGCGACCATGTCGTTGAGAATGCGGTGCGCGGTCGAGGGATGCAGGCCGGTCGCCAGCGACAACTCCTTCAGGCTGACCGGATCGGCATGCTGGGCGAGGGCATCGAGCAGCGTCATCATGCGTTCGATGACCTGGATCGATGTCTTGCCCGGCGACTTCTCTGTTTCTGCCATGAGTGAAATGTTGCCCTGCGGCAATTTTTTAAGCGGTTGCCTGATTCTATCTCGCATCGTGAAAATTTCAATAGGTGAAATGTCGGTGCAGTGTGTACAGATGAGCAGGATTGGGCCTCGGGCTGAATAAGTTGAGCCGCGCGGCGCCGGGCGCGCGGCATAATTGCGGGGTTTCGGGTCTGGATAAAAGGAAAACGATGCGAGTCGGGCTGTTTGCCACCTGCCTGGTGGACCTCATGCGGCCGGAGATTGGGTTCTCCGTGCTCAAGCTGCTGGAAAACGCCGGCTACGACGTCATGGTGCCGGAGGCGCAGACGTGCTGCGGCCAGCCGGCCTACAACTCGGGCGAGCGGGCGGTCTCGCGCGATCTGGCCGAGAAATTCCTGCGCGAGTTCGAGATGTTCGACTACGTCGTGGTCCCGTCGGGCTCGTGCGGTGGCATGATCCGCCATCACTATCACGACCTGCTGCGCGACGATCCCGAACTGCATGGCCGCTACGAGCGGCTGCGCGAACGCGTGTTCGAGCTGACCGACTTCCTCGTCAATGTGGCAAAGGTGCGGACGCTCGATTCGGGCTTCACGGGACACGTGACCTATCACGACTCGTGCTCGGGCCTGCGCGAGCTCGGCGTCAAGCAGCAGCCGCGCGCGCTGCTGGGCCAGTTGCCCGGCGTGACGCTGACCGAAATGAACAACTGCGAGGCATGCTGCGGGTTTGGCGGCACGTTCTCGGTCAAGTACGGCAACATCTCGACGGCGATCGTCGACGAGAAGTGTGCGAACATCAAGGCGAGCGGCGCCGACGCCGTGGTACTGGGCGACCTCGGCTGCATGCTCAATATCGAGGGCCGCCTGCGCCGGTCCGGCGACGACCGCACGCGCGTGCTCCATATCGCGCAGGTGCTGGCCGGCGACGCATAACGACATACGAGACGAGCCCCACGATGCAAGTCCACAGCATGGAATTCAAGGCGCGTGCCGGCCAGAAGCTGGCCGACCAGCGCCTGCAGCAGAACCTCAAGAAGCTTTCCACGAAATTCGTCTCCGCGCGCGCCGAGGCCATTCAGGCGATCGACTTCGACGCCACGCGCGCCGCGCTGAAGGAGCGCCGCAATCGCGCGCTGGAGAACCTCGACGTCTGGCTCACGACCTTCGAGGAAGCCGCGACGAAGCGCGGCGCCACCGTGCTCTACGCGGAAACCACGGCCGACGCGGCGAAGCTCGTGGCCGATATCGCGCTGAAGCATGGCGTGAAGAAGGTCATCAAGTCGAAGTCGATGGTGACCGAGGAAATGCGGCTGAACCAGGTGCTCGGCGAGATGGGCGTGCAGAGCATCGAGACCGATCTGGGCGAATACATCCTGCAGATCAACGACTCGGAGCCGCCGTCGCACATCATTGCGCCCGTGATCCACAAGGACAAGGACGAAGTGGCGGACCTGTTCGCGCGCGTCCACAACAAGCCGCGCCTGACCGACGTGTCGGAGATGACCCGCGAGGCGCGCGGCGTGCTGCGTCCCGAGTTCCTGTCCGCGGACATGGGCGTGACGGGCGGCAACTTCGTGATCGCGGAGACCGGCTCGGTGGCCGTGGTGACCAACGAGGGCAACGAAGGCATGTGCACGATCATGCCGCGCGTGCACGTGGCGGTGACCGGTATCGAGAAGGTCCTGCCGACGCTCGAGGATCTGGCCACCGTCATGCGGCTGCTGCCGCGTTCGGCCACGGGACAGGCCATCTCGAACTATTTCTCGCTGCTGACGGGGCCGCGCGCCGAGGGCGAGAAGGATGGGCCCGACCATATGTACTTCGTGCTCGTCGATGGTGGCCGCAGCGGGCTGATCGGCGGCGAGTTCCAGGAGATGCTGCGGTGCATCCGCTGCGGCGCCTGCATGAACCATTGCCCCGTGTACCAGAAGATCGGCGGGCACGCGTACGGCTGGGTCTATCCGGGGCCGATGGGCAGCGTGCTCACGCCCAGCTATGTGGGGCTGGCCAATGCGATCGATCTGCCGCAGGCGGCCACGCTGTGCGGCGAATGCAATCGCGTGTGTCCGGCGTCGATTCCGCTCTCCGACCTGCTGCGCAAGCTGCGCGAGAAACAGATGGAGCGCGGCCTGCGGCCATGGCAGGAACGGTTTGCCTTGCAGGCGTGGGGGTATGTGGCCAGGCGTCCCGCGCTGTATGCGTTTGCCACGCGGATCGGCGCGCGCTTCCTGTCGCGGCTCGGCGGCCGCAGCGGGCTGATCGCCAGCCTGCCGATGGCGGGCAAGGGGTGGACCGAGACGCGCGATATGCCCGCGCCGAGCGGGCGTACGTTCCGGGAGCTGTACAAGGAGAGGAGGGCGCGCGCATGAGCGTCAATACCGAAACCCTCGCGACGATGCGCGCGGCGCTCGACCGTCATCTGCGGGGCGATCTGCCGGTGACGGGACTGATCACCGCATGGCGCGGCGCCGCGCCGGCGCTGACGCTGCCGCCCGTGTTCGGGCAGGCCATGGAAGAGTTGCTGCGCCGTCTGGAGATGTCCGCCGCGTTCGCGCAGGACAGCTGCTCGTTCTCGAGCACGGCGATCACCGACCAGCTGACGCGCTGGCTCGACAAGGCCGGTACGGTCTGAGGGGGGGGCGTCGTTGCCTGCCAGGCAACGATGTCCTCCACATCTTGCTGTTGCTCGAACGCATTCTCACGCCAACAATCCGTAACACACGACGCCCCATCCCATATCGCGCGGGCGCGGAAGAACGGAGAGGAAGAGGATGCGCCATACCCCCAATGTCATCGCCCGCGGCCTGTCCACCGCGGCCCGCCTGCTCGGCCTGACTGCGCTCGGCGTCCTGCCGATACTGGCGCACGCGGCCGAGACGTTTCCGAACAAGCCCATCTCGATGCTCGTGGCCTTCCCGCCCGGCGGCCCCGCCGACGTCGTGGCCCGCGCGATGCAGCCCGCGATGGCGAAGGTGCTGGGCCAGCCCGTGGTCATCGAGAACCTGCCCGGCGCCGGTGGCGCGCTCGCGATGCAGCGGCTGCTGAGCCGGCCCGCCGACGGCTACACGCTGATCATGGGCTCGCCGAACGAGGCCATCCTCACGCCGCTCGCGCTGGCCAGCGCGAAGTACAAGTCCGAAGACCTCGCGCTCGTCGCGCCCGTGTCGAACCACCCGCTCGTGGTCATGACGCGCAACGACCTGCCCTACACCTCGCTCGAACAGATCATCGCGGCCGGCAAGGCGCCCGGCGCGCAGAGCCTGACGTTCGGCAATCCCGGCTATGGCACGATGTACCACATCGTCGCCGAGTACATGGCCAAAGCGACCGGTGCGAAGGTGCTGCAGGTCCCGTACAAGGGCGCCACGCCGATGCTGGCCGACCTCACCGGCCATCAGATCGACATGACGATCCTCCCGAATATCGGTGCCTCCACGCAGTTGCTGGAGACGCGCAAGATCAAGGCGGTGGCCGTGCTCGACAGCCAGCGCATGCGCAACCTCCCCGACGTCCCGGCCATCGGCGAAACGCAGGTGGCGAAGAAATCCGAGTTCGTCTACGCGATCTGGATCGGCGTGATGGCGCGCGCGGGCATGCCCGCGGACCGCGCGCGCGTCCTGCTGGACGCATCGCAGCAGGCATTGCGCTCGCCCGAACTGATCAAGGCGCTCGAGCTCTCCGGCGTGCAGCCGCTGCCGCCGCAGACGCTCGAGACCTCGGCAAGGTTCTACGCCGACGAGACCGCGAAATTCCGCAAGATGGCGCGCTCGGTCGAGCTCGTCCCGCAGTAATCAACTCCAGCAAGCCGACCCCAGCAAGCGCAAGAAGCAAGGAGACCCCATGAACATCCTCGTCGCAGGCTTCCAGCACGAAACCAATACGTTCGCACCGACCATGGCGAGCTACGAAAGCTTTGTCCGCGGCGAGGACTTTCCGGCGATGGTGCGGGGCGAGGCGGTCTACGGCCTGCTCGACGTCAATGTGCCCGTCAGCGGATTCATTCACCACGTGCGCGCGCATGGCCACACGGTCACGCCCGTGATCTGGGCGGGGGCGGGGGCCTCGGCCCACGTCACGACCGATGCGTACGAGCGCATCGCGGGAGAGATCGTCGAGGCCGCAAAGCAAGGCAAGGCAGCCGGCAGCTACGATGCGATCTACCTCGACCTGCATGGCGCCATGGTCGCGCAGCACCTCGACGATGGCGAAGGCGAGCTGCTCGCGCGCCTGCGCGACGTGGTCGGCGCCGACATGCGCATCGTGGTCTCGCTCGACCTGCACGCCAACGTGACCGAGCGCATGCTGTCGCTGGCCGACGGCCTCGTCGCGTATCGCACGTATCCGCACGTCGATATGGCCGAGACGGGCCGGCGCGCGGCCGAGATGCTGCTGGAGATCGGCCGCCACGGCAAGCGCCCCGTCTGCGTGGCGCGCCGCGTGCCGTTCCTGATTCCCGTCAACAGCATGTCCACGATGATGCAGCCGACGCAGGGCGTCTATGCGCTGCTCGAACTGCTCGAAGACACCGCGCCGGCCGATCTGCTGTCGCTGTCGTTCGCGCCGGGCTTTCCGGCCGCGGACTTTCCGGAATGCGGGCCCGTGGTCTGGGGGCACGGCTTCGAACGCGGCAGCGTGGAGCGCGCGGTCGATGCGCTGGTCGCGCGCATCTGCGAGCCCGAGTCGCAATGGGCCGTGCAGTTCGAAGCGCCCGACGCGGCCGTGCGGCATGCGATGACCGTGGCGCGGACCGCGACGCGTCCCGTGATCCTGGCCGATACGCAGGACAACCCCGGCGTGGGCGGCGACGGCAACACGATGGGCATGCTGCGCGCGTTGCTGGCGGCCGGCGCGGACGAGGCGGCCATCGGCATCGTCTGCGATCCCGCCGCCGCGGCCGCCGCGCACCGTGCCGGTGTCGGCGCCAAGATCGAGATCGCGCTTGGCGGCTGTCCGCAGGTGGCCGGCGACGCGCCGCTGCGCGCGACGTTCGAGGTGGAAGCGCTGTCCGATGGCAGGTTCACCTATGGCGGCCCGATGATGCACGGCAAGGCGGCCGACATGGGACCGATGGCGCGGCTGCGCATCGACGGCGTGCTGGTGGCCGTGAGTTCGGCCAAGGCGCAATTGCTCGACCGCAACATGTACCGCGTGGTCGGGATCGAACCTGAGCAGATGAAGATTCTCGTCAACAAGAGTTCGGTGCATTTCCGCGCGGATTTCGCGCCGATTGCCGAAGAGATCCTCGTGGTTCGCGCGCCGGGACCGTTTATCGCGGACCCCGCCGAGCTGCCATGGCGCCGGCTGCAGCCGGGCATGCGCCTGAGCCCGAACGGGCCTGCGTTCTGATCAATGCCCCGTGTCCTGCGTCATGTCGCGCAGGAATCGCGCGAGCACGGGATCGAACTGGGCGGGGGCTTCGCGGAACGGTGCGTGGCCCACGTGGGGGAGCCGCAGGCAGCGGCCCTCCCACAGGTTCGCGTAGGCCAGGCTGTCAATGTAGTCGAGGTTGAGAAAGCGGTCGTTCGCCCCGTTGACGATGGCTAGCGGCACGGGCAGCGATTCCACGAGCGCACGCTGATCGACGCCCGCGCCCGCGCGGGCGGCCTCGAACATCGTCTTGCGCGCGATGCCATCGGTGCGCGCGATCGCCGCGCGCAGTTCGGGCGTGAAATGCTCGCCGAAGATTGCATGGCCGAACGTCTCGATGTCTTCCGCCGAGAGCACCTGCTGGCTGGCGAGCCGCATATGCGGGGCCGGCAGGAACCCGACCGACAGGTCGCGGCCCACGGGCGGCGTGCCGCAGATCAGCATGCCGCGCACGCCGCGGAAGTGCGCGGCGATCTCGAGCGCGATATGGCCGCCGAGCGACCAGCCGACCAGAATCACGTCGTCGATGCAGAGCCTTGCCAGCAGTTCGATCGCCGCATCGGCAAAACCGGAGCGCGTGTACGTGCGGATGGGGTCGATCGCGTTCGACGATTCGCCGTGGCCGGGCAGGTCGAAGGCGATCAGGCGGTGCGAGGCGGCCAGCGGGCCTTCCATCTGGTGGCGGAACACGGCGCGGCACGACGAGTTGCCGTGGATCAGCAGGACCGGCGGCGTACGTGACGTATGCGAATGATGGGCGCCGGCGCTACCCGAATCTTCGACCGCGATCTGTCCGTGGGAGGTTTGCAGCAGGTATTGGCGTGGCATGGCGGCATCGGCGCGAGACGGCGGGTGCCAACCATGCTAGCCACAGCGCCGCGGCCCGATTTTCACCGGGCCACGGATGTTGCCTAACTGCGTGCTCAACCGAGAAGCAGGGCGTCGTCGTCGAGCTGTTCGTGGCGCGTCTGCTCGAACATCTTGAGCAGGTCCGGCACGTCGAGGCCCTTGCGCTGGTCGCCCGAGACATCGAGCACGACCTGCCCCTGATGCAGCATGACCGTGCGCTGGCCGTAGTCGAGCGCCTGGCGCATGCTGTGCGTGACCATCATCGTCGTGAGCTTGCTCTCCTCGACGATGCGCGCGGTCAGTTCCAGCACGAAAGCGGCCGTCTTCGGATCCAGCGCGGCGGTATGCTCGTCCAGCAGCAGGATGCGCGACGGCTGCAGCGAGGCCATCAGCAGGCTCACGGCCTGGCGCTGGCCGCCCGAGAGCAGGCCGATACGGTCCGTCAGGCGGTTCTCCAGCCCGAGGTTCAGCAGGCGCAGCTTGTCGCGGAACAGCTCGCGCGACGCCTTGTTCAGCGCGCCGCCAAAGCCGCGGCGCGTGCCGCGCGCCATGGCCAGCGCCATGTTCTCCTCGATCGTCAGCGCCTCGCAGGTGCCCGCCATCGGGTCCTGGAACACGCGCGCGACCAGATGCGCGCGGTCCCATGCGGGCTGCTTCGTGACGTCGGTCTCGTCGATCATGATGCGGCCCGTATCGACCATCTGGTCGCCGCTGATCGCGTTGAGGAACGTGGACTTGCCGGCGCCGTTGGAGCCGATCACCGCGACGAACTGGCCGCTCGGGATATCGAGGCTCAGGCCGCGCAGCGCGCGCGTCTCGATCGGCGTGCCGGGATTGAAGGTGAGCTTGAGGTCGGTTGCGCGAAGCATGTCAGGCACCTCCGTTCTTGCGCGCGAACAGCTTCTTGCGCGTGGCGGGCAGCACCAGCGCCAGCGTGACCAGCGCGGCCGTGACGAGGTTCAGATCCTGCGCCTTGAGGCCGATGAAGTCGCTGTTGAGCGCCAGCGCAATGAAGAAGCGATAGAGGATCGCGCCGAGCACCACGGCCAGCGTCACCCACACGAGCCGGCGTGCCGGCAGGATGGTCTCGCCGATGATCACGGCGGCCAGCCCGATGACGATCGTGCCGATACCCATCGAGATATCGGCGCCGCCCTGCGTCTGCGCGAACAGCGCGCCGGCCAGCGCGACCAGCGCGTTGGAGAGCGCCATGCCGGCCAGCGTGGCGCGGCCCGTGGCAATGCCCTGCGCGCGCGCCATGCGCGGATTGGCGCCCGTGGCGCGCATCGCGAGGCCCAGCTGCGAGGCGAAGAACCAGTCGAGCGCGAGCTTGGCCACCACCACCACGACGAACAGCAGGGCGGGGCGCAGCACATAGTCGGGCAGCCATTCGGGCTGCAGGACCGTGAACAGCGTGGGCTCGGTGATCAGCGGCACATTGGGGCGGCCCATGATGCGCAGGTTGATCGAATACAGCGCGATCATCATCAGGATACTGGCGAGCAGGTCCATGATCTTGAGGCGCACGTTGAGCCAGCCCGTGATGAAGCCCGCCACGGCGCCCGCGGCGATGGCCACCAGCGTGGCGAGAAACGGATCGTACCCGGCCGAGATCAGCGTGGCCGCGACGGCGCCGCCGAGCGGAAAGCTGCCATCGACGGTCAGATCGGGAAAGTTGAGGATGCGGAAGGAGATCAGCACCCCGAGGGCGACGAGACTGAAGATCAGGCCGATCTCCAGGGCGCCCAGCAGAGAGAAGAGGGACATGGGGAATCCTGTGCCGGGACGCGCGGGCGTCCCGGCTGGCAAGGCTGACTGGGGCTTACTTGATGACGGTCTTGGCTTCCTTGACCAGTTCCGGCGACAGCGTGACGCCTTGCTTCTCGGCTGCGCCCGTGTTCACGAACAGCTCGAGGTTGTCCGAGGTCTGGGAGGCGATCGCGCCGGGCTTCTCGCCCTTGAGGATGCGCACCACGATCTTGCCGGTCTGGTGGCCGAGGTCGCCGTAGTTGATGCCCAGGGCCGCGACGGCGCCGCGCTTCACGCTGTCCGTATCGGCGGCGACGAGCGGAATCTTCGATTCGTTCGCGACCTTGACCAGCGCTTCATACGCCGAGACCACATTGTTGTCGGTGTTCGTGTAGATGACGTCCACCTTGCCGGCGAGGCTCTTCGCGGCCGGGCCGATATCGACGGTGCGCGGCGCGGCGGCTTCCTTCAGCGTCAGGCCCTGCTTGGCCAGGATTTCCTTGAGCGCCTTGACCACGACCACCGAGTTGGCTTCACCGGGGTTGTAGACCATGCCGACGGTCTTCGCCTTGGGCACCACGCGCAGGATCAGCGCCACCTGCTTGTCCAGCGGCAGCTGGTCCGAGACGCCGGTCACGTTGGTGCCGCTCGGGCCCCATGCCTTGACCAGCTGGGCGGCCACGGGATCGGTCACGCCCGAGTACACCACGGGCACCGTCTTCGTGGCGGCGACCACGGCCTGCGCCGACGGCGTGGCGATGGCGACGATGGCGTTCGGCTGGTCGCCGACGAACTTGCGCGCGATCTGCGCGGCCGTGCCGGTGTTGCCCTGCGCGCTCTGGTATTCCCACTTCAGGTTCTTGTCGGCGTCATAGCCGGCGCTCTTCAGCTCGGCGCGCACGCCGTCGCGGATCGCGTCCAGCGCGGGGTGGTCGACGATCGACAGCACCTTGACGGTCTGGGCGTGCACGGCGCCGCCGGTCAGCAGGGCGAGCGCGGTGGCCGCGCCGAGGGCGGTACGCAGGAAATTCGAATGGGCAGATGCCTTGAGACGCAGCATGTAGTTGTTCTCCGCCGAAGGTTGGGAATGGGTTCTCAGGAAGCCCGAGAGGATACCATTTTCGGCGGCGGAGAGGCCCGCTTTTAGTGCGGCGGTGCGGCATATCGTGCCGCAATTGGCTGCGGCACGCGATGCAACGCGCATTTAATTGCGCGGAAATGCCGTTTTTGATGCGATTCGGCACTCCGGGCCGTGGCCCGGGTCGGCTCGGGCGGTCAGCGCAGTGCGTTCGCGCAATCGCGCACCAACAGGGGGCCACGGTAGATCAGGCCGCTGTACACCTGTACGAGTTTTGCGCCGGCGTCGATCTTCGCGCGCGCATCGGCGCCGCTGAAGATGCCGCCCACGCCGATGATCGGCACCGCGTCGCCGACGACCGCGCGCAGCGCGCGCACGACGCGCGTGGAGGCTTCGAACACGGGCCGCCCCGAGAGGCCGCCGGCCTCCTCGGCATGCGGCAGGCCCTTGACCGCGTCGCGGGAGATCGTCGTGTTGGTCGCGATCACGCCGTCGATGCCGTGGCGCACGAGGGCATCGCCGATATTGCGCACCTGATCGTCGTCGAGATCGGGCGCGATCTTCAGCGCGAGGGGCACGTAGCGCTTGTGCTGGTCGGCCAGGCGCTGCTGTGCCTCGCGGAGCGTGGACAGCAGGCCGTCCAGTTCGCTCGCGCCCTGCAGCTGGCGCAGGTTCTTCGTGTTCGGCGAGGAGATATTGACGGTGACGTAGCTCGCGTGCGGATACACGCGTTCCAGGCAGTACAGGTAGTCGTCCACCGCGCGCTCGATCGGCGTGTCCGCGTTCTTGCCGATGTTGAGGCCCAGCACGCCGCCTTCCGCCTTCCATCGCGAGGCCTGCACGTTGGCGACGAATGCATCGACGCCGCCGTTGTTGAAGCCCATGCGGTTGATCAGCGCGTCGGCCTGCGGCAGGCGGAACATGCGCGGGCGCGGATTGCCCGGCTGCGCGCGCGGCGTGACCGTGCCCACTTCGATAAAGCCGAAGCCGAGCGCGGCCAGGCCGTCGATATAGGCGCCGTCCTTGTCGAGCCCCGCGGCGAGGCCGACCGGATTCGGAAACTTCACGCCCATCACGGTGCGCGGGTTGTCGGCGATGCGGTTGCCGATGCAGCCGCCCAGCCCGGCGCGCTTGGCGCGCAGGAGGTTGTTCAGCGTGAAATGGTGGGCATCTTCCGCGTCCATCGAGAAAAGGGCGGGGCGGAACAGGGGATAGAGCGCGTTGAGCACGGGGCGAAAGACGCGGCGGGCGCCGCAAGGGAGTTCAGGTCAGGGCGGCATTGTACCGGGTGCGGCGGGGCCGTCCGGTACGGCGGGCTCGAAGGCCTGCCACTGGTTGCCGGTGAGCACCTGCAGCGGACGGAAGCGCGACTTGTAGGCCATCTTGCGGCTGTCCGCGATCCAGTAGCCGAGGTAGAGATGCGGCAGGCCGAGCTCGCGGGTCTGGTTGATCTGCCAGAGGATGTTGTACGTGCCGTAGCTCGCGCCGACGTCGAGCGGATCGTAGAACGTGTAGACCGAGGATAAGCCATCGTCGAGCACGTCGATCATGCTGACCATGCGCAGGCGTCCGGCCTCGGGCGAGTCGGGCGGCTCCCGGAATTCCACGAGCCGCGAATTCACGCGGCTCTGCAGCAGGAACTGCTCGTACTGGTCGCGGCTGTCCTGGTCCATGCCGCCGCCCGCGTGGCGCATCGACTGATACAGCAGATACAGCGCGTAGTGCTCTTCCATGTACGTCAGCGGCGCCACCAGCGCCTGCAGGTTCGCGTGCTGCTTCCACGCGCGGCGCTGGCTGCGGTCGGGGTGGAACTGGTCCACGAGCACGCGGCACGGGGTGCACGCGTGGCATTCGTCGCAATAGGGGCGATACGTGAAGATGCCGCTGCGCCGGAACCCGGCGCGGACGAGGCGCGAATAGACATCCGCGTTGATCAGGTGGGCGGGCGTGGCCACCTGCGAGCGGGCCATGCGGCCGTCGAGGTAGCTGCACGCGTATGGCGCCGTCGCATAAAACTGCAGCGCGGAAAGCGGGAGTTCCTTCAGCTTGCTCATGGCAGTGGCGTCCAGGCGAATGATGTGCCTGAACGCAGTCTAACAGAGGCCACGGCAGTGTTGCGGCGTCAGTCCGCGCCGCTGTTGCGCCACGCCCAATGGGCGAGCACCGACTTGTCGAACCGCCAGTCCGGAATCTCGGGGAGGGCCGCCGCCGCCCGCACATGGGCAAGGAACGCCTCGCGCGCGATGGGGCTCGCGCCGAGCGAGGCGAGGTGCTCCGTTTCCTGCTGGCAGTCCACGAGCGCCACGCCGTGGCCGACGAGAAACGCGCACAGCGCCGCGAGCGCGATCTTGGACGCATCGGTGCGATGCGCGAACATCGACTCGCCGTAGAACATGCGCCCGAGCGCCACGCCGTACAGCCCGCCCACGCGCTTGCCCTCGTACCACGCCTCCACCGAATGCGCGAGGCCGTTGCGGTACAGCGCGCTGTAGGCCGCCACGATCTCGTCGGTGATCCATGTGCCGAACTGGCCGTCGCGGGGCGTCATCGCGCACGCGCGCATCACGGCGACGAAATCCGCATCGACGCGGATCTCCCATGCGGGGTCGCGCAGCACGCGGCGCAGCGTCTTGCGCAGCGTTGACGAGACGCGTAACGCCGCGGGTGCGAGCACCATGCGCGGATCGGTGCTCCACCAGAGCACCGGTTGTCCTTCGGAGTACCACGGGAAAATGCCCTGCCGGTAGGCCAGCAGCAGCCGCTGCGGCGACAGGTCGCGGCTGGCCGCGAGCAGGCCGGGCGCGTCGGATGCAGGGCCCAGCGCCCGCTCGACGGGCGGAAACGGGTCCTGCGGGTCCAGCCAGGTAATCATGGGTTCGTGCCCCGGCGCGTCTCAGGGGGTGAGGGTCGGGGTGACGGACGCGCGGCTCTCGAGCGGTCGCATGGGCTTGTCGATGTCGAGGGTGTGCAGGCGGAAGCTGCCGTCCGCGATGCGGCCGGCGGCGCGATCCGCGAAGAAGCTGCGCAGCGTGTGGATGACGGTGGGAAACGCGAGGTCGTCCCACGGCATCTCGTCCTCGGTCACGAGCTTCACCTCGAGGCTTTCCTCGCCGGGGGCAAAGTCGAGGTCCTCGAGCGTCGCGAGGTAGAACAGATGCACCTGATGCACGTGCGGCACGTTCAGCATCGAGAACAGTTCGCCCATCTGGACGCGCGCACCGGCTTCCTCGAGGGTTTCACGCATGGCGCCCTGCGCGGTGGTCTCGCCGATTTCCATGAAACCCGCGGGCAGTGTCCAGAAGCCATAGCGCGGCTCGATCGCGCGTTTGCAGATCAGGATCTTGTCTTCCCATACCGGGATGGTGCCGACCACGTTACGCGGATTCACGTAATGAATCGTGCCGCAGTTGTCGCAAACGCTGCGCGGTCGGTTGTCGCCATCGGGTACGCGCAAGACGACCGCGTGGCCGCAGTTCGAGCAGAATTTCATGAGGGGCGTCCGGAAGGAATGGCGCCAAGTGTATCACCGCGCCGCCGGCCGCCCCCATGGCGTTTCCACTGCCCTTGCTGTCGCCCTCGCTGTCTTCCGCCAGCCGCGTGGACCGGCGCCGCATCAGCGGCCGCTCGTGCCGGTGGTGCCGGGCGAACCCGGTACGGGCGCCGGTGAGGCGGTGCCCGGCGCGGTGGTGCCGGTACCCGGCGTCGTGCTCGGACGGCCCATCGTCGAATCGGTACCGCTGCGCGGCATCGTCCGGTTGCTGTCGCGCGGCATGGTGCTGTCGCGGGCGCGGTCACGTGTGCTGCTGTTGGGGTTGGTGCCGCGCGCGCCCGAAGGGTTCGTTGCCGGCGTATCGCCGGGACCCGTGGTGCCCGAGGCCGTGCCCGTGCTCGTGCCCGGCGCGCCGCCCATGCCGGTGCCCGTGCCGGCGCTACCGCCACCGCCGCCCGCGCCGCCGCCCCCACCACCGCCGCCGCCACCCTGTGCCCATGCCGCGCCGCTCGCGAGCATCGCGCAGGTCAACGCTGCGGTGATCCACTTAGCCGAAGTCTTTCGTTGGTTGGAAGTCGCCATGATCTCTGCTCCTCTGAGAAACGAGTGATGGAGTGAGGACTTCCGCAAGACGCGTTCCTGCCCGCGTTCCTGTCGCTTCTTGCGGGTCAGGGCGGGGATGCCGCACATATCGCGCCGACCATTGCATATTGCACGTGGCAGCGGTGCAGATATTGCAGGCAATAAAAAACCCGCTGCGCAGCAGCGGGTTTTCGAAATGCGATGACGGCGTGTTGGTAACCAGGTTGGTTGCGGGGGCAGGATTTGAACCTGCGACCTTCGGGTTATGAGCCCGACGAGCTGCCAGACTGCTCCACCCCGCGTCCGTCGAAGCTGAAATTATATGTCATCTAATTTTGCATTGCAACACTTATGCCGACTTACTTCCAGGGCGCCGCTTCGAACTCGAAGCTATCGCGTTGCTGCAGGTCGTCACGCTGCCAGATCACGCGGTCTCGCCGCACGGTAAGCATCCACGTGGTGGTCTCGCGCGGATGCGTGGTATCGAACGCGCGCGGTGTCAGCACCGCGGCGGCGCGGCCATGGAGCGGGTCGCGCACCGAGGTGTATCGAATGACGCCGACACCGGCTTGGGGGGGGGGGGGGGGGGGGGGGGGGGGCGGGGGGGGGGGGGGG
>NZ_JASATF010000045.1:0-36124 GCF_038440175.1 Cupriavidus sp. OTU4054
GGTTTTTTTTTTTCCCGGGGGCGGGGGGGGGTCCCCCGCCGCCCCCCCCCCCCGCCGCATTTCAGGACAAGGAGATTTCGCATGGCCCGCGTCGTCATGTACAGCACGGTGGTTTGCCCGTATTGCCAGATGGCCGAGCGCCTTCTGCGCCAGCGGGGCGTGGAGACGATCGAGAAGATCATGATCGACCGCGAGGCGGGCAAGCGCGAGGAAATGATGACGCGCACCGGCCGCCGTACCGTGCCGCAGATTTATATCGACGAGCGTCATGTGGGCGGTTTCGACGACCTCTCCGCACTCGACCGCCAGGGTGGCCTCGTGCCGCTGCTCGCGGCCTGATTCGCACGCTTGCGTCACACTTTCGCGACTTGCCCGCCGCGGCACGTCGCGAATCTCTGATTCCTCTGCTTCCGGGTGAATTCGCCACCCGCGTCATGTACCATATGCGCTTTCCAACCGGGACCTACCCGCGCGAGCGCGTGTGCGGACACCCTTCTTAGTCAATCCGGAAGCCTCTCATGAGCGACCAGCAACAAGCTACCCAGCAGGACGACCAGCCCTTCTTCAACATCCAGCGCGTGTACCTGAAGGACATGTCGCTCGAGCAGCCGAACTCGCCGCAGATCTTCCTCGAGTCGGAAGCGCCGGCCGTCGAGGTGCAGGTCAACGTGGCCGCGGCCCAGCTGCAGGAAGGCATCTTCGAAGTGGTCGTGACCGGTACCGTGACGACCAAGGTCCAGGACAAGGTGGCGTTCCTCGTGGAAGCGCATCAGGCCGGTATCTTCGATATCCGCAATGTGCCCGTGGAACAGCTCGACCCGCTGCTCGGCATCGCCTGCCCGACGATCCTGTACCCGTACCTGCGCGGCAACATCGCCGACGTGATCACGCGTGCGGGCTTCCAGGCCATCCACCTGTCGGAAATCAACTTCCAGGCCCTGTACGAGCAGCGCCTGCAGGCCGCGATGGCCGAGGCCGGCCAGCAGGGCGGCGAAGGCAATTCGGGCATCGTCATGCCCGACGGCAGCCAGGCGCGCCACTGATGCGCCGAACCCTCTCCGCAACGGAGAGGGTCTGCTCTGTTCCAGCGTCAATGACATCATGAAACTCACGATCCTTGGCGCTGGCGCATGGGGCACCGCGCTTGCAAGCCACGCGGCCGCCACGCACGACGTCGTGCTGTGGGGCCGCGATGCCGGCCAGCTCGCGGCCATGGCCGCGACCGGCATCAACGCTGGCTATCTGCCCGGCATCCCGCTATCTCCCCAGCTCGTCTACGAACCCGACTTCGCGCGCGCCGTGGCGCACGCGTCGGCGGATCCCGACGGGCTGATCGTCGTGGCCACGCCCGTTTCGGGCCTGCGCGAGACCACGCGCCGCATCGCGTCGTTCACGGCCGCCGTGCCGATGCTGTGGCTGTGCAAGGGCTTCGAGGCCGAGACGCATGCGATGCCGCATCAGATGGTGCGCGAGGAACGCGATGCGATCGCGGGCGCCGCCACGCTCGAATATGGTGTGCTCACGGGACCGAGCTTCGCGCGCGAAGTCGCGCAGGGCCTGCCGTGCGCGCTGACCGTGGCCGGCACATCGCCGGTGCTCGGCGAGCGCGCGCAGGCCGCGTTCCATCACCGCGCCATGCGTATCTACCGCAGCGACGACCTGATCGGCGTCGAGGTGGGCGGTGCCGTCAAGAACGTGCTGGCGATCGCCACCGGTGCCAGCGATGGCCTCGGGCTCGGGCTCAATGCCCGCGCGGCCCTCGTCACGCGCGGGCTTGCCGAGATGACGCGCCTTGGTATCGCGCTCGGCGGACGCCTCGATACGTTCATGGGCCTGGCCGGCGTGGGCGATCTGATCCTGACCGCGACGGGCGATCTGTCGCGCAATCGCAAGGTGGGGCAGCAGCTCGCGTCGGGCAAGACGCTTGCGCAGATCCTCGCCGATCTCGGACACGTTGCGGAAGGGGTGCGCTGCGCGCAGGCCGTGGCCGCGCTGGCCGCGAAGCATGGCGTCGATATGCCGATTACGCGCGCGGTCTGCGCGGTGCTGTTCGACGGGCTGGGCGTGGCCGATGCGGTGGCGCAACTGCTGCAGCGCGATGCGCGGGACGAGTCGCCGCTGGAGTGAGCGTGTTGCACTAACGCCCGCTTCGCACACAAGCCCACGGCACGGTTAGCCGATGTCGAAACCCTGGGGGCAGGTTTGGCACTAAGCTGTGCGCGGAGCACTCCGGACTCTCGCCCTTGAACACCACACCGAAATGAATCGTCGTCGCCGCGCGCTTGGCGTGCTTCTTCCTTCCGCGCTGGGCCTGTCCGCGCTGGCCCGCGTACGCGCAGCGCTCGCGCAGGACTGGCCCGCGCGGCCCATTCGCATGATCGTGCCGTTTCCGGCCGGCTCGTCGCCGGACCTCATCGCGCGCCTGCTGACCGAGCGGCTGGCCGCGGTGCTCGGCCAACCGGTCGTGATCGAGAACCATCCGGGCGCCGGCGGCAATATCGGTACCGGGATGGTCGCGCGCGCCACGCCCGATGGCTACACGCTGCTGTTCACGATCAACGGTCCGCTCGTGACCGCGCCCACGCTCTGGCGCAATCTCAACTACGACCCCGTGCGGCAGCTTGCGCCCGTGACGCTCGTGGCCACGTCACCGAACGTGCTGGTCGTCGATGCGCGCCTGCCCGTTCGCACGCTGCAGGACTTCGTCGCGCTTGCCCGGTCGAAGCCGGGCGCGCTCAACTACGGTTCGGTCGGCAACGGCAGCGCCGCCCATCTGGCGATGGAGCAGTTGAAGGCGATGGCGGGCATCGATCTGCAGCACATACCGTATCCGGGCTTTCCGCAGGTGACGACGGCCATCGTCGGCGGGCAGGTCCAGGCGGGTTTCATGGTCCCCGCGATCGCGATGCCGCTCGTGCAGTCGGGCAAGCTGCAGATGCTCGCGGTCACGACCACGGGCCGCTCGTCGCTGTTGCCGTCGGTGCCCACGGTGGCGGAGTCCGGCTACCCGGGTTTCGAGGCCATCTCGTGGCAGGCCGTGCTCGCGCCCGCGGGCACGCCGGCGCCGATCGTCGATCGGCTCTATCGCGAGCTCGTGGCCATCATCGGCAGGGAAGACGTGCGCGAGAAAATGCGCGCGCAGTATTTCGCGCCGGCCGGCACCGCGCCGGCGTCGCTGCGCCAGACCATGGCGAGCGAGAAGGTGCGCTGGGACAAGGTCATCCGCGTGGCGCACGTGCAGCCGGAATAGCGGCCGCTCAGGGGCGGTCAGGGACGCTCAGGCGCCGCCCGCGAATCCGTTCTGGCGCCATGCCTCGAACACGACCACCGCGACGGTGTTCGACAGGTTGAGGCTGCGATTGTTGGGGCGCATCGGCAGGCGAATGCGCCGCGATGTCGGAAACCATTCGCGCCGCTCGGGTGCGAGGCCGCGTGTCTCGGAACCGAACACGAACCAGTCGCCCGGCTGGAAGGTCACCTCGCCGAACGGCGTCGAGCCATGCGTGGTCAGCGCGAACATGCGCTCGACATCGGGCGTCTCGGCATCCATCAACGCGTCCCAGCTCTCGTGCACACGCATATTGGCGTACTCGTGATAGTCGAGTCCCGCGCGGCGCATGCGCGCATCCTCGAGCGGAAAACCGAGCGGCTTCACCAGATGCAGCTGTGCACCCGTGTTCGCGCACAGCCGGATGACGTTGCCGGTGTTGGGAGGAATCTCGGGCTCGACGAGGACGACGTTGAACATGCGGGGGAACGGTGAGGGGGACGTAAGCGCTGCGCAGCTTAACGCCTGCGGCGGCGGGCGGCAATCATGGCGTGCGCAGCGCGGGGAACACGGTCACGCGCGCGGCGCCATGGGCCTTGAGCACGTAAGCGGCCTCGCGCAGCGTGGCGCCGGTCGTCATGACGTCATCGACGACGCCGACGTGCCGGCCCGAGACCGCGGCGGGACGGGTGACCGTGAACGCGCCCTGGACGTTGGCCAGCCGGTCGTTGAGGTTCAGCAAGTGCTGCATGGCGGCATCGCCACGGCGCGCGAGCAGTGTGGCATCGACCGGAATGCCGAGCCGTCGCCCAAGCGGCCGCGCGATCTCCCATGCCTGATTGAAGCCGCGCGCCGCCAGACGCGCGCGCGTCAGCGGCACGGCCACGAGCAGGTCCGGCCGCGGCAGCGGGGACGCGGCGATGCGTGCGGCGAGCGCCTCCGCGAACCAGCGCGCATGAGGCAGCGCCGCACCGCGCTTGAGGGCCAGCACGAGCTGGTCCAGCGGCGCGGCGTAGTCGCCGAGCGTCAGCGCGGCATCGATCGGCGGCGGGTCCGCCCGGCACGGCAGGCACCTGCGGCCGCGCGATTGCCGCAGCGCGCAGACGGGGCAGCGCGGTGTGGGCGTCAGATATTCCGCCATGCAGGCCGGACAGACCGCCTCGGCCTGCAACCGCCCGCACAATGCACACGCGGAGGGCAGCAGCGCGCGCCACAGGCGGTCGAGGCCATGATAGACACGCGGGGCGAGCGCCCGGGCCCGCCCTGCGCGGGTGGGGGAGGGCGCGTATACTTGCGGCCGGGTCATTTCCGGCCGATCCACGTGCGGCGGCCGGGCAGCCCCGGTTTGCACGCCGTCCCGCCGTTCGCCATCCTTCTTATCGAATCCCTCGTGTCCTCGCATTCCGCCACCCCCGATGCCTGGCTGCCGCCCACGCGGCTGACCCGTCTCGCCTTCGACCGACGCAGCGCCGGCTTCGGGCAGCTCGACTTCCTGCTCGGCGAGATCGGCCGCCGCATGCAGGAGCGCATGGAAGTGATCCGGCTGGCCCCGCGCCGCGCGCTCGACCTCGGCTGCGGCCACGGGCAGGGACTCGCCGCGCTCCGCGCGCGGTTTCCCGATGCACAGATCGCCGGCCTCGACGTATCCGGCGCCATGCTGCGCGAGGCCGTGCAGCGCGATCCGCAGCGCCAGCCGGGCTGGCTCGGCCGCATGCTCGGCAAGCGGCCCGTGTTCGACCTGGTGCAGGGCGATCTTGCCACACTGCCTTTCGAGGCCGCCAGCTTCGACCTGCTGTGGTCGAACCTCGCGCTGCACTGGCATCCGGAGCCGCATCAGGTGTTTCCGGAGTGGCACCGCGTCACGCGCGACGACGGGCTCGTGCTGTTCTCGCTATTCGGCCCGGACACGCTGCGCGAGGTGCGCGATGCGTTTGCCGACGTCGACCTCGATGCGCACACGCTGCGCTTCGTCGATATGCACGATATCGGGGATATGCTGGTCCACGGCGGCTGGTCCACGCCGGTCATGGACATGGAGACGCTGACGGTCACCTACGAATCGCCGGACACCCTGCTGCGCGAGGTACGCGCATTCGGCGGGATGCGGCGGCCCGGACCGGGTGGCCTGCGCGGCCGGCGCTGGTATCGCGCGGTGCTCGACGCGCTCGAGCGGCGCCGCAACGCCGACGGCGTGATTCCGCTCACGTTCGAGATTGTCTACGGCCATGCGTGGAAGCTGGCGCCGCGCGAGCGGCAGGCGACCGACGATCAGGGGCGCGCGGTCGTGCCGGTGGACAAGATTGGCCGCGCCCGCCCGCGCCGCTGATTCCCACAGGATTGCCTGCGACAGATTGTCGCGACACGCTTGCCCGGCACAGCGGCGGACGCCGCGCGAACGACGATTGTGTTGACTATCGCGCGGGTTGTGCCATGCACAAAAACTTGGCCGATGCAAGCCCTGCGGGCAAGTCCGCGCTTGTTTGAGTATGCGAAGCGCCATATAATGCGCCAGTTTGTCGCAGTGGTCCCCTGGCACTATCTCGCCCCTCGGGGTTTAGCACGCTACGCCTCCGTACGATGTACGGATCTTGTACGGGAGTACCGTATGGCCGTACCGTTCCACGGTCATACGCATCCCGATCGGATCCGGTACCGGCAGGCGTAGGCATCATCGCGCAAAGGCCGCATTCCAGTTGCGCACGTGCTTTCCGTGGAGCGCTATTGTCCCGGGCGTGCATCCGATGCGGAGCGGTTGGCGATGCAAGACTTGGGTATCGCATTCCAGACGGCAGTGGGTAACTCCGGCGGAAATCTCGACGGACGCCCTCCTATGCCGAGCGACGACTGGCTGATGAAGCGGAATTGCTCGCTTTCCCCTCGCCAGGTCGGCTGGTTCTACTTCTCCATCGCATGTCTATCGACTGCCATCGCGCTGTTTTTCGCATGGCAAGGGACTTGGCTCGTGCTGCCGTTCGCCGGGCTGGAGCTGCTGGGGCTGGGGATTGCCCTGCTGGCGCACGCGCGGCATGCGACGGATTATGAACGCGTCAGTTTGACCGACGGCATGCTGGTCGTGGAGACAGCCAGCGCCAGCCGGGTGACGCGGGAAGAATTCAACCCGCGATGGGTGCGGGTAGAACTGGGTGAATCGTTCCGGGCGCTCGTGGTCCTGCGGTCGGGCAAGCATGTCGTACGGGTGGGGTCGCATCTGGACCCGTATCGGCGTCGCAAGTTCGCGCAGGAACTCGTTGCGGCCCTGCATCGCTTCTGAACGAAGCGCCGCCGGGTGGAAGCGGGGACAGATTTGAATCTGTAAATTAGGTAGATAACAAATGAAAATGTGGAAGAAGGCATCCGCAGCATGTCTGGCAGGCGTGTCCCTGTTTGCCAGCCAGGCCGCCTCCGCGGTCAGTGACATGCCGGGCGGTCCCGCCGTGCGTCAGCTGAACCTGGCCGAACCCGTTACAAAGATCGCCGAACAGATTCACTGGCTGAACTGGATGATGCTCATCATCTGCACGGTGATATTCGTCGCCGTGTTCGGCGTGATGTTCTATTCCATCTTCAAGCACCGGAAGTCCAAGGGCGCCAAGTCGGCGTCGTTCCACGAGAGCATTACCGTCGAGGTCGTCTGGACCATCGTGCCGTTCCTGATCGTGATCGCGATGGCGCTGCCCGCCACGAAGACCGTGGTCGCGATGAAGGACACGACGAACTCCGACATCACGATCAAGGCCACCGGTTACCAGTGGAAGTGGGGGTACGACTACCTCAAGGGCGAGGGCGAAGGCATCTCGTTCGTGTCCACGCTGACCACGCCGCGCGAGCAGATCAACAACGAGCAGCCGAAGTCGAACACCTACCTGATGGAGGTGGACAACGAGCTCGTGGTGCCGGTGAACAAGAAGATCCGCATCGTCACGACCGCCAACGACGTGATCCACGCATGGATGATTCCCGCCTTCGGCGTGAAGCAGGATGCGATTCCCGGCTTCGTGCGCGACACGTGGTTCCGCGCCGAGAAGACGGGTGTGTACCGCGGCCAGTGCGCGGAGCTCTGCGGCAAGGAGCACGCGTTCATGCCGATCGTGGTGCGCGTGGTGTCCGACGCCGACTACACGAAGTGGGTCGACGAGCGGAAGAAGGCGCTGGCCGCGGCGGCCGACGATCCCAACAAGACGTGGACGCTCGACGAGCTGAAGGTGCGCGGCGAGAAGGTCTACGTGTCGAACTGCGCGGTCTGCCACCAGCCGAACGGCAAGGGCGGCGGCGCATTCCCGGCACTCGACGGCTCCAAGGTCGTCAACGGCCCGAAGGCCGGCCAGATGCATATCCTGCTGGAAGGCAAGGGCGGCATGCCGTCGTGGAAGCAGCTTTCCGATACCGAGCTGGCGGCCGTGATGACGTTCACGCGCAACAGCTGGAGCAACAAGACCGGTGAAGTCATCCAGCCGGCCGACTTTGTGAACGCGCGCGCGGGCAAGTTCCCGGAAGGCGGGGGCGCAGCCCAGGCCGCCGGTGGCGAAGCCGCGCCCAAGGCGCAGGCACCGGCGAACAACGCCGGCACCCAAGACAAGCAGGCCAGCGTCGCGGGCAACCGCGTCGCCGGCTGACCCGCGCACGTCCGCATTCTGGAATTCAGGAGTCATCGCGATGAGTACCGCAACCCCGGAGACGCTGGGTCATCCGCATCAACCTGCCCATGATCACGCGCACGATCATGCGCACGACCATGACCACGGCCATGGTCACGACGATCACGCCCACGATCATCCGCATGGCTGGCGGCGCTGGCTGTTCGCCACCAACCACAAGGACATCGGTACGCTGTACCTGCTGTTCTCGTTCACCATGCTGCTGTCGGGCGGCCTGCTGGCGCTGTTCATCCGCCTCGAGCTGTTCGAGCCGGGCCTGCAGTTCTTCCGTCCCGAACTGTTCAACCAGTTCACGACGATGCACGGCCTGATCATGGTGTTCGGCGCGATCATGCCGGCGTTCGTCGGCTTCGCGAACTGGATGATCCCGCTGCAGATCGGCGCCTCGGACATGGCGTTCGCGCGCATGAACAACTTCAGCTTCTGGCTGATGCCGCCGGCCGCGCTGCTGCTGGCCGGCTCGTTCTTCGTGCCGGGCGGCGCCACGGCCGCGGGCTGGACGCTGTACGCGCCGCTGTCGGTGCAGATGGGTCCGGGCATGGACATGGCCATTTTCGCCATGCACATCATGGGCGCCTCGTCGATCATGGGCTCGATCAACATCATCGTGACCATCCTCAACATGCGCGCCCCGGGGATGACGCTGATGAAGATGCCGATGTTCTGCTGGACGTGGCTGATTACCGCGTACCTGCTGATCGCGGTGATGCCCGTGCTGGCCGGCGCGATCACGATGGTGCTGACCGACCGCCACTTCGGCACGAGCTTCTTCTCGGCCGCCGGCGGCGGTGACCCGGTGATGTACCAGCATATCTTCTGGTTCTTCGGTCACCCCGAGGTGTACATCATGATCCTGCCCGCGTTCGGGATCATCTCGCAGGTGGTGCCGGCGTTCGCGCGCAAGCGCCTGTTCGGCTACAGCTCGATGGTCTACGCGACCGCATCGATCGCGATCCTGTCGTTCATCGTGTGGGCGCACCACATGTTCACGACGGGCATGCCGGTGACGGGCCAGCTGTTCTTCATGTACGCGACGATGCTGATCGCGGTGCCGACGGCCGTGAAGATCTTCAACTGGATCGCCACGATGTGGCGCGGCTCGATGACGTTCGAGACGCCGATGCTGTTCGCCATCGGCTTTATCTTCGTGTTCACGATCGGCGGCTTCACGGGCCTGATGCCCGCGGTGGCACCGATCGACATCCAGCTGCAGGACACGTACTTCATCGTCGCGCACTTCCACTACGTGCTGGTGGCGGGCTCGCTGTTCGCGCTGTTCTCGGGCTTCTACTACTGGGGCCCGAAGTGGAGCGGCTTCATGTACAACGAGACGCGCGGCCAGATCCACTTCTGGGGCTCGCTGATCTTCTTCAACGTGACCTTCTTCCCGATGCACTTCCTGGGTCTCGCCGGCATGCCGCGTCGCTATGCCGACTATCCGACCCAGTTCGCGGACTTCAACGCGGTGGCATCGATCGGCGCGCTCGGCTTCGGCCTGATGCAGGTGTACTTCTTCTTCTTCGTGGTGCTGCCGTCGTACCGCGGCGGCGAGAAGGCGGCGGACAAGCCGTGGGAAGGCGCGGAAGGCCTCGAGTGGACCGTGCCGTCGCCGGCGCCGTTCCATACGTTCGAAGAACCGCCGCTGGTCAAGTGAACGTCATGGACGATCGCAAGGCGCAGCAGCGTGCCGCCAACCGGCGGCTCGGCTGGATCCTGCTGTCCGTGGTGGTGGTGTTCTTTCTGGGCTTCTTCGCCAAGATGAAGTTTTTTGGCGGCTGAGGAGTTCGTGCGGGAGCGGTAGATGAGCGGCAAGGCAGACGAGAGGGCAGACGAGAAGCGTTTCAACCGCGGCATGCTGGGCCGGTTGCTCGTGGTCGTCGGCGTGATGTTCGGCTTCGGCTACGCGCTGGTGCCGCTGTACAAGAAGATCTGCGAGGTCACCGGCATCAACGTGGTGACCACGCGGGAACTCTATGGCGGATCGGTGAAGAACTCGCAGGTCGATACCAGCCGCACGATCACCGTCGAGTTCGATTCCAACGCGCGCGGGCCGTTCGCGTTCCGTCCGGTGAAGAACACGATGGAAGTGCACCCGGGCGAGATGGCGACGATCGTGTACGAGGTGGCCAACGGGCAGTCGCGCGATATCGCCGCGCAGGCGATTCCGAGCTACGCGCCGAAGCAGGCCACCGAGTACTTCAAGAAGATCGAGTGCTTCTGCTTCAAGCAGCAGACGCTCAAGGCGAATGAAGCGCGGCAGATGCCGGTGGTGTTCGTGATCGATCCGAAGCTGCCGAAGGATGTGAAGAACATCACGCTGTCGTACACGTTCTTCGAGGTGGGCGCGCCGGTCGCGCAGGCCCCGCAGGGACAGATCGACGCAGCCGCGCACGGCAGCTGAGGAACGAGGCAAACGACGATGGATGACCTGAAGGAGGCCACGCACCGCAAGGCTTCGTTCCTGCAGACGATGCGGGCCGTATTGTGGTCGTTCGTCGGGTTGCGCAAGGGTTCGGAGCACGAGTCGGACATGGCCCGGCTCAATCCGGTCCACGTGATCATCGCGGGACTGATTGCCGCGGCGGTATTCGTCGGTGTGCTCATCGTGATCGTGCGCACCGTGGTGGGACAGGCAACAGGGTAGGGCAGCAGCACGAGATGGCAGCACACACGGCATCACAATAAAAACCATTGAATCAGAGACTCTGAGCTGGAGATAGAAGAATGAGTGCGAACCGCGCAAACGCTCCGTACTACTTCGTACCGGGCCCGTCGCGCCATCCGATCACGGCGGCCTTCGGGCTGCTGCTGGTGGGCGGTGGCGCCGCCGGCTGGGTCAACGGACAACCCTGGGGCCCGTACGTCGTCGCCGTGGGACTCGTGTGGTTCCTGTTCGTGCTGCGCGCATGGTTTGCCGATGCGATCGGCGAGTCGGAGGGGGGCAAGTACGGCAAGAACATCGACGTGTCGTTCCGCTGGTCGATGAGCTGGTTCATCTTCTCCGAGGTGATGTTCTTCGCGGCGTTCTTCGGCGCGCTGTTCTACGCGCGCTCCATCGCGATGCCGTGGCTCGGCGACCTCAACAACAAGATCATCTGGCCGGACTTCGCCGCCGTATGGCCGAATACCGGCCCCGCCGGCGTGGTCGAGACGTTCCAGACCATGGGCCCGTGGCCGATCCCGACCATCAACACCGCGCTGCTGCTGACCTCGGGCGTCACGCTGACGTGGGCGCACCACGCGCTGCTGGCCGGCAAGCGCAGCCAGGTCATCCAGGGCCTCGTGCTGACGATCCTGCTGGGCGCGATCTTCATGTGCCTGCAGGGCTACGAGTATTACCACGCGTATCACGAGCTGAACCTTAAGCTCACGTCGGGCGTGTTCGGCTCCACGTTCTTCCTGCTGACGGGCTTCCACGGTTTCCACGTGACCATGGGCGCGATCATGCTGGCGGTGATCCTGGGGCGTGTGCTGAAGGGCCACTTCACGCCGGACCACCACTTCGCGTTCGAAGGCGCGGCCTGGTACTGGCACTTCGTTGACGTGGTCTGGCTGGGCCTCTACGTCGTGGTCTACTGGCTCTGACCCCGGAGCGGAGTATCCTTACGGCCGGGATGACATAAACAGAAGCGCCGCAGGCGGAACCACCCCTGCGGCGCTTTGTCTTTTATGGGATCGCTTCCGGGGACCGCCTAGGGGTTCATCTGAATCCCGGTGCTGTGGATCCAGCCCATCCAGTGCGAAAACAGGATGAACAGGAACAGCGCCACCGAGAAACCGACGCGAAACATCAGCGATCGCATCATGTTGGGTGTGCGGCCGCGGTCGCGCATCATGAAGAACAGCGCCGACGCGAGGCTGCCGATGATCAGGATGAAGGCCAGGACAATGAGGATGCGCATGACGGGGCGAGGACGTCCTTATCGATCTGCGGGGATGAGCATGCGGGAAACGTGCGTGCATTATCGCACCGAGGGGCGCCAGTGAAGATCTGGCGCTCGCCGGGTACGCTGCCGATGATCGCGGCCACCGCCGTTATCGCGGTCACGTGCGTGCTCGGCAACTGGCAGTTGCAGCGCGGGCACGAAAAGACCGCGCGCGCGCAGCGGCTCGCCACGCTGGCGGCGCAGGGACCCGTGGACCTCAATGCCGGCGATATTCCGACCAGTGCGCTCGGCGACCGCACGGTGCGCGCGCGTGGGCGTTTCGACCGCGCGCATACGGTGCTGCTCGACAACCGTCCGCACGGCAGCGATGGCCGCGCGGGCTTCCTCGTGGTGACGCCGCTGCGGCTCGAGAGCGGCGCCAACGTGCTGGTGCTGCGCGGCTGGCTGCCGCGCGACGCGCAGGACCGCGCGCGCATCGCGCCGTTCGACACGCCTGCCGGCGATGTCACGCTGAACGGCACCGCGCTCGCCTCGCTGCCGCGCGTCTATGGGCTCGGCGCGGCGGCCGACGCCGAGGCGGGCCGGCAGATTCGCCAGAACGTGGACCTCGGCGAGTATGCGCGCGAGATCGGCATGCCGCTGCTGCCGCTGGTGATCGAGCAGACCACCGATACGCGCGACGGCCTCGCGCGCGAGTGGACGTCGCCCGGCTTCGGCGCGGACCGCCATTACGGCTATGCATTCCAGTGGTTCGCGATTGCGGCGCTGACACTCGCGCTGGTAATCGTGCTCGGTGTGCGGCGCGCGCGCGCCCCGCAGGCCGCCTGACAACGAACGAACAGATGACCGTACAGACCGAATCCATGTCTCCGCAAGATCCCTCGGCCAAGACGAATGCCAAGCCCGGCGGGCAGGAGCCCGACCTGAGCGCCCGGATTGACGCGCGGACACGCCGCGGCCGCCTCCAGATGCTTGCGCTGCTGCTCGTGTGCGCGTCGCCGGTCATCGCGTCCTACCTGATGTACTACGTGGTCAAGCCCACCGGCGGCGCGACCAACTACGGCACGCTCATCGACCCGCAGCGTCCGATGCCGGCCGTGCAGGTGTCCAACGAGCGCGCCGAGGCGCAGCCGCTGTCCGCGTTCCGCGGCAAGTGGCTGCTCGTGACGACGGACCCTTCCGCGTGCGACGAGGCCTGTGCGCGAAAGCTGTTCATGATCCGTCAGATTCGGGCCGGGCAGGGACAGGATCGCGAGCGCATCACGCCGGTCTGGCTGATCTCGGACAACGGCACGGTGGACGAACGGCTCGGCGCCGCCTACAACGAACCGTATGCGGGCGTGCGCTTCCTGCGCATCGACGCCGCGACCGTGCGCGGCTGGCTGCCGGCCGAGGCGGGCGGGCGTCCCGAGGACACGCTGTTCCTCGTCGATCCGCTTGGCAATCTCATGATGCGCTTCCCGAAGGATCCGGATCCCGCGAAGATCAACGGGGACCTCAAGAAGCTTCTCAAGTATTCGCGTATCGGCTGACCAGGCATGCTGCTTCAACTCGCCATCATCGGCATTCTCATCGCGCTGCTGCCGCTCTCGTACGTGCTCGTACGCGGCAGCCGCGACAAGTATCGCAAGCTGGTCTGGATCACGGCGTTCCTGACGCTGGACCTGATCATGTTCGGCAGTTTCACGCGCCTGACGGACTCCGGCCTCGGCTGCCCCGACTGGCCCGGCTGCTACGGCCACTCGAATCCGCACGCGGCCATGGAGCCGATCGCGGCGGCGCAGACCGCGATGCCGAGCGGCCCCGTCACGCACGTCAAGGCGTGGATCGAGATGATCCATCGCTATTTCGCGATGGGGGTCGGCGTGCTGATCATCGCGCTGATGGTGCTCGCCTGGATCAAGCGCAGGGAGCTGCGGCAGTCGCCGTGGTACGCCACGGGCGTGCTGCTGCTCGTCTGCGTGCAGGGGGCGTTCGGCGCGTTCACGGTCACGATGAAGCTGCAGCCGATCATCGTCGTCACGCACCTGATGCTGGCGATGTGCCTGCTCGCGTCGCTGATCTGGCTCGGGTCGCGCAACGAGGCGCCGCACCCTGTGGCGCCCGCGGCGGCCGGACTGCGCTGGCCCGGCGTCATCGCGCTGGGCCTGCTCGTGATCCAGATCTTTCTCGGCGGCTGGGTCAGCACGAACTACGCGGTGCTCGCGTGCACGGACTTTCCGCTGTGCAACGGGCAGCTGATTCCCGAGATGGACTTCCGCCACGGCTTCACGCTCTGGCGCCAGCTCGGCATGACCGCCGACGGCAACTACATTCCGCATAGCGCGCTCGTGGCCATCCACTGGGTGCATCGCGGCTTTGCATTCGTGGTGCTCGGCTACCTCGCCTGGTTCGCGCTGCGCGCGCGCCGGCTCGAGGGACTGGGCCGCCACGCGACATGGCTGCTGGCGGTGCTGGCGCTGCAACTGGCCACCGGTTTGTCGAACATCGTGTTCGACTGGCCGCTGATCGCCGCGGTCGCCCACAACGGCGGAGCAGCCCTGCTCCTGATACTGTTGCTCCGTCTCAACTACAATATCGGCCTCGCGACCCGAACCGCTGGTGCCGCCGCCCAACCATCCGTTGCCGCGCGCGCCACATGAAGGACAAGTTTCCCCCCGTGGTTACAGCTACCCATCCCCATTCTTCCGTGGGCCGGTTACGTCATTTCCGACACCTGGCCCGTCAATACGCCGCGCTGACCAAGCCGCGCGTGACCCAGCTCGCGGTGTTCTGCGCCGTGATCGGCATGTTCCTGGCCACGCCGGGCATGGTGCCCTGGTCCGTCCTGATCGGCGGCGCCGCGGGCATCTGGCTGCTGGCGGGCGCGGCGTTCGCCATCAACTGCCTCGTCGAGCAGAAGATCGACGCGCTGATGCGCCGCACGGCGTGGCGCCCGTCGGCCACCGGCGAGATCACGACGATCCAGACGCTGATCTTCTCCGCGATCCTCGGCGGGGCGGGCATGTGGCTCCTGCACGTGTTCGCCAACGACCTGACGATGTGGCTCACGTTCGCGACGTTCCTGGGCTATGCGGTGGTCTACACGATCCTGCTCAAGCCGGCCACGCCGCAGAACATCGTGATCGGCGGCCTGTCGGGCGCCATGCCGCCCGCGCTGGGCTGGGCCGCCGTGGCGGGCACCGTGCCGGCCGAGGCGTGGTTTCTCGTGCTGATCATCTTCACGTGGACGCCGCCTCATTTCTGGGCGCTGGCGCTGTACCGCCGCGCCGACTATGCCAAGTCGGGCCTGCCGATGCTGCCGATCACGCACGGCGAGCGCTACACGCTGCTCCATATCCTGCTGTACACGCTCACGATGATCGCGGCCACGCTGCTGCCGTTCGTCTACGGTATGTGCGGCTATATCTACCTCGCGGCCGCGCTCGTGCTGGGTCTGATCTTCCTCGGCTACGCCTGGAAGCTGTTCCGCAACTACTCGGACGACCTGGCTCGTCGCATGTTCCGGTTCTCGATTTTGTACCTGTCGCTGCTGTTCGCGGCACTGCTGATCGACCACTACTTCAAGTTCCTGCCGCAGATCTGACGCTGCGTCATGTTGACGCGCCCCCCGCACATTCGGTCGCCGGGGGTGCCGCGATCGGCGATACTGCCGGGGCTGCTTCCGCCAACCATCCGCCAATGCCCACGTCTTTCCGTTCCATCTGCCGTCAGGCGTTCGTCCTGATCTGCTGTGCCTTCCTGCTCGCCGCCTGCGGCAAGCCCAAGCCCACGTTCCGCAATGTCGATATCTCCGGCGCCACCGGCTTCGGCAAGGATTTCGCGCTGACCGACCCGTCGGGCAAGGTGCGCACGCTCGCGGACTTCAAGGGCAAGGCCGTGGTGATGTTCTTCGGCTACACGCACTGCCCCGACGTCTGCCCGACCACGATGGCCGAACTCAAGGCCGTGATGGAACAGATGGGCCCCGAGGCGGACAAGGTGCAGGTGCTGTTCGTCACCGTGGATCCGGAGCGCGATACGGCCGCGCTGCTGGGCCAGTACGTGCCCGCGTTCGATGCGCGCTTCCTGGGCCTGCGCCCCGAGAACGAGGACGCGCTCAAGAAGGTCACGCAGGACTTCAAGGTCTATTACGCGAAGGTGCCGGGCACCTCGCCGAACAACTACACGATGGACCATTCGGCGGGCAGCTACGTGTTCGACCCCAATGGCCAGTTGCGGCTGTTCATTCGCCACGGGCAGGGCCCGGAGCCGATCGCGCACGATCTGAAGGCGCTGCTGGAGCCGTAACAAGCGGGGAGCCAAACAAAAAAGGGCCGGTCTGAGACCGGCCCTTTTTCCTGCCTTCTGGCGATATCAGGCGAAAGCCTGCAGCGCGCCCTTCATCTTCTTCATCGCCGCCGATTCGATCTGGCGGATACGCTCGGCGGACACGCCAAACTCGTCGGCCAGCTCGTGCAGCGTGGAGCCGCCCGAACCGTCGTCGTTGACCTGCAGCCAGCGGGCCTCGATGATGCGGCGGCTACGCGGGTCCAGCTTCGCCAGCGCGTCGTCCAGACCTTCCACCTGCATGCGGTCGTGACGCTGGGCCTCGAGCACGCGGGTCGGCTCGTTGTGGTTGTCGGCCAGGTACGCGATCGGCGCGAAGTCTTCCTCGCCGTCCTCGACCTGTCCTTCCAGCGCCATGTCGCCACCCGACAGGCGGGTTTCCATCTCCATCACTTCCTCGGGCTTCACGTTGAGCTCGCGCGCAACGGCTTCCACCTGTTCGGGCGTGAAGGTATGCGCATCCCGCTTGTGGCTGCGCAGGTTGAAGAACAGCTTGCGCTGGGCCTTGGTGGTCGCCACCTTGACCATGCGCCAGTTCTTGAGCACGTACTCGTGGATCTCGGCCTTGATCCAGTGGATCGCGTACGAGACCAGACGCACGCCCTGATCCGGGTCGAAGCGCTTCACGGCCTTCATCAGGCCGATATTGCCTTCCTGGATCAGGTCGGCGTGGGGCAGGCCGTAGCCCAGGTACTGACGGGCGACGGACACCACCAGACGCAGGTGCGACATCACGAGGCGACGGGCCGCATCGACCGACTCGGTGTCGCGCAGGTCGCGCGCCAGCGATTGCTCTTCCTCGGGGGTGAGCATCGGAATGCGGTGTACCGCCTGGATGTACGCATCCAGATTCCCCAGGGTCCCCGGCAGCGTCAGCGCAAAGCTGGCGTTGGCCTGGGGCGCCGGCAGGCGGCGGCTCGGGGATTGACCTGCAGCTGGGCTCGCTTGACCCAGCGCGATTTGATCAGCAGACAGGACTGCGTTCACTATGACTCCTTTCGCTACCGGCGGTAAATTGCCGGGTGTAGCGTACTCCACATCGGATCGGCTACAGCACTGCAACGGATATTAGCACTCATGCCGGGCGAGTGCTAAGTTGGAGTGTCAATGGGGTCGATAGTTCCGGGCCATTGCAATCTCGGTTCAAATAGTTTTTAACCTTGCTCGCTACCCTGAGCGCAGGCGCCAGCCCTTGCCCCATATGGGTTTGACGGCAGGCTGGCGCTCACAGAAAGATTAGAGGGGCGAGGACCGTTCCAGTTTCGTCGCGAATTCGAGATTCTGTATTGCGGGATTCGCTACACTCAGGGCTGTCCAGACGTATCTTTTCATTCCCCACGGAGTCCCCAATGTCTGTCATCGAACACTTGCTCAAGCCCCATGTGCGGGACCTGGGCGATTTCACCGTGCGCCGGCTCCTGCCTGCGGCGACGGCCCAGACCGTCGGTCCGTTCATCTTTTTCGATCACATGGGACCGGTCTCCATGGAGCCGGGGCGCGGTATCGATGTGCGCCCGCATCCGCATATCGGGCTGGCCACGGTGACGTACCTGTTCGAGGGCGAGATCATGCACCGCGACAGCCTGGGCAGCGAGCAGGTGATCCGCCCCGGCGACGTGAACTGGATGACCGCCGGACGCGGCATCGCGCATTCGGAACGGTCGCCGGACGCAGCGCGGGAAGCCGGGCCGCGGCTCCATGGCATCCAGACCTGGGTGGCCCTGCCGCAGGCGCACGAGGCCGATCCGCCGTCGTTCCACCACCATCCGGGCGCGACGCTGCCCCGCATCGAATTGCCCGGTGTCCGCATGACCGTGATCGCGGGTGACGCGTTTGGCGCCGAGTCCCCGGTGCGCGTCTACAGCCGCACGCTGTATGTGGCGATCGAGATCGACGCGGGCGCGAGCCTCGTGATTCCGGCGGAGCACGTGCAGCGCGGCGTCTATGCGGTGGAGGGCACGATCGCGCTCGATGGAGAGGCGGTGCCGACCGAGCACCTCGTGGTGATCACCCCGGGCGAGCCCGTGACGCTGACGGCCAGCGAGCCGTCGCGCGTGATGCTGCTCGGCGGCGATCCGACCGATGGCCGGCGCTTTATCTTCTGGAATTTCGTCGCAAGCAGCAAGGAGGCCATCGAGGAGGCCTCGCAGCGCTGGCAGGACGACCAGTTCCCCCGCGTGCCCGGCGAGACCGAGCGCATCCCGCTGCCCCCGCGCAAGTCCTGAGGGCGGGCCTGGATCAGACCGGGTCAGCCCACGTCACCCGCGTGCCCTGGTTCAGGCAGGCGCGAATCGCGTCGGCCTGCGCCGCGATGGGCGCGGGCACGGGCTCGGTGCCATCGAGCACGCTGCGGATCCACGCGGCCGTGGCATCGACGTCGGTACCGGCCGGCAGTTCGGGCACGTCGCCGATGGAGCCGCCCACCGGATCGACCAGCGTGCGCTGATGGCCGTCGTGCATCCAGTCGATGCGGCCGCTGCGGCGGGCATCGGCCACCACTTCGCCCTCGGTACCGCGGGCCAGCAGGACATTGGCCGGCTCGTGCGAGAAGTAATCCGTCAGCGTTTCGCGATATTCGGGGTGCGTGTAGCTGTACAGCCGCAGCGCCTCGGCCGGCGTATGCGCGCCCACGGGCTGCAGCATCTTGACGATCGTGTGCGACGAATTGCGCAGGCCGATGATCGCGCGCTTGTCGAGCAGCCGCGTCAGGGCCGGAGACAGCACGTCGATCGGCAGCACAGCCAGCGGTCCGTTGCCGCCGGCCCCGCCGCCCGCCGGCAGTCGCAGGTTGTCCTGCGCATCGCGCGTGGTCTCGCACAGCGGCGTGCCAAGCGCTTCGAACAGCGAGATGCTGGTCACCCGCCCGTGGAAAGCGCGCGTGCCGTGCACGAGCACGGGCACGCCGTCGCGCGCGAGCAGGTGCGCGAGCAGCGGCACGAGGTTCGGCTGCTTGCGCGCGCCGTTGTAGCTGGGAATGACCACCACCGTGCGATCGGGCGGCGCGTCGATCGGCATGCAGTGGCCGTGCGCGGCCTCGAGCATGCCCGCGAGTTCGTGCGGCGCCTCGCCCTTGATCCGGTACGCCATGAGCACGGCGCCCATCTCGATATCGGAGACCTGGCCCGCCAGCATGGCGTCGAACAGCGCCTGCGCGTCTTCGCGGGGCAGCGCGCGCGCGCCGTTGACGCCGCGGCCGATCTCCTTGATGTACTTCGCGGCGGAAAAACTCGTGGCTTGCGTGGCGGACGTCATGATGTGGGGAGAGAATGGCTTATGGGTTTCATGATAGCGGACCCCGCCATCCCTCTCCACCCGACTTGCTCGCGCGGAAGGGCCTATGCGGCCTCCGCGAGCGCCGGATTGCGCTGCTTGCGGTAGAGGAAGTCCAGCACCGCGGTGCGGCATGCGTGATACGCCTTGTCGTCGGCGAGGGCCACGCGGTCGCGCGGGCGCGGCAGATCGACCTTCAGGATCTCGCCGATGGTCGCGGCCGGGCCGTTTGTCATCATCACGATGCGGTCGGCCAGCAGCACGGCCTCATCGACGTCGTGCGTGACCATCACGACCGTGCTGCGCGTCCGCTCGACGATCTTCAGCAGCGCATCCTGCAGATGCGCGCGCGTGAGCGCATCGAGCGCGCCGAACGGCTCGTCCATGAGCAGCACCTTGGGCTGCATCGCGAGCGCGCGCGCAATGCCCACGCGCTGCTTCATGCCGCCCGAGATTTCGTGCGGATACTTGTTCTCCGCGTGCGTGAGGCCCACCAGTGCGAGCGTGTCGTGGGTCCGTGCCTTGACCTGCGCCTTGCTTTCGGTGGCGCCGAATACGCGCTCGACACCGAGGTGCACATTCTCGAAGCACGTCATCCACGGCAGCAGCGAGTGGTTCTGGAACACCACCGCGCGCTCGGGGCCGGGGCCGGCGATCTCGCGGCCCGCGCAGATCAGCGCGCCCGAGGTCGGCGTGGTCAGGCCCGCGATCAGGTTGAGCAGCGTCGATTTGCCGCAGCCCGAGTGGCCGATCAGCGTGATGAATTCCCCTTCGGCGATGGAGAGGTCCACGTCGCGCAGCGCGACGAACGGTCCCTTGCGCGTCTTGAAGGTCTGGCCGACGTTTTCGATGCTGACGAATTTTTCCATGGCGGTCACCGTGCGGTCAGTTGTTGCCGTAGCTGAAGCGGCGGGCCAGCGCGAGCAGCAGGTGCTCGAGGATCAGGCCCACCACGCCGATGATGAAGATCGCGATCACGATGTGCTCGACCTTCAGGTTGTTCCATTCGTCCCACAGCCAGAAGCCGATGCCGGTGCCGCCCGTCAGCATCTCCGCGGCGACGATCACGAGCCACGCGGTGCCGATGGAGAGGCGCACACCCGTCAGCATGTACGGCAGCACGGCCGGAAACAGCACGCGGCGGAACACCTGCCATTCGGAGAGGTCCAGCACGCGCGCGACGTTCAGGTAGTCCTGCGGCACGCGGGTGACGCCCACGGCCGTGTTGATGATCATCGGCCAGATGGAGCAGATGAAGATCGCCCAGATCGCTGCGGGGTTGGCGGCCTTGAACAGCAGCAGGCCGATGGGCAGCCACGCGAGCGGCGAGACCGGACGCAGCAGGCTGATCACGGGCGCCATCATCGCGTTGAGAAACGCAAAGCGGCCGAGGATAAAGCCCGCCGGAATGCCGATGAGCGCCGCGAGGCCGAAGCCGCCCGCCACGCGCGCCAGCGAGGCCAGCACGTTCCAGCCGATGCCCTGGTCGTTCGGCCCGTTGCTGTAGAACGGGTCGGAGAACAGCGGCACCGCGGCATCCCACGTCTTGCCGGGCGTCGGAATCGCCGGGATCAGCGTGGCGATGCCATGCCAGACCAGTACGAACAGCACGAAGCCGAGCACCGGGGGCACGGTCTTCATCACGAGGCCGGACAGCGCTTCGCGCCGTGCGGCACGCGCTTCCTGCGCGGCAATCTCCTGCGCGCGCCGCGCGGCACGCTCCTTGGCGTCGGGGTCGTTATACGGCTCTGCGCGCTCGGGCGCGGTCTGGACAATGGCGTTCACGTCTGGCTCCTGAAGGCGGGGCACGACAAAGAGAAAATCGAACTACAAACTAGGCCTTGATCTTGAAACCGTCGGCGTACGCCTTCGGGTCCTTGGTGGCATCCCACACCACGCCGTCGATCAGCTTGGCGGTGCGGAAGTCCGACTTGGGCAGCGGTACCTGCGCGGCGGTGGCGGCCTGCTTGAACAGGTCGATGCGGTTGACCTGCTTCGCCACCGCGAGGTAGTCGGGGTGGTCCTTGAGCAGGCCCCAGCGCTTCTGCTGCGTGAGGAACCACATGCCGTCGGAGAGGAACGGGAAGTTCGCGGCGCCGTCCTGATAGAACTTCATCGAGTCCGGGTCGTCCCACGTCTTGCCGAGGCCATTCGAGTAGCGACCGAGCATGCGGTCGAGAATGATGTCCATGTCGGTGTTCACATACGACTTGGCGGCGATCGTCTCGGCCGTCTTGCGGCGGTTGGATACCGAGGCATCGATGAACTTCGATGCCTCGAGAATCGCGGCCGTCATCGCGCGCGCGGTGTTCGGGTTCTTCTGCACGAAGTCGGACGTGGTGCCGAGCACCTTCTCCGGATGGTCCTTCCAGATCGCCTGCGTGGTCTCGGCCGTGAAACCGATCTTGTCGGCGATGGCGCGCGCGCCCCACGGCTCACCCACGCAGAAGCCGTCCATATTGCCGACGCGCATGTTCGCGACCATCTGCGGAGGCGGCACGGTGATGGCCTTCGCGTCCTGCATCGGATTGATGCCGTTGGCCGCGAGCCAGTAGTACAGCCACATCGCGTGCGTGCCCGTCGGGAAGGTCTGCGCGAACGTGTAGTCGCGCTTCTCCTTCATCATCAGCGCCTTGAGGCTCGCCCCATCCTTCACGCCTTTCTCGGCGAGCTTCGAGGACAGCGTGATGGCCTGGCCGTTGTGGTTCAGGCTCATCAGCACGGCCATGTCCTTCTTGGGACCGCCGATGCCGAGCTGCACGCCATAGACCAGGCCATACAGCACGTGTGCCCCATCGAGTTCGCCGTTGACGAGCTTGTCGCGCACGGCCGCCCACGAGGCTTCCTTGCTCGGCGTGATCTTGATGCCGTACTTCTTGTCGAGGCCGAGTGTGGAGGCCATGACGACGGACGCGCAGTCGGTCAGCGGAATGAAGCCGATCTTCACCTCGGATTTCTCGGGCGCATCGGAGCCTGCTGCCCATGCCCCGCTGCGCACGAGCGGATCGACGAGCGTCATCACGCTGGCACCGGCGATGGTCGCCAGCGCGCGGCGCCGTCCCTGGCTCGCGGGAACGGTATCGGCGGTGGCGTTGTCCGCGGTGACGCGCAGCGGCTTGGCGATCTTGAGGCGAGAAGGCATTGAGAAAGGCTCCAATAAAAAACGTCCCGAGCCGCCGCCCGCCTTGTTCAGGATCGGGTGCAGTTCAGGACGTCGTTGTCCGGGGGCGCGTGCTCGCCTTTGAGCGCGCGCATCCATCGAGTTGTGTGGGTTGAAACCGGTGCAGCCGCGGCCGTCGTTGGCCGTGACCGCTGTTAACGCAAGTGATGTGCCAGCGTGCGAATGGGCGAATTGCGTGCGAAAGGTGCCTGAAAGGCAGTCTGCGGAGGGCGCGCGGGTGGGCGGGGCAGCGCCACAGTTGTGCATTGCACCAGCGGCGTGCGCCGCCGGTCGGGCTCAGACCATGACGTCGATCACGCGCTGGGCGGCTTCCACGAGCTTGATGCCGCGCTCCATCGCCATGCTGCGGAGGCGCTTGTACGCTTCGTCCTCGCCGATGCCGCGCGCCTGCATCAGCAGGCCCTTGGCGCGCTCGACGATCTTGCGTTCCGCAAGCTTGAGCTTGGTGGCGTCGAGCTCGGCGCGCAGCTGCTGGTCGAGCTCGAAGCGCGCATAGGCCACGTCGAGCACGGTCTTCACACGCTCGGCGCGCAGGCCATCGACGATATAGGCGGTGATGCCGGCGGTCAGCGCGGCCTTGATCCGCGCGGAATCGTCGTTGTCGGTGAACAGCACGATGGGCCGCGGCGCGTGCTGGGTGGAGACGCACACATGCTCGATGGTGTCGCGCGCGGCGGACTCGGACGCGATGATCACGAGGTCCGGCTGCCGCGCGGAAATGACGTCCGGCAGCCGCAGGTCCGCGTCGACGGTATGCACCTCCGTGAAGCCTGCCTGCGCCAGGCCGGCGCGGATGGTCTCGACGTTGAGCGGATCTTCGTCGTGGGGGTCCCGCACCAGAAGGATGCGCAGCGGGCGGGCGGCCGGCTGGACAGGAGCAGAAGGGGGCGGGTGGCGGCGGGTCATGGAGTCGCTTCGGTTGCACTGCATCATGCAAGATTCGCGCCGACTTAGGAAGTGGAAAACACGATAGACATGTTTCGGCGCGGCACCGGGTGTATGCTCTTGCACTGCCGCGCGGGCTCGTGCATGTCGCGCGACCCGAGGTAGTTCGCTTATCCGCATTGCAGCCCCGCATTGCAGCCCGCATTGCAACCCAAAAGACCAGAGTCTGGAGATAGTTGGATGACCGAGTTCGTATTCGCCCCGCAAGCCCCCGTTGGCGTTCCCGTGCGAGGCAGCAGCGCAAGCTTTCCCGTGCGTCGTGTGTACTGCGTGGGCCGCAACTATGCGGCGCATGCGCGCGAGATGGGTTCGGACCCCGATCGCGAGCCGCCGTTCTTCTTCTGCAAGCCGTCCGACGCGGTGAGCTATGTGGCGGACAACAGCGAAGGCACGTTCCCGTATCCGCCGGGCTCCAGCAATGTCCATTACGAGATCGAACTCGTGGTGGCCATCGGCAAGGGCGGCAAGGACATTCCGGTCGAGCAGGCCGCGAGCCACGTGTTCGGTTATGCGGTGGGCCTCGACATGACCCGCCGCGACCTGCAGAACGAGTCGAAGAAGACGGGCCGACCCTGGGAAACGGGCAAGGCGTTCGACAAGTCGGCGCCGATCGGCCCGATCGTTCCGGTCTCGGCGATCGGCCATCCGGAAAAGGGTGCGGTCACGCTTGCGGTGAACGGCGTCGAGAAGCAGCGTGGCGATCTGTCGGACCTGATCTGGTCCGTGCCGGAAATGGTGTCGTACCTGTCGAAGCTGTTCGAGCTGCAGCCGGGCGACCTGATCTATAGCGGCACGCCGGAAGGTGTGGGCCCGATCGTCAAGGGCGACGTCATGACCTGCCACGTCGAAGGCGTGGGCGACCTGACGGTCAAGGTCGCCTGACGCATGATGAAGCTGTACAGCTACTTTCGCAGTTCAGCTTCGTTCCGGGTACGGATCGCGCTCGCGTTGAAGGGCCTGCCCTACGACTACGCGCCGATCCACCTGCTCAGGGAAGGCGGCCAGCAGCTGAAGGCCGACTACCGCGCGATCAATGCCGATGCCGTGGTGCCGACGCTGATGGTGGATCAGCAGCCGCTGATCCAGTCGATGGCGATCATCGAGTACCTCGACGAAACGCACCCGCATCCGCCGCTGCTGCCGGGCAATCCGCTCGAGCGCGCGATCGTGCGGGGCCTCGCGCAGGAGATCGCGTGCGAGATCCACCCGCTCAACAACCTGCGGGTGCTCAAGTACCTCAAGAACGAACTGGGCGTCGGCGACGAGGCGAGGGATACCTGGTATCGCCACTGGGTGGAGCAGGGCTTTGCCGCGCTCGAGGTCAATCTCGAACGCGTCGGCCATGTGGGGAAGTTCGCGTATGGCGATACGCCGACGCTGATCGACCTGTGCCTGGTGCCGCAGGTGTTCAACGCGAATCGGCTGAAGGTGGACATGAGCCGCTATCCGCTGATCTCGCGGATCAACGAGGCGTGCCTCGAACTCGAGGCGTTTCGCAACGCCGCGCCCGGCGCGCAGCCGGACAGCGAGTAAAAAAATCCCCGGGTTCTCCGGGGATTTTTTTTAACCTAGCAAAGCGTCCGCGAATTCGTCGGCCCTGAACGGCTGCAGGTCCTCGACCTTTTCCCCGACACCGATGAAATAGACCGGCACCGGACGCTGGCGCGCGATGGCGGCGAGGATGCCGCCCTTGGCGGTCCCGTCGAGCTTGGTCACGATGAGGCCGGTCAGGCCGAGCGCGTCGTCGAACGCGCGCGTCTGCGCGAGCGCGTTCTGCCCCGTGTTGGCGTCGATCACGAGCAGCACCTCGTGCGGGGCCGAGGGCATCGCCTTGCCGATCACGCGCTTGACCTTCTTGAGCTCTTCCATCAGGTGCAGCTGCGTCGGCAGCCGGCCCGCGGTATCGGCCATGACGATATCGATGCCGCGCGCGCGGGCCGCGTTCACCGCGTCGAAGATCACGGCGGCCGGGTCGCCGCTTTCCTGCGCCACCACCATCACGTTGTTGCGCTCGCCCCAGATCGTCAGCTGCTCGCGCGCGGCGGCGCGGAACGTATCGCCGGCGGCCAGCAGCACGGACTGTCCGTAGTTCTGGAAGTGCTTGCAGAGCTTGCCGATGCTCGTGGTCTTGCCGGCGCCGTTCACGCCCGCGATCATCATCACGAGCGGCTGCTCGCGGCCGAGCGCCATCGATTTCTCGAGCGGACGCAGCAGGTCGATCAACAGCGCGCGCAGCGCGGCCTTGACGCCCTCGGCCGTTTCGATGCGCTCGCTCTTCACGCGGCGGCGCAGCTCGCCCAGCAGGTATTCGGTGGCCTCGACCCCCGCATCGGCCATCAGCAGCGCGGTTTCCAGTTCCTCGAACAGTGCCTCGTCGACCTTCACGCCGACGAACAGCGTGCCGATATTGCGGCTGGTCTTGGAGAGGCCCGCGCGCAGCCGCGTCATCCAGCCGCGCTTGGCTTCGGCGGTGGGGGCCGGGGGCGGCGTGAGTTCGAGTTCCTCCACGGCGGCGGGAGCCACCATGGCGACCGGCGCCGGGGGAGGGGGCGGCACCTGGGCCGGGACGGGGACCGGAACCGGCACTGGCACTGGCACCGGCGCAGGCGCAGGCACCGGGGCGGGCGTCGGGATCGGGGTCGGTGTCGGAACAGGCACGGGCACCGGAGCCGGGATCGGCGCGGGCGCGGGCGCAGGCGTGGGGGGGACGGCCGGCGCGGGCGTCGGCGCGGGTGCGAGGGTGGGGGGCGGGGCGACGGGGGCTGCGACCGGCGGCTCGGCGGGCGCAGGAGCCGGTTCGGCCTTGCGCTTCTTCCAGAAACTAAACATTGGGAAAGGGGTCACAATACCCGGTAGAATCAATCGCCAAAATTTTAGCAGACGGGGTCGCATGAACCATTGCGCTGTCTTTTCCGCCGAGCCTTCCGCCGCCGAGTCTTCCGCCGAGGTCCCTTCTGTCGGCCGCCCTTCCATCGGCCGCACCGGCAACAACGCCGACACCCTGCGCCGAAAGCTTTCGCGGCGCGTCGTTCCGACCCTGATCGCCCTGGCCTTTGCCAGTCCGGCGTTCGTCCAGGCGGCGGAACCCTTGCAGGCGGTCAACGCGCCCGCGCCGCAGGCACCGCCCTCGGGCGCCCGCACCGCGGCCGCGATCGGCCAGTCCTCGGAGGCGGGCACCTCCGAATTCACGCTGTCCAACGGCATGCGCGTGATCGTCAAGGAAGACCATCGCGCGCCGACCGTCGTCCACCAGATCTGGTATCGCACGGGCGGCATGGACGAGCTCAGCGGCACCACGGGCGTGGCCCACATGCTCGAGCACATGATGTTCAAGGGCACGCCCAAGGTACCCATCGGCGAGTTCTCGCGCCAGATCGCGCTGCTCGGCGGCCGCGAGAACGCGATGACCAACCGCGACTTCACGCTCTATTACCAGCAGATCGGCAAGCAGTACCTGCCGAAGATGATGGAGCTCGAGGCCGACCGCATGACGAACGTCATCTTCAAGAAGGATGAGTTCGAGCGCGAGATGAAGGTGGTCATGGAAGAGCGCCGCCTGCGTACCGACGACTCGCCGCGCGGCAAGGTTTACGAGCAATTGCTCGCCACCGTGTACACGGCCATGCCGTATCGCCACCCCGTCATCGGCTGGATGGACGACCTCGTGAACATGCGCGTGGAGGACGTGCAGGCCTGGTACCGCGAATGGTACGTGCCGAACAACGCGCTGCTCGTGGTGGCCGGCGACGTGAAGACCGACGAGGTGCGCAAGCTCGCGGAGCGCTACTACGGCAAGATCAAGCCGCGCGCGCTGCCGCTGCGCAAGACGCAGCTGGAGGCGGCGCAGCAGGGTATCAAGCGCATCTGGGTCAAGGCGCCCGCGCAGAACCCGTACATCGTCCTCGCCTACAAGGTGCCGCGCCTGCATGACGTGGAGAAGGACGTCGATCCGTACGCGCTCGAGGTGCTCTCCGCCGTGCTCGATGGTTACGACAACGCGCGGCTCAACCGCGAGCTCGTGCGCGAGAAACGGCTGGCCGACGATGTGAACGTCGGCTACGACAGCATCAACCGCGGCGAATCGATCTTCGTGCTCGACGGCATTCCGGCCGACGGCCATACGACCGAGGAAATCGAGAAGGCGTTGCGCGAAGAGGTCCAGCGCATCGCGCGCGATGGCGTGTCGGAGGAAGAACTCAAGCGCGTGAAGGCGCAGGTCATCGCGGGGCAGATCTACAAGCGCGACTCGGTCTTCGGCCAGGGCATGGAGATCGGCGTGGCCGAGATCGCGGGCATTCCGTGGCAGCAGATCGACCGCATGCTGGACAAGATCAAGGCCGTCACGCCGGCACAGGTGCAGGCCGTGGCCGCGAAATACTTCAGCGACGACAACCTTACCGTGGCGACGCTGCTGCCGCAGCCGATCGACCCCAACAAGCCGAAGCCTTCGCCGGCGGCAGAAGGCCTGCGCCACTGAGCGCGGCAATAGCCTCCCTTTTTTACGGAACGGGTCTTTAAGGAACTGTGATGTCCCGATATTCGCGTCAACTTGCCCGCGCGGCGCTCGGTGTAGCAATGATGGCGGCCGCGTCGTTTGCGCACGCCGCGATTCCCATCGAGAACTGGACCGCGTCGACGGGGGCGAAGGTGTTCTTCGTGCCGAGTCCGTCGATTCCGATGCTCGACGTCAATGTCGATTTCGATGCGGGCAGCCGTTACGATCCACCCGGCAAGGCGGGCCTGGCCACGCTGACCGCGGCGCTGCTCGACAAGGGCGCGGGCGCGCAGGACGGCCAGCCGGCCCGCAACGAAGCGCAGATCGCGGACGCGTTTGCCGATACGGGCGCCGACTTCGGCGGCTCCGCGGGCGGCGACCGCAGCGGCGTGGGGCTGCGCACGCTGACGGCCGAGCCCGAGCGCGACCAGTCGATCAAGCTGGCGAGCCAGCTGATCAAGGCCCCGACGTACCCCGATGCGGTGATCACGCGCGAGAAGGCGCGGCTGGTCGCGGCGATCCGCGAGGCGGACACGCGGCCCGGCACGATCGCCGACAAGACGCTGTCGAAGACGATCTACGTGAACCATCCGTACGGCGTGACGGCCACGCCCGCGTCGGTGGAGTCCATCACGCGCGACGATATCGTGAAGTTCTGGCGCGACAACTACAGCGCCAGCCGCGCCGTGGTCACGCTGATCGGCGCGATCGACCGCAAGCAGGCGGAGGCGATCGCCGAGGATCTCACGCGCGGGTTGCCCGCCGGCGTCGCCGCGCCGAAGCTGCCCGACGTGCAGATGAAGATCGCGGCCAGCGAGCAGCGTATTCCGCATCCGGCTCAACAGGCGAGCGTGGCCATCGGCGCGCCGTCGATCGCGCGCGGCGATCCCGACTACTTCGCGCTGCTCGTCGGCAACTACGTGCTCGGCGGCGGCGGCTTCAGCTCGCGGCTGACCGACGAGGTGCGGGAAAAGCGCGGCCTGACCTATGGCGTGGACAGCTACTTCGCGCCGGCCAAGCAGCCGGGCCCGTTCGGCATCACGCTGCAGACCAAGAAGGAGAACACCAACGAGGCGCTCGCGCTCGTGCGCCAGGTGGTGGCGAAGTTCGTGGCCGAGGGCCCGACCGATGCCGAACTGCGCGCGGCCAAGGACAACCTCGTCAACGGCTTCCCGCTGCGCATCGACAGCAACCGCAAGCTGCTGACCAACGTGGCCAATATCGGCTGGTACGGTCTGCCGCTCGATTACCTCGATACGTGGACCGCGCAGATCGCCAAGGTCACGCGCGACCAGGTGCGCACGGCATTCCAGCGCCATGTGCATCCCGAAGGGCTTGCCACCGTGGTCGTGGGTGGTCCGGAAGGGAATCCGTCGGCGGGCAAGTAAAAGGATTGGCCGACAGGCTCTACAATCCTGTCATGACTTCGCGTAACGCATCCCAGACCCGGGGTGGTGCGGATGGCGCATCCGGCGCTTCCACCACCTCCGAACCTCCCTCCCGCCCGCCTGTCGCGAAAGCGCCGCGCGGGCGCACCGCCTCACCCCGTCCCCGCCAGACGCCAGCCCAGGTCCGCATCATCGGCGGCCGCTGGAAGCGTTCGCTGCTGCCCGTGCTCGAGGCCGAAGGGCTGCGGCCCACGCCCGATCGCGTCCGCGAGACGCTGTTCAACTGGCTGGGTCAGGATCTGACCGGCTGGCATTGCCTGGACCTGTTCGCGGGCTCCGGCGCGCTCGGCTTCGAGGCCGCCTCGCGCGGCGCGGCCGCGGTCACGCTCGTGGAAACCAATCCGCGCGTGGCGCGCCAGTTGCGCGACAACCAGTACCGCTTCGACGCGGCGGGCGTGAAAGTGGTGCAGGGCGACGCGTTCGCGGTGGCCGCGCAGATGCCGGCCGCCAGCTTCGACGTGATCTTCCTGGATCCGCCGTTCGCCGAAGACTGGCTCGGGCCCGCGCTCGAGCATGCGGCCCGGCTCACGCGGCCCGGCGGCGCCGTCTATGTGGAGACCGATCGCGCGCTGATCGGCCCCGACGCGCCGGTTCCCGCGGCGCTGGAGATCGTGCGTCAGGCGCGCGCGGGCGCGGTCCATTTCCATCTGCTGCAACATCGCCAGCCCGGACAGACCGCGTAGACCGGGGACCTTGTCATCAAGGATTTTGGCGTTACACTACGCCGCTGTTGTTTCTTTAGAGCGGTCTCCCCAAGGAGGAAGTATGGTCATCGCGGTTTACCCCGGTACGTTCGATCCCATGACCCGGGGGCACGAGGATCTGGTCCGCCGTGCGTCGAACATCTTCGACGAGCTCGTGGTCGGTGTCGCGCACAGCCCCAACAAGCGTCCGTTCTTCTCGCTCGAGGAACGGATCGGCATCGCGCGCGAGGTACTGAACCATTACCCGAACGTTCGCGTCGAGGGCTTCTCCGGCCTGCTCAAGGACTTCGTTCGCAAGAACAATGCGCGCGTGATCGTGCGCGGCCTGCGCGCGGTGTCCGACTTCGAATACGAGTTCCAGATGGCCGGCATGAACCGCTATCTGCTGCCCGACGTCGAGACGATGTTCCTGACGCCGTCCGATCAGTACCAGTTCATCTCCGGCACGTTCGTGCGCGAGATCGCCGTGCTGGGCGGCGACGTGAGCAAGTTCGTGTTCCCGTCCGTCGAGCGGTGGCTCAAGGAGAAAATCGGCAAGGCCGAATAGGAATAGAATGGAGCCTGCGATTCGTGAGGAAGCGGCCAGTCGGGCGCGCGCGGATTGCCGGAAGGAAACACCATGGCGCTACTGATCACCGACGACTGCATCAATTGCGACGTTTGTGAACCCGAGTGCCCGAACGAAGCGATTTCGATGGGGCCGGAGATCTACCAGATCGACCCCAACAAATGCACCGAATGCGTGGGGCATTTCGACGAGCCGCAATGCCAGCAGGTTTGCCCCGTCGCATGCATCCCGAAGGACCCGAACCGGGTCGAGACGCACGAGGTGCTGATGCAACGCTACCGGCTGCTGACGGCAGCCAAGCATGTGGCCTGAAGGCCTTCGATTCGGCACCGGATATAACGATATCCCCGTCCCAAAGCAAAAACCCCGCGCGGCGCATGCCGAGCGGGGTTTTTTTCTTCAGGCGGCGCTCAGACCGAACGCGTCAGCCCGCCATCCACGCGCAGGTTCTGGCCGGTGATATAGGCCGCGCCATCGGACGCGAGGAACGCGATCGTCGCGGCAATCTCCTCGCTGGTGCCGTAACGCTTGAGCGGCACGCTGTCGCGACGCTGCTCGGTGGCCGGCAGGCTGTCGATCCAGCCCGGCAGCACGTTGTTCATGCGGATGTTGTCCTTCGCGTGCGTGTCCACGAAGATCTTCGTGAAGGCCGCCAGGCCCGCGCGGAACACGGCCGAGGTCGGGAACATCTCGCTCGGCTCGAACGCCCAGGCCGAGGAGATATTGATGATCGTGCCACCCTGCTGACGCTGCATCACGGGCGTCACCAGCCGCGTGGGGCGAATGACGTTGAGCAGGTAGGTGTCCATGCCGCGATGTCAGTCCTCGTCCGAGATATCGAGGATGGGGCCGCGCGGACCGTGGCCGGCGCTGTTGACCAGCGTATCGATGCGGCCCCAGCGCGCGAGTACCGCGTCGACGAGGCGCTGCAGATCGTCGCTGGACTGGTTCGAGCCCGTGATGCCGAGTCCGCCGAGCTCCGCGGCGAGCGCCTCGCCTTTGCCCGACGACGACAGGATGCCGACGTGATAACCGTCCGCGGCAAGCCGTCGCGCGGCCGCCGCGCCCATGCCGCTGCCCGCGGCCGTCACGATCGCTACCTTCTGTGTTGCCGTCATGCGAATTCCCCCGTTAGCGGTTGGTATGGAGCGCCATCATCGCGCGTTCGGACTCGCCGCGCGCGAGCAGGCCGAGCGGGTCCATGGCGCGATCGATCGCTTCGTCGATCGCCTGCTGTTCTTCCTTGCGCGGCGGCTTGAGCACGAAGTTGACGACGTCCTCGCGGCCGCCCGCGGCACCGCCGGGCAGATTGCGCGGATGGCCCACGCCGAGGCGCAGGCGCCAGTAGTCCTGCGTGGTCAGATGCGCGGCGATGTCCTTCAGGCCGTTGTGGCCGCCGGAGCCGCCGCCGCGCTTGAGCTTGACCGAGCCGGGCGGCAGGTCCATCTCGTCGTGCGCGACCAGGATCTCGTCAGGCAGGATCTTGTAGAAGCGCGCGAGCGAGACGACCGAGAGTCCCGAGCGGTTCATGAACGTCGAGGGCTTGAGCAGCCAGATATCCTGGTCCCACAGCCGCGCGCGGCCGGCCAGGCCATGGAAGCGGCCTTCCACGCGCAGCGTGGTGCCGCCCATGCGGGCGAGCTGATCGACGAGCCAGAAGCCCGCGTTATGGCGCGTGGCTTCGTATTCGGCCCCGGGGTTCCCGAGGCCCACGATGAGCTTGATCATGCGAAATGTCGGTGGGTGTGTCGTGCGGCCTCAAAGCATACGTGAAACCGGGCACGAAAAAAAACCGCCGGCAAGCCGGCGGTTTTTCTGGTGCAAAGCGGGAGCTCAGGCAGCCGGCGTTTCGCCTGCGGCAGCATCGCCCTCGGCCGCTTCCGACACGCCGCCAGCCGGCAGCGAGATCGTGGCGACAGCCGGGTTTTCGTCGCCGTGGGTGATCACGGTCACGCCCTTCGGCAGCTTGATGTCCGACAGGTGAACGGTCTGGTTCAGTTCCACGTTGGCCAGGTCCACTTCGATGAACTCGGGCAGGTCGGCCGGCAGGCACGACACTTCCAGGTCGTTCAGGATGTGGTTGATGATGCCGTGGCCCAGCTTCACGCCAGGAGCGGTTTCCTGGTTCATGAAGTGCAGGGGCACCTTCACGTGGATCTTGTCGGTTGCCGACACGCGCTGGAAATCGACGTGCAGCACCAGCGGCTTGAACGGGTGCAGCTGGAATGCGCGCAGCAGGGCCTTCTCGGACTTGCCTGCCACTTCCAGGTCCAGGATCGACGAGTGGAACGCTTCCTTCTTCAGGGCGTGCCAAAGCGCGTTGTGATCCAGTTCGACCATCTTCGGTTCGGCGGCGCCGCCGTAGATGATGCCGGGGGTCTTGCCGGCGTTGCGCAGGCGGCGGCTCGCACCCGTTCCCTGTACGCTACGCTCGAAAGCGATAACTTTCATTGTCTAACTCCAAATGTTCCAGATGTGAATAAGGCTGTCCGCGACCAGACAGCCTTGGGAAGCACATTGGGGACCGAAATCCGGTCCCCAATGCATAAAAACCAGTAAAGCCCGCGATCTTATCAGGAATCCGCGAAGAGCGACATGATCGAGTCGCCCTTGATGATGCGGGTGAACGTCTCGGCCAGCAGCGGTGCCGTGGACACCTGACGGATCTTGCCCGAGCTGAGCGCCTCGTCGCTGAGGGGGATCGTGTCGCAGACCACCACTTCGTCGAGTTCGGACGCCGCGATACGGGCGGCCGCGCCACCCGACAGCACCGGGTGCGTACAGTAGGCGAACACCTTCTGCGCGCCACGTTCCTTCAGCACCTGGGCCGCCTTGCAGAGCGTGCCGCCGGTGTCGATCATGTCGTCCATGATCACGCAGTTGCGGCCATCGACTTCACCGATGATGTTCATCACCTCGGCCACGTTGGCCTTGGGACGACGCTTGTCGATGATCGCGAGATCGCAGTTCAGTTGCTTGGCCAGTGCACGCGCGCGGACCACGCCGCCGACGTCCGGCGAGACCACGAGCAGATCGCCGTAGTTCTTCTCGCGCAGGTCGCCCAGCAGCACCGGCGATGCATAGATGTTGTCAACGGGGATGTCGAAGAAGCCCTGGATCTGGTCCGCGTGCAGGTCCATCGTCAGCACGCGTTCGACACCGGCAACCTCGAGCATGTTGGCCACGACCTTGGCCGAGATGGCGACACGCGCGGAACGCGGACGGCGATCCTGGCGCGCATAGCCGAAGTAGGGCATCGCGGCGGTGATGCTGCGTGCCGACGCGCGCTTCAGCGCATCGACCATCACCATCAGTTCCATCAGGTTGTCGTTGGTCGGCGCGCAGGTGGACTGCAGCACGATGACGTGCTTGCCGCGAACGTTTTCCTGGATTTCGACCTGGACTTCACCGTCGGAGAAACGGCCCACAAGCGCCTTCCCGAGCGGAATGCCGAGGTGCTGTACGACAGCCTCCGCGAGTTTGGGGTTGGCATTGCCGGTAAATACCATCAAGCCTTCGCTGCTCATTCGGGGCACCTGTCTTGCTGCTGGGGGAGTTGTTGCTGGCGGCCGCCGGGGGCGGCGGCTACGTCAGCTGACTTGCGGTCCATGGGGACACTATAGGAAGTAATGGCAGGGGAAGAAGGATTCGAACCTTCGAATGCCGGAATCAAAATCCGGTGCCTTGACCAACTTGGCGACTCCCCTACACAACCTTTCATCACCTGTCGTCACGCTCTACTACCACGTCACGCCAGACGAAAACTTGCTATGCGAAAGCTGCGAGCGGATGTTGCGACAAACTCTTCGCACATCTGCCATCCCATTCGGACGGCAACCGATCCAGCACCTGCTGCGCTGTCTGCTCATCGTCGAAACGGGCAAACACGCAGGCTCCGGATCCGGTCATCCTCGCATGCGGACTGTATTGTCTCAGCCATGCAAGGGCTCGGGCAACCTCGCCGAACTTCGCTGTCGCCACCGCTTCCAGATCGTTGCGACCGAAAGCAAACTTGTTTGTGTGAGCAGCGAAGTCCGCAATTATGGAGATAGGAGAATTCCTTGTCAAGCGCTGATCCGAAAAAATTGCAGCGGTCGGGACATGCTCGCGAGGGTGAATCACGACGAACCAGCTCTCGGGCAAATCGACCGCGGTCAGCGCCTCGCCGATGCCTTCCGCAAACGCGTTCCGGCCGAATACGAACACCGGCACATCGGCACCGAGCGCGAGGCCGATCTCCATCAGGCGCTCGCGCGTCAGGCCCAGTCCCCACAGATGATTCAGCGCGAGCAGCGTGGTGGCCGCATCGGACGAACCGCCCCCGATGCCGCCCCCCATCGGCAGGTGCTTGTCGACAGCGATATCGACGCCGAACGGGGTCCCCGTTGCGGCCTGCAACGCGCGCGCCGCGCGCACCACGAGGTCCGTGTCGGCGGGCACGCCCGCGATCTCGCTTGTGCGCGCGACGAGGCCATCCTCGCGCCGGTGGAAATGCAGCGTGTCGTTCCAGTCGATCAGCTGAAAGACCGTTTGCAGCAGGTGATAGCCATCGGCGCGGCGGCCCGTCACGTGCAGGAACAGATTGAGCTTGGCCGGCGCCGCGCAGTCGCGCAGGTCCGGCGGCGGCAGCGTTGCGGAAGAGGTGTGAGTCGCGGTCATGCGGGAATGAATTATTGTGCGGCCGGATCGATGACGAGGCGCACGGTCAGCGGCGATTCGCCGGTGTCGCGCGCGAGGTCGATGCGGCGCGGCCGCGCGGTGGTCACGGCGGTGCCCTCGGGCGGCTCCTGCCAATCGACGTAGCGCACGGTCCAGCCGTTCTGCGTCAGCGTATCGAGGCGGCCCTTGGTGTCGCGCGTGGCATTCGCGGGCGCGCCCGCGGCGGGGCGGCCGTGGATCCAGTCGCGCAGGCCCGACACGGGCAGCGCGAAGCCGAGCGATTGCTCCATCAGGCTATCGACCTCGGGCGCGTTGCGCGGCGCCTCGTTGGGCAGGTCCAGCGTCGCGCCCGACGGCGTCGATGTGATCACGGCCAGCGTCTGGCCGAGCGGCGAGACGAGATCGAGCCGCACGTTGCGGCCCTGTTCCTGCCACCGGAAGCTGCCCTGCACGCCTTCGTTGCGGCCATAGCGCACGTAGTTCGCGGCAAAGCGCCCGGAATAGTTTTCCGTGCGGGCCGTCTCGCCGGCATCGAAGGTGCGGGTCGGAGTCACGCTCGCGCAGGCGGCGAGCCAGAGCGGGGCGGCCACGCAGAGCAGGGCCAGGCGTCGGGAACGGAGCATCTCGGATGATAAGGGGTCGGTAGCGCCAGCGTGCGCGCCGGAATGACTGCGGCACGGCCCGGCCCCGGGGGGCCCGGGGGGGCGCCCGGGGG
>NZ_JASATF010000046.1:0-35088 GCF_038440175.1 Cupriavidus sp. OTU4054
TCTTGTTGGGGGGGCGGGGGCGCGGCCCCCCCGGGGGGGCCCCCCCGCTGCTGGCCATGGCCCAGGGACTGTGAGCACGCCGATGAACGACAAGCCTCCCATCGTGCAGACGGATCCGTGGACGCGGCTGCGCGCCTTCACGCGCGCGCGCATCGCGCTGGGACGCGCGGGCCACGCGCAGACCACGGAGACGATTCTGGCCTTCGGCCTCGCTCATGCGCAGGCACGCGACGCCGTGCATACGCCGCTCGATGTCGACGCGCTCGATGCTGGCATGCGTGCGGCGGGCCACGACTGCGTGCGCGTGCACAGCGCGGCGACGGATCGCGCGCACTACCTGCGCCGCCCGGACCTCGGACGCGTGCTCGATGACGAGAGCGCCGCGCGGCTCGATGCGCGGGGCAACGCGGGCAAGCCGGACGTGGTGTTCGTCGTCGCCGACGGCCTGTCGGCGCTGGCCGCGCAGCGCCACGCGCTGCCGCTGCTCGAGGCGACGTGCGCGCGCCTGCGCGGTCTGGCGATCGGCCCGGTGGTCGTCGCGCAGCAGTCGCGCGTGGCACTCGGCGACGATATCGGCGCGCGTCTCGGCGCGCGGCAGGTGGTGATGCTGATCGGCGAGCGCCCGGGACTCAGTTCGCCGGACAGCCTCGGCATCTACCTGACCTACGATCCACGGCCGGGCCGCACGGACGCGGAACGAAACTGCATCTCCAACGTGCGCCCCGAAGGGCTGCCGTACGCGCAGGCGGCGGACCGGCTCGTGTTCCTGCTGCGCGGGGCGCTCGCGCTCGGCCGGTCCGGTGTGGACCTCAAGGACGACAGCGGCGATGGCGGCTCAGTCCTTGCGTAGGCGCGGCCAGATTGCCTGCAACTCGGCCTTCAGAAACGTCAGCAGGTAGCGCGTCGCCATCGTCTGGTAGCGGTTCGGCATCGTAAGCAGGTACAGCTTGCTGCCGAACACGCTGATGCGGTAATCGGGCAGCAGCGGTACGAGCTGGCCCTTGCCGATCTCGTCGCCGATCGCGTACATCGGGAAAATGCCGATGCCGAGGCCACCGACCACGGCATCCTTGAGAAACGCGAAGTTCTCCGAACTCAGCGTCGGCGTCAGCACTACCTGCTCGCGCGTCGCCGCGCCCTCGCGAATGCCCGATGCCTTCAGTTTCTGGCCGATCGGTGCCGCGCAGCAGATGGCATGCGTGGCCAGGTCGGCCAGTTCCGCGGGCGCGGGGCGGTCGCGCAGGTAGGACGGCGCCGCGCACACGACCCAATCCACCGCGCCGATCTCGGTGGCGACCACCGCGTCCGGCGGGTTCGAGATGATGCGCAGCGCCACCTCCACGTCCTCGGCCACGAGGTTATGGATGCGGTTGTCGAAGACGACATCGAGCGTGATGTCGGGGTAGCGCTGCTTGAACTGTACGAGCAGCGGCGACAACAGGGCATGGCCGAGCCCTGTCGGCACCGACAGCCGCACATGCCCGTGCAGGCTCTTGCCCATGCTGCTGATGAGCGCGTTGGCCGCGGCGACTTCGCCGAGGATATTGCGGCCGTGCTCATAGAGACCGGCGCCGACAGGCGTGGGCTCCACGTGCCGCGTGGTCCGGCGCAACAACTGCACGCCGAGCTCGGATTCGAGCGCCTTCAGGTGATAGCTGACATTGGCGCGCGTCATCCGGAGCTTGCGCGCGGCGGCACTGAGGTTGCCGGCATCGACGATATCGACGAACAGACGCAGGGCGTTGAGATCCATGGCGACGGCAGGTGTGTAAACGCAAAAAGGGGCCCGAAGGCCCCTTAGTGTATGCGCAAGGCACGGATCTCGGCGCAAGGCCGGGATCAATGCTCGTGATGCAGGTACTTTGCCTGCCGCGGCAGGCGCAGCGCGACGAGGAAGGCAATCGCCATCATCACCGTGACGTACCAGTAGAACGCGCTCTCGTGCCCCATCGACTTGAGGCCGAGCGCGACGTACTCGGCGGAGCCGCCAAAGATCGCGTTGGCCACCGCATAGGCGAGGCCGACGCCGAGCGCGCGCACTTCGGGCGGGAACATCTCGGCCTTCACGATGCCGCTCACCGACGTGTAGAAGCTGACGATCGCCAGGGCCGCGCAGATCAGCACGAAGGCGATCTCGGGGCTCGACACCGACCCCAGCGCGGTCAGGATCGGCACCGTGAACAGCGTGCCCAGCGCGCCGAACAGCAGCATGTTGCTGCGGCGACCGATGCGGTCCGACAGCGCGCCGAAAACCGGCTGCATGCACATATACACGAACAGGCAGCCCGTCATCACGTAGCTGGCGGTCTTGATCGACATGCCGGCCGAGTTGACGAGGTACTTCTGCATGTAGGTCGTGAACGTGTAGAAGATCAGCGAACCACCGGCCGTGTAGCCGAGCACCGTGAAGAACGCGGCCTTGTGATGCCGGAACAGGCCCGCGATGGTGCCCGCTTCCTTCGAGCTGCGCGTGGCCGCGGTGGACGTTTCGTGCAGCGTGCGGCGCAGCAACAGCGCCACGACGGCCGTGATCGCGCCGATGACGAACGGAATACGCCAGCCCCATGCCTTGAGCTCGGCTTCGTCGAGCAGTTGCTGCAGGATCACGACCACGAGCACGGCGAGGAGCTGGCCGCCGATCAGCGTGACGTACTGGAACGACGAGAAGAAGCCCCGGCGGCCCTTCAGCGCCACTTCGCTCATATAGGTCGCGGTGGTGCCGTACTCCCCGCCCACGGACAGGCCCTGGACCAGCCGCGCGAGCAGCAGCAGCGCCGGCGCGAGGTTGCCGATCGTCGCGTACGTCGGCAGCGCCGCGATCAGCAGCGAGCCGCAACACATCATGATCACCGAGATCAGCATCGAGTTCTTGCGACCGCTGCGGTCGGCGATGCGGCCGAACAGCCAGCCGCCGATCGGACGCATCAGGAAGCCGGCCGCGAACACGCCGGCCGTATTCAGCAGCTGCGCGGTGGGGTCCGCTTTCGGAAAGAACGACGGCGCGAAATAGATCGCACAGAACGCGTAGATATAGAAATCGAACCACTCCACGAGGTTGCCTGACGACGCGGCAACGATGGCGAATACGCGCTTGCGTGTTTCCTCGGGCGTGGGTGGCGCGCCGATATCGGGCGGTGCGGAGTTTGTGGAAGAGGAGAGGTCGGTCATGTGTATGTTCTGGTCATGGCGGCAGTCGAGTGCCGTTGATTGTGCTGCCGAGGGTGCGCGGGCGCGGCGCTCGCGCCCGCACAGGCTACACGCGGCGCCTGCCCTTGCCCAGTATGCCCGGTCGGATATTTCTGCGTACCTGAGGACGGTGCGCGGCGGTGCCGGGGCTGGCCGCCGATTGTTCGGAAACATGAATAGAGTGTTCCGGGAACCGCGCTGCCGTTCGCGCCGATGCAGGACTTGCACTGTTCACATGGCTTTGCAATGATGCAGACCGAATCCGTCACTGTCCGATATCGCCACCATGCGCGCCGCCTCCCGATTCCTGTTCGGCTTGTCGTACGGCTTGTTGCTCTGCATGCCGGGCACGTCGTTCGCCGAACCCGATATCGCGCACTGCGAGCGTGTGGACGCGGCGCAGTTGCGCATCGCGTCGGAAGAGACCCTGCTGTTCCTCCGTTGCCGCGCGCGGCGGCTTGCCTACGAGGCGCCCGACCTCAAGGGCGTTTCGCAGCGGACACGCGACGATCTCGTGTTCGCGTGCATGGACCAGGCCGAAGCGGTCGAGCACCAGTTGCGCGTCGGGCGTGGTTACACGCGGGAGTCGCTCGCGCGCAAGAAATGCGACGACTGGCAGAACACGGGCAAGGGCGGCTGACGCCCTGGGCCCATGCCGCATTGCGACGATCCAATAAGACTGTCAAATAAAACTTTCATATCTGTCCAAGCGGGAGGGGATTGTCAAATCGGCGGTTGGGCGTAGGATGAACGGCCTGATCCAAAGGAGACACCCCATGGCCCTCGATGCCGAATCCTTCTCGCTGCTGCGCGCCTCGGTGCAGCGCTTTATCGAAGAACGCCTGAAGCCCGCCGAGGACACGCTCGAGGAACTCGACGACGTGCCGGCCGATATCGTGGCCGATATGAAGGAGATGGGGCTGTTCGGTATCTCCATCCCCGAGGAATACGGTGGCATCGGCCTGTCGATGTCGCAGGAATGCGAAGTGGTCTATGACCTCGGCCATACGGCGTTCGCGTTCCGCTCGGTGTTCGGCACCAACGTCGGCATCGGCTCGCAGGGCATCCTGATGGACGGCACCGAGGAACAGAAGCAGGCCTACCTGCCGCGCATTGCCAGCGGCGACCTGATCATCTCGTTCGCGCTGACCGAACCGGAGGCCGGTTCGGATGCCGCGTCGGTACAGACGCGCGCGGTGCTCGAGGGCGATCACTACGTCATCAACGGCACCAAGCGTTTCATCACCAATGCGCCGCGCGCGGGAGCGTTCACGCTGATGGCGCGTACCGGCGACGCCGGCGCGTCGGGCATCTCGTCGTTTATCGTTCCCGCCGATACCCCGGGCATCACGCTCGGCAAGCCGGACCGCAAGATGGGCCAGCGCGGCACGAAGACCTGCGACGTGGTGCTCGAGAACGTGCGCGTGCCGGCCGCCAACATCATCGGTGGCGTGCCCGGTGTCGGCTTCAAGACCGCGATGAAGGTGCTCGATCGGGGCCGTCTGCATATTTCGGCGCTCGCGTGCGGCATGGCCCATCGCCTGATTACCGACGCGGTGGCCTATGCGCGCGAACGCAAGCAGTTCGGCAAGCCCATCGGCGATTTCCAGCTGATCCAGGCGATGCTGGCGGACAGCCAGGCGGAGCTTTACGCGGGCATGTCGATGGTGCGCGACTGCGCGCAGCGCTACGACGCCAAGGCGCCGGGCAAGGCCGATCCGGAAGTCAGCATGCTGGCCTCCTGCACGAAGATGTTCTGCACGGAGATGGTGGGCCGCGTGGCCGACCGCGCGGTGCAGATCCATGGCGGCGCCGGCTATATCGCCGAGTACAAGGCGGAACGCTTCTATCGCGACGTGCGTCTGCTGCGCCTGTATGAAGGCACGACGCAGATCCAGCAATTGATCATCGCCAAACAACTGCTGCGCGACTGATCGCCGAAGGCGCGTGGAGGAGACAACCATGAACGAGGCCCGGCAAATCAGCGCGCCGTGTGTCCCGCAGCGCGTGGAGGACGGCGTCTGCCGTCTGCGCGCGGTGGTGGCGACATACCGTTCGGCATTGCAGGCATTCACGCTGGCCGTATCGCCCGCGGAACTGATGCGTCTGTGTGGGAAGGCAGAACCGGGGCAACCGGATTCGTGTCTGCATTCGCGCCTGGATCCGCAACGGGATCCGCAGCCGGATTCGCAGCTATTGCGCCTGCGAGATTCGGTGATGGCGTGCGGTCTCGCGCTGCCCAGCGCGATTGTGGTGGCGGTGGCGGGCGGGCGCATGCAATGCGAGTCCGATCACCTCTATACGCTCGATTTGCGCCCTGACGCAGGCGATGCGCTGATCGTGCTAGAAGGGCAGGACCGGCTCGAGCAGCTGGCCCGTGGCGAGCGGGGCGATTGCAAGACGCTCGTGACGGCGGTCTTGTGTCACACCGTCATCGACGGCGCGATGTCACCAACGATGGCGTCGCTGACCTCGATAACCTCATCCGCGGCTTACCAGACGTCGTCGACGTCCCGGAGCAAGTGGCCCGCGAGGATGTAGTCGCCCAGGCGCGTCGCCTTGGCTTCGAGTTCCACCAGTTCGTGATCGGCCAGTGTGCCGAGATCGAACTGGCAATATAAATTCCGCTGCCGGAACGTGGTCTTCGGCGTGGCCAGACCTTCGAGCAGCGCCTCGCGCGATCGCACCGCGATGCTTTCCTGCCCGCGGTACTGCACCTTGATGCCGCGTTTCTCGCCCAGCCGGCCCAGTTCGACAGCATCCTGCCAGCCCGTCTCGTAATCGAGTTCGACCGCCCGCACTGCCGCGCCGACCTTCTTTGCGATATCTCCGGACACATTCCCCGAGGCCAGGAATCGCAACGCCTCTGCCTTGCTGCCAGCCCGCATGATTGACATCCACCCCTCTTGATTCAACGACACTGTACAAATATACAGTGATCGACGTGGACCTACAAGCACCACCAATGATGAGGTGCAGCCAGAATCCCACTTTTCAAGGCCAGACTAACGCGGGAACAGGTCACGGTTATGTGTCACAGCAGACGGCGCTTTCAAAAACGCACGTCTGCCTGATGACCCCTGATGTCAGGGTCTCGTCTCGGGCCGAGCGGGCTCCGGCACCGCCGACGCCGCCTGGACACCGCCCGGCGCTGGCGCAGCCGGTGCCGGCGTCGAGAAATCGCCCGCGTAGGCACGTGTGATCGTGCCCGGCGACAGATAGCGCCGGATGGCATCGTTCACGGCCTCCGGCGTGGCCGCCCGCACGCGCTCGTCGAGCTCGGCGGTGAAGGCCATCGTGCGACCGAGGTACAGCTGCGTCGCAAGCATGCCGGCGAGCGAGCCGTCGCGCGATCGACCGACGGTAGCCTGTTGCAGCAGGCCGCTCTGCGCTTCCGCGAGTTCGCTGGCGGTAATGCCGTCGCGCACGAAGCGCGCGAGTTCGTCGTCGAGCGCGCGGCGCAGGCGTTCGAGGTTCTGCGGCGCGTACACCGCGTACATGCCGAAGCGGCCCGCGCGATCGAGCGACCCCACCTGCAGGTAGCTCGACGCGCCATAGCTGATGCCGTCCTGCTGCCGCAGCCTGTCGGCCATGCGACTGCGCATGCCGGTGCCGCCAAACACGCGGCTCGCGATCATCAGCAACGGATAGTCGGGCGAGTCCGTCAGCAGGTCGAGCGGTTGCGTAGCCATGTACACCGCGTTGGCCTTGCCGGGCGTCTCCAGCGTGAAGCTCGCGCCCGGAATCGCGATGAATGGACGGTCCACGCGCGCGAACGGCACCGACGCGTGCCAGTCCCCAAACAGAAAGACCGCCTGCCGCACGGCTTCGTCGGGATCGAAGTCGCCCACGAGCGCCAGTTGCGCATGGTCCGCCCCGTAGAAGCGGGCATGGAAGTCCCGCGCATCGGCGGGTGTCACCGCGCGCAGTTCCGCGAGGCTTTCGTCGAACGTCGGCGTATAGCGCGGATCGCTGGCGGGGTAGGGATTGCCGTGGCGGCCGATCGCATTGGGCGCCAGCGCGTTCGGCTGGCTGCGCTGGCTCTCGATGCCGGCAATTGAACTTGCGCGCAGCGTCTCGAACTCGCTGGCCGGGAAGGTCGGCATGCGCAGCACGGTGCGCAGCAACGCCAGCAGGTCGGGCAGGTACTGGCGGCGCGTCTCGAACGAGACGGTCACGCTTTCCGCGCCGCCGGAGACCGACACATTGGCCTTGAGCGCCTCGAGCCGGTCCGCGATCTGCTGCCGGTCGAACGCGCCGGCACCGCGCCGCAGCATGCCCGCGGTCAGCGTGCCCACCGCGCGCTTGCCCTGCAGCGCTTCCGCATTGCCGAAGCGCAGCACCAGCGTGCCGTTGACGCCTTCACCGCGCGTCGGCTTCGGCAGCAACGCCAGTTGCAGGCCGTTGGGCAGCGTCTGCCGCGTCGTATGCGCATCGATATTCGCGGGGCTCGGATCGAACGTGGCCACGGCCGCCGCGGCGGGTTTGCCCCGATAGTCGCGCGTCATCGCGGCCACGTCGGGCGTGGCGGGCATCGCGGCCAGTTGCGGCTTGTCGCCGGGCAGGAACTGGCCCACCGTGCGATTGGACGGCCGCAGATAGTTTTCCGCGACGCGCTGGACGTCCTCCAGCGTGGCCGTTTCCACGCGATCGCGGGCGATGAAGAACAGCCGCCAGTCGCCCTTGGCGATCGCTTCGGACAGCGCCACGCCGTAGCGCGCCGGGTCGTTGAGGATATGTTCGTAGGCATTGCGCATGCGTACGCGGGCACGCTCGAGCTCCTCGGCCGTGACCGGCCTTGCCGCCACGCCTTCCACCTCGGCGAGCAGCGCCGCGCGCAGCGGCTCGATCGGGCGATCCTTGCTCGTGCCGGCGGCGAACATCATCACGCCGGGGTCGTACCGCGCCTCCAGCGACGAGCTCTGCCACGCCGCCTTGCGCGTCTGCACCAGCGATTGCTCGAGCCTTCCGCCCGGAGTGTCCGCGAGGACCACCGAAAGCAGCCCCAGCGCCGTGCTGTCGGGGTGCGCGCCCGGCGCGACGTGATATTGCACCGCGACAATGCTGCTGTCGCCGGGGCGCGTCAGCGTGAGTTCGCGCGCGCCTTCCTGCGGCGGCTCCACCGTGTGCTCGGGCGGCAGCACGCGCGCCGGTCGCGGAATCGTGCCGAATGCCTGCTCGATCCGCGCGAGCGTACGCGCCGGGTCGAACTGTCCCGTCACCACGAGTACCGCGTTGTCCGGCTGGTAGTAGCGGCGATAGAACGCGCGCAGGTTCTCGATGCCCACATGCTCCACGTCGCTGCGCGCGCCGATCGGCGCCTTGCCATAGTTGTGCCAGCGATAGGCTGCCGCGCTCATCTGCTGCATCAGCATGCGCATCGGATTGTTCTCGCCGATCTCCATCTCGTTGCGCACGACCGTCATCTCGCTGTCGAGGTCCGCGCGCGCGATCACGCTGTTGACCATCCGGTCCGCTTCCATGCGCAGCGCCCAGTCGAGGTTGTCCTCGCTGTAGGCGAACGTCTCGAAGTAGTTGGTGCGATCCTGCGCGGTCGTGCCGTTGGAGGTCATGCCCCGCCGCGCGAACTCGGTCGGGATCGTGCGGCCCGGCAGGGATGGCGTGCCCTTGAAGAGCAGATGCTCGAGCAGGTGAGCCATGCCGGTCTCGCCGTAGTTCTCGTGCCGGCTGCCGACGAGGTAGGTCACGTTGACGGTGGTCGTGGGCTGCGCGGCGTCGGGCGCCAGCAGAATGCGCAGGCCATTGGCGAGCCGGTACTCGGTGATGCCTTCCACCTCCGTGACGCGCGTGGCCGCGACGACCGGCGCGGCGCTCACGGGCGCCACGGTCGCGGCGACCCGGGGCTGCGCGAACGCAAGCGTGGAGGCGGCCGTCAGCGCGGCGGCCAGCATCAGGGTGAAACGAGGCAGCATGAAGTCTCCCGCAGCGGGCAGAATGTGAGCCCGATTCTAGCCGCCGGCGGGGCTGGCGGGGGCGACAACAAGGCGCGGGGCCGTACATTTCGCCGAATGGAGGAGAATGTCCGATTCCAGCGCATTTCATCGCACTCCGCGCGCTACGATCGCCGCATGAAACTTGATCCCGATACCTGTTACCGCGCCGTTGCGTCGCATGACCGGCGCTTCGACGGGCGTTTCTTCGTCGGCGTGTCGTCCACCGGCGTCTATTGCCGGCCGGTCTGCGCCGTCCGCACGCCCCGGCGCGAGAACTGCTCGTTCTACGAGACCGCGGCGGCGGCCGAGAAACATGGCTTTCGCCCGTGCCTGCGCTGCCGGCCGGAGCTCGCGCCCGGCCACGGGCTGGCCGATATCTCGGGCCGCCTCGCGCAGGCCGCCGCCACGCTGATCGACGACGGCTTCATGGCCGACGGCGGCGTGGCCCAGCTGGCCGCGCGCATCGGCGTGACCGAGCGCCATCTGCGGCGCCTGTTCGATGCCGAGTTCGGCGTCTCGGTGCTCGAATACGCGCAGACCCAGCGGTTGCTGCTGGCCAAGCGGCTCCTCACCGATACCGCCATGCCCGTGACCGAAGTCGCCCATGCGGCCGGATTCGGCAGCGTGCGCCGCTTCAACGATGTCCTGAAGACGCGCTACGGCCTCACCCCGCTTGCCATGCGCAAGCGCGCGGCCGACGGCATGGCGGATCGCCTCGTATTCGAGCTCGGCTATCGGCCCCCCTATGCATGGCACGTGCTCATGGGCTTCCTGGGCACGCGCGCGGTCGAGGGTATCGAGCAACTGCATGCCGATGCCTACCAGCGCACCATGGCGATCGAGAGCGGCGGGCGCCTGCACCTCGGCTGGGTGCGCATCGAGCACGTGCCGCGCCGGCTGGTGCTGCGCGTCACGCTGTCCGCCTCGCTGGCGCACGCGATTCCACAGGCGCTGGGCAAGGTCCGGCGGCTGTGCGACCTCGGCTGCCGCCCCGATGTGGTGGACCGCCATCTCGGAGAACTTGCCGACGCCCAGCGTGGCGGGGTGCCCGGTATCCGCCTGCCCGGCACGTTCGACGGGCTGGAGATCGCGGTGCGCGCGATCGTGGGCCAGCTGATCTCCGTCGTGCATGCGCGGCGGATTCTCGCGCGGCTCGTGGCCATCGCCGGCACGCCGTTGTCCGCGGAGGCCGCGCTGCCGACCCTGACCCACGTGTTCCCCACGGCGGCCGCGCTGGCCGCGTTGTCCGACGACGCCTATCGGGAAGCCGGGGTGCCGACCGGAAAGATGCGCGCCATCCGCGCGCTGGCCGGGCAGATCGACGCCCGGGCGCTGCGCCTGGACCCGCAGGCCCCGCCCGGGGAAACCGTCGCCGCGCTGCGCGCGCTGCCGGGCATCGGCGACTGGACGGCGCAGTACATCGCCATGCGGGCGCTGGGCTGGCCCGATGCCTTTCCTGCCACCGATTACGCGCTGCGCAAGGCGCTGGGTGTGGAGACCACGCGCGAGGTCAACGCGCGCACCGCCCAGTGGGCACCATGGCGCGCCTATGCCGCCGTTCATCTGTGGTTTCGGTACGAGCAGCGCAAGCTGCAGCCGGTAACCGACAACGACACCGCCGGGGAACCAGCATGACGACCGCTTCCATGACCGCCTACCGCATCGTCGAGAGCCCGCTCGGCGATATCCTGCTGCGCGCCGCCGACGGCGCGCTCACCGGGCTGTTCTTCGCGGGGCAGAAGTATTTCCCGCCTGATATCGACGCCGCCGCGGTCCGGGCCGGTGGCGCGCCGGCAGCCGACGCCCGCGTCCTTGCCCAGACCGCCGAGGAGCTGGACGGATACTTTGCCGGCGCGCTGCACGCCTTCTCGGTCCCCGTGCGGTTCGCCGGCAGCGCGTTCCAACGCCAGGTCTGGCAGGCGTTGCGCGATATCGCGTTCGGGGGCACGGTCTCGTACGGGGAGCTGGCCGCGTCGCTCGGCCTGCCCGCGTCGCACGCGCGCGCCGTGGGCGGCGCGGTCGGCCGCAATCCGCTGTCCGTCGTCGTGCCGTGCCATCGCGTGCTGGGCGTCAGCGGCGCGCTGACCGGCTATGCCGGCGGCGTGGACCGCAAGCGGGCGCTGCTCGGGCTGGAGGGCGTGCCCGGGATTCCGGGCGTTTGAGGGCGGGGCGTACACTGCGCTTGTCACCCGGCGTTGTGCGCGAGTCGCTACCCCACGTTAGTCTGTGCCTCAAGTTATGCAACATTTTGCCGAAGGCCAAGGCAAGCGCTTGCGCCGCGCCGTCCGCCACGCGTACCATGCCGCGTTGGTCGCCACCCTGCTCTTTCGCGGCGCAATTCCCACACAGACGTAGCGTATTTCCCGTAGCGTAATGCCATGAGCCTCCGAGATTCCCGCGGGTCCGACCCGGCACAACCCCTTTCCCAGATGTCGCAGGGGGAAGACGAAGACCAAGAACAAGAGACGTCGCGCTCGGACGAACGCTACCGCCTGACCCATGTCTCGCAGATCGGCACGGTGCTGCGCGATCTGGCGTGGCAGAAATGCCTGCTCAGCGTGCGTTCGCGCAGCGGCTCGGAGATCGTGACGTCGATTCTTCACGTCGATCCGGCCCAGCGCACCTTTATCTTCGACTGGTGCCGCGCCGATGGCGAGCGCCAGGCACTGATGGCGTCGGACCAGAATGCGTTTTCGGGCCTGCTGCGCGGCGTGCCCGTGAACTTCCTCGTCGGCACACCCGGCGCGACCCGCTTCGAGGGCGGCCCGGCCTTTATCGCCGACTTCCCGGAAAAGCTCTACCACTTCCAGCGCCGCCGCCATTTCCGCGCGCGTACGCTGCTGACCAAGGGGTATCGCTGCGAGATCCGCATCGAGGACGGCGCGGAGACGCGCGTGCTGCAGATGGATATCGCCGATCTCTCGCTGTCCGGCGTGGGCCTGCGGTCGCGCGCGGTGGGCGCCGAGCAGCTGCCCGTGGGTACCACGGCCAAGCGCTGCCTGCTCGACTTCGGCGAACTCGGCCGGCTGGAACTGGACATGCAGGTCGTCGGCCACTGGATGGTGGGTTACGACGACAACACCGTCCACCACTACGGCTGCGCGTTCCTGAATCCGGACGGCCGCATGGAAAACTTCCTCCAGCGCCTGGTATTCGCGCTCGAACTGGCCGCCCGCGGCTGACCCGGGGCGCGGCCGTCAGCTGGCGATCAGCTTGCCGATAGCCGCCGCCGCTTCGCGCATCGGCGTCAGCAGGCGCGCGATCATTTCCGCTTCCGATACACGCGTCGCCTTGACGCTCACACTGACGGCAGCCACCACGGTGCCGGACAGCGCGCGCACCGGCACCGCGATCGCGCGCAGGCCCGGTTCCAGTTCCTCGTCGATCAGCACGTAGTCCACCTCGCGCGCGCGCGTGAAGGCGGCCTCGAGCTCGGTCCGGGACACCTTGGTCTGCAGCGTGCGCGGCCGCAGTTCCGCGTGCTCGAAGAACGCCTCGAGCACGGCCTCCGGCTGATAGGCCAGCAGCAGCCGGCCAATCGACGTGCAGTAGGCCGGCAGGCGGCTCCCCATCCCCAGCGAATGCGTGAGCACGCGCTGCACCTCGGACCGCACCAGATAGAGGATGTCGGTGCCATCGAGGATCGCCAGCGCCGACGTTTCGTGGATGCGCGTGCTCAGCGTGTCCAGAATCGGCTGGGCGGCGGAGACCAGGGACGTCGAGGAGAAGTAGGCATGGCCAAGGTGGAGCACCCGCGGGCGCAGCGCGAAATGGCCGTCCTGCTGACTCACGTAGCCGAGTTGCTCGAGCGTATAGAGACACCGGCGCACCGAGGCGCGGGATAGCTGGGTCCGCTGGGCGACCTGCGAGATCGTCAGCGGCCGCTTGCGTTCGGAGAACGCCTCCAGCACCGTCAGGCCGCGCGCAAGCGACAGCATGAAGTTCGGATCGCCGGCAAAGCCGGTTAGCAGGTCCGAAGGGGGACGGGCGGCGCGCACGGTGTCGGCATGCGCGGTCTGGAGGCGAATCGGATTGGGGGCGTCCATGGGAAATGCGTGGCCTGGAGCGTTCGATAATCGCGCATCTTAACGTCTCGCGAAACGCCTTCGCCCCTTCGGAGCAAAAAAAATGTCGCCGCTGGTGCGCATGGATGACCATGCAGGCGGCGACCTTGGGAAGGACGTCGTTCAAGACGGGGGTCTCGGCGACAGGTCCAAGTATAGAGAGCCTCACAGAGACATTACATACAACTTCGGTGGGGGTCGTCTGTTCGACACTACGGCTTGCCCAGGAACAGGTAGTAGGCATACTGCCCGCCACTTGCGCGCCCATAGCCGAGATAAAGCGGCCCAACCGGGCTGTCGAGCCCCAGAAACATCGCCGCCGATTTCAGCAACCCGGTCGGACTGCCCGGTACGAGCGGCGAGCCGACCCGCCCGGCCTCGAGCGAGACGCCCGCGTAGACGCCTTCGAGCAACGTCTGCCGGAACAGCTTGTTGTAGTAGACGAGCCGCCCGAACTGGATATTGCCCCCCAGCAGCTGCCCCGTGCTGAACCCAGACTGCTGAAGAAAACCGCCCCACTGGAACAGGTCGTAGCGCGGCAGCGGCGGTCCGACGTTGCCGCCGAACCGGAACCCGAGATTGAACGTATGCGGACCGAACGATTCGACGTACGTGCCCGTCAGCTCGGCCTTGGTATAGGTCGCGGTGGCGCCCAGGCCCGCCTGCGATCCATAGATGTTGAGCGTGGCCCCGTAGCCGTCGCGCGGAAAGTTGATGCTGTCGAGCTGGTCCACGAGCACCCGTCCCGTGACCGCGCGCCGGTCGATGCCACCCGACCCGGGATCGAGCGTGGCCGGCCCCGTGCTCAGCGATGCATTCTCGTGGCCGATCAGCACGCCCAGCCGTGCCTCGCCGTATTTCGTGAACTGGCTGCCCACGTCGAGCGCGGCGTCGATGCGGCGCACATCGTAGGCGGCAATCCGCGTGTCGCCGCTGAAGATATTGATCGTGCGCCGCTGGAGCTCGATGCGCGGCGCAACGAAGAACAGCTGCCGGGTGTCGAGCGGCTGGTAGAACTCGCTGGTAAGGCTCGATGTCTGCCCCAGCTGCACGTCCGTGCGCCACTCGGCGCCGAGCTGGTTCAGCCATGTGCGCCGGTAGCTGGCCAGCACGTTGAAGTACGCGTCGCCGCGAAAGTCGGAGCTCAGGCCCAGCCCGAAGCGCAGATAGTTGGGCCCGTACGATTTCTCGATCGCATCGACCGAGAGAATGCGCTTGCCGGGTTCCTCGAGAAACCGGTAGTTGATGTGCTCGAAGTCGCCCGTCCCGAACAGCCGCCGCACATCGCGATCGAGCGCGTCCTGGCTGATCGGCGCCTGCGGCTTCGTCTCCATTGTCGCGTACACGAAGTCCGGGCTCACGCGCTCCAGCGGCGCCAGGCGGATCTCGTCGACGGGACGCAGGTCCGGCGGTGGCAATGCCTGCTGCGACGCGCGCAGCTGCGCGTACGCATCGGGCGGGAGCGAGAGCGCGGCCAGCCGGTCGGCCACTTTCTGCGCGGCCGCTTCGCCGATCGGAATGGTCTTGGTCAGATGATCGAAGTCCCCCGCCGAGAAGCCGCCGAGCTCGGGCGCGATCAGGATGTCCGTGGGCCGCAGCGACGCCAGCGACGCGCGCACGTTCTGCTCCGTCAGGATATTCAGCATCTGGCTCGTGACGCCCAGCAGCGACGTCAGGCTCTCGCGCTTCATCAGCGGCGTGCCAAGGTTGACCGCGATGACGATGTCGGCGCCCATGGCGCGCGCCACATCCACGGGAAGGTTGTCGGTCAGGCCGCCATCGACGAGCAGCTTGCCCTGGTACTCGGTCGGCGCCACGGCGCCCGGCACCGACATGCTCGCGCGCATGACGTTGGCGAGTTCGCCCTCGCGGAACACCACCGCGCTCCCCGTGACGAGATCGGTGGCCACCGCGCGGTAGGGAATCGGCAACTGGTCGAAATCGCGATAGCCGGGCACGTTGGAGAGCTTGCGCAGCACCGTTTCCAGCTGCACGCCCGACACCGCGCCCTTGGGCAGCAGCAGGCCATCGGCGCGCACGCCGATCTCGGGCGTAAACAGGTTGGTCTGGTCGTCGAGCTTGCGGCGCACCGCGAGGTCCTGGCGCGGCGGCCGCTCCTTGAACAGCGCCTCGGTGGAGATGCTGGCCACGAGCGTTTCCATGGCGGGTACGCTCATCCCCGCCGCATAGGCGCCGCCCACGAGCGAACCCATGCTCGTCCCCGCGATGCAGTCCACCGGCACACGCATGGCCTCGAGCACCCTGAGCACGCCGATATGCGCCGCACCTCTGGCGCCACCGCCGGACAGGACGAGGCACACGCGCGGGCGGTCAAGCGCGCGCCGCGCTTCCTGCGGGGTGCCGTCCGCGGCAGCGGCGCCCGTCGCGGCGACCCAGGGTAGCCACAATGTCGCCAGCAGTGTCCAGACGGTGGATGCGCGCATAAAGGGCTCGCCCGGTAACGGAAAAGTCCCGGACAAGGCTAGCAGCGCGGCGCGCGGTTGGACGCGGCGGAGCGGCCCCGTCGAAACAATTCAGCATGGACGCCGGAAGCGTGCATATCGGCGCAGGAATATACTGACGCGGTGTCTGCAAACGAAGATTTTTCCGTGTCACAGAATTCCGAAGAAGATCCGCGCCCGATGCCGCCCGAGCGTCCGGGCGACAACGAGTGCTGCGGGAGCGGCTGCGACCCGTGCGTATTCGATTTCTACGCCGACGAGATGGACCGCTACCGGCAGGAACTGAAGGCGTGGGAGGCCCGCCAGGCCACCCGCGAGCACAAGGCCGGCGCGTGAGCGATCTGCTCGACTTCGTGCTGCGGCATCCGCGGCTGTTCGTGCTGACCGGCGCGGGCATCAGCACGGACTCCGGCATTCCCGGTTACCGCGACGAACGGGGCCAGTGGCAGCGCTCGCCCCCCACGACGCTGCAGGCGTTTGTCGGCTCCCATGCGGCGCGCCAGCGGTACTGGGCCCGCAGCATGCTCGGCTGGCCCATCGCGGCCAATGCCACGCCCAACGTCAGCCATCACGTGGTGGCCGCTCTCGGCGCGCGGGAGCGGGTATCGGCGCTCGTGACCCAGAACGTGGACGGCCTGCACCAGCGTGCGGGCAGTCCCGACGTCGTGGAGTTGCACGGCAGCCTGCGCGGCGTGGTGTGCCTGTCCTGTGGCACGTGGTACGAGCGCGCGGGCGTGCAGCAATGGCTATGGGACCAGAACGCCGCCCTCCGCGACGTCATCGCGAGTCCGCTGGCCGATGGCGACGTCGAACTCGAAACCCCGCTGTTCGCCGAATTTCGCGTGCCCACCTGCGAGCGTTGCGAAGGCATGCTGAAGCCGGACGTCGTGTTCTTCGGCGAGTCGGTGCCGCTCGACCGCGTCGATCGCGCGCGGGACGGGCTCGATCGCGCCGATGCGATGCTCGTCATCGGGTCATCGCTGACCGTGCGCTCGGGCTATCGGTTCGCGCTGTGGGCGCACGAGGCCGGCAAGCCCATCGCGGCGCTGAACCTCGGCGTCACGCGCGCGGATCCGTTGCTGTCGCTCAAGGTGGAAGCGCCGATCGGTCTCGCGCTCGCGACGCTCGCCGCGCAGTTGCATATCGACATCCCCGCGCGTTGACGGGCGGCGGCGGCGGGCGTAGTATCGGCGCGTCGTACTTCAACCAATGATTGCGTCACCAGTTATCGCGTCCCCAGTCATCGGGTCCCCACATGTCGCCGTCCCTCGCCTCCGCTCGCGTCGTTGTCCGTCCGGTCTCCGGTCGGGCGCAGCCGTGGGCGCGCACGCGTGACGCACGTCGTGGTGTCGTTCGTCCTGTCGTGGGCGTAGTGGCCGTGGTGGCTGGCGTAAGCCCGTCGCTGTCGCCGCCTCTCTCGCCGCCCCTCTCGCCCCCGCTGTCCCCGCCGCTTTCGCCGCCGACAGCACCGCCGCGCGGCTGACCGCCGCCGCAGCCTACTCCTCCGGCTTTCCGCATCGAATGCCTGACGCGTGCGAGTGATCGCACCGCGTGCCGGAGGCTATTCGGTTCTCGACAGGACACAATATGACTTTCGACAGAAATGTCGCCGCGGGCTCGAGCACGAGCACTTCGGCGACCGATGTACACGCGACCCACTTACACGACGCGGCCGATTCTCGTTCGGCCACGATGGCCGCCTTCGCCTCGCATGGCGCCACCGCGCTATTCGTACTGCTCTGGAGTGCGGGCGCGATCTTCAGCCGCCTTGGCCTCGCGCATGCTTCCCCTTTCGCGTTTCTCACGTTCCGCTTCGCGCTGGCCTTGAGCGTGCTGGTCGTCATCGGCCTCGTGCGCCGGCGCCTGCTGCCCGCGCGCGGCACGCGTGTGCGCGTGGCCACGACGGGGTTGCTGCTGATCGGCGGCTACACCATCACGTACCTGCTCGCGCTCGAGCACGGCATTACGCCGGGCGTGCTGGCCACGCTGCTCGGCGTGCAGCCGATTCTCACGCTGCTCTGGGTGGAGCGACGCGTATCGCCGAGCCGGCTGGCCGGTCTGGCGCTCGCGCTAGGTGGGCTGGTCTTGATCGTCGCGCACAGCATCGCGCTCGCGCGCTTCTCGTGGATCGGGCTGCTGTGCGCCGGCGCCGCGCTGCTGTGCATGACGTCCGGCGCGATCCTGCAGAAGCGCATCGCGCAGGCGCCCGCCGACGTGCTGCCGCTGCAGTACGCGGTCGGCTTTGCCGCATGCCTGGTATGCGTGCCGTTTCAGCCGTTCACGTTCGAGGTCACCACGGGTTTTCTCGTGCCGCTCGTCTATATGGGCCTCGTGATCTCGGTGATTGCCACGCTGCTGTTCTACCGCCTGATCGCGGCCGGCAATCTCGTCAATGTGACGAGCCTGTTCTATCTGGTGCCGCCGGGCACGGCGCTGCTCGATTACCTCTGGCTCGGTAACCGGCTGTCGCTGGCGTCGCTGGCTGGCATGGCCGGCGTGCTCGCGGGGCTCATGCTCGTGTTCCGCACGGGCGCGGCCGGCCGTACTACTTCTGCTTGACCTGCACGCGAATGCCGTCGGGCGCCACGGTGATGGCGCCCGGTTCGATCTCGGTGCCGTTCACCTTGAGCTCGTCGGGTTTGAACGTGTAGAGCGGATAGTCCTTGAGCAGTTGCTGCGCGACCACCGCACCGATCGCCTTCAACTGCTCGTTGTACTGCGGCATGCCCTGGACCTGCACCTGCTCGACGGTCGGATTGTCGAGCAGTACCGCGCGCTGCGTGGCGTCATAGCGGATGCCGCTGTTGACCGCGAGCGAGCCGTTGACGGGCGGCGAGGGCAATATCGTATTGGTGAGCGCGGCATCGACGAGCGTGGTCACGCGATTGGTCTCGCCGTCGAGCGTCAGGCGCGGATGGGACAGCTTGACGCTGACCAGTTCGCCATAGCGCAGCGAGGCCGGAAAGCGCTTGTCGACCGCGGTCTGCAGTTCGGCCTTGGAGAACGTGTATTCGCCGGTCCAGATGTTGTATCCGGCTTGTGCCGCGCCACAGAGCGTTGCGACGCCTGCGGCCAGCAGCGATGCGCGAAGCATGCGAAGCATAGGTGCCCTCGGTGTTACCGTCTCAGGGATGCGGTCTCGATGATGCAGTCTCAATAATGCGGCGGAATCTCGTGCTGCGGGTTGGACTCCGCGGCCGTGCCGGCGCCCGCGTTGGCGCGCATCTGGTGATACAGCGCGCGAAACTGCTCCTGCAGCAGATCCAGCTGCTGCTGCTGGCGCGCCACGGTCAGGTTCAGGGTCTCGATCAGGTCTTCCTGAAAGGCGACCTTGATTTCGAGGTCGATCAGGCGGGATTCCATGGCATCTCTCCGGTTGGCCGCGCATTGTAAGCCACGGCCAGCGCGGAGCGATCGCACGTGTCGCCTCAGGGCATCTTCGGCACGACGAGGATCATCCACGTGACGCCGAACCGGTCGGTCACCATCGCGAACAATTCGCTGAAGAACGTCCTGGCCGGCGCCATCACGACCTGACCGCCCGCGGATAGCGCCTGGAACGCCTTTTCGCAGCTCTCCTTGTCATAGACCGAATACGACAGGGAAATTCCCTTGAATTCGGCCTTGCCCGCATTATTGCCGTCGGACGCCATGATCAGCGAGTCGCCGACCCAGAACGCGGCATGCATGACCTTGTCCTCGCTGCCGGGCTTCTGCACGCAGCCGCCCTCGCCGGACGGCGGTTCCGGGTTGTCGCGGAACCGCATCATCATTTCCACGCGCGCGCCAAGCGCGTCCTTGTAGAACTCGATCGCCTCCTCGGTGCGACCCTCGAAGAACAGGTAGGGCTGGATCTGCGCCATCGTCATCTCCTTGTCGGTGCGGCATGCCATAATTGTGTACGCCGTCCACAAGAGCCTAGCAAAGAAAATCGGGAACGTCCACATCGTCACGGCGGCAGATGTTTGGCGTGGGCGCGCGGGCATGTCACAATTCACGGTTTGCAAGACGTCGAGCGACGCCCGCGCCCCGTGTGAACCCGGCGGCGCATCAGCGCGGCGCTCCACGACGGCGCCGCCTTGATGGCGCTCCTTTTTTATCTGGATTCTGGCGATGACTACCATCCTGCAGCACATTCCCTCCGGCCAGCGCGTCGGTATCGCTTTCTCGGGCGGCCTCGACACCAGCGCGGCCCTCCTCTGGATGCGCCAGAAGGGCGCGATTCCCTACGCCTACACCGCCAACCTCGGCCAGCCCGACGAGCCGGACTACGACGACATTCCCCGCCGCGCCAAGGCATACGGCGCCGAGGAAGCGCGCCTCGTGGACTGCCGCTCGCAACTGGTGGCCGAGGGCATCGCCGCGCTGCAATGCGGCGCGTTCCATATCTCGACGGCCGGCATCACGTATTTCAACACCACCCCCATCGGCCGCGCGGTCACCGGCACGATGCTCGTGGCGGCGATGAAGGACGACGGCGTCAACATCTGGGGTGACGGCAGCACGTTCAAGGGCAACGACATCGAGCGTTTCTACCGCTACGGCCTGCTGACCAACCCGGGCCTGCAGATCTACAAGCCGTGGCTCGACCAGCAGTTCATCGACGAACTGGGCGGCCGCGCCGAGATGTCCGAGTTCATGCGCCAGAACGGCCATGACTACAAGATGTCGGCGGAAAAGGCGTACTCGACCGATTCGAACATGCTGGGTGCCACGCACGAGGCGAAGGACCTCGAGCATCTGGACTCCGGCATCCGCATCGTGCAGCCGATCATGGGCGTGCAGTTCTGGCGCGACGATGTGGAAGTGAAGCGCGAGGAAGTGACGGTGCGCTTCGAGCAAGGCCAGCCCGTGGCCCTGAACGGCAAGACGTTCGCCAACAGCGTCGATCTGTTCATGGAAGCCAACCGCATCGGCGGCCGCCATGGCCTGGGCATGAGCGACCAGATCGAGAACCGGATCATCGAGGCCAAGAGCCGCGGCATCTACGAAGCCCCGGGCCTCGCGCTGCTGTTCATCGCCTACGAGCGCCTGATCACGGGCATCCACAACGAAGACACCATCGAGCAGTACCGCGACAACGGCCGCCGTCTGGGCCGCCTGCTGTATCAGGGCCGCTGGTTCGACCCGCAGGCCATCATGCTGCGCGAAACCGCCCAGCGCTGGGTGGCGGGTGCCGTGACCGGCGAAGTGACCATCGAACTGCGCCGCGGCAACGATTACTCGATCCTGAACACCACGTCGCCGAATCTGACCTACAAGCCGGAACGCCTGACGATGGAGAAGGGCGAGTCGATGTTCACGCCGCTGGACCGTATCGGTCAGCTGACGATGCGCACGCTCGACATCGTGGACACGCGCGAAAAGCTGCAGACCTACGCCAAGACGGGCCTGCTGTCCTCGAGCGTGAGCCCGGCACTGCCGAAGCTGGAAGACTGACGCTTCCCGCCGCCCCGAAAGACGCCGCCGCGACATCCGTCGCCGCGGCGTTTTTCTTTTGGCACAATGACGCGTTGCCTACCAACGCGAGACTCCACGCCATGCCAGACTTCACGATGCAGTATCGCCGCCTCGGCGCCAGCAATCTCAAGGTATCCACGCTGTGCCTGGGCACCATGATGTTCGGGGACCAGACCGACGAGGCCGAAGCGGGCCGGATCGTCGCGAGCGCGCGCGATCATGGCGTCAATTTCATCGATACCGCCGACGTCTACACCAAGGGTGCCTCCGAAGAAATGGTCGGGCGTCTGCTCGCCGGTAACCGGACCGACTGGATTCTCGCGACGAAGCTCGGTAACCAGATGGGCAGCGCGCCGAACCAGTCGCACTACTCGCGTACGTGGATCATGAACGAGATCGACGCGAGCCTGTGCCGGCTCGCGACCGACTATGTCGATATCCTGTACCTGCATCGCGATTTCATCGGCGAGAACCTCGAGGAGCCGGTGCGCGCGATGGGCGACCTGATCCGCGCGGGCAAGATCCGCTACTGGGCCGTGTCGAACTTCCGTGGCTGGCGCATCGCCGAGATCGCGGGCCTGTGCGACAAGCTTGGCGTGCCCCGGCCGGTTGCGTGTCAGCCGTATTACAACCTGCTGAACCGCATGCCCGAAGTGGAAATCCTGCCGGCGTGCAACCACTTCGGATTGGGCGTGGTGCCGTACAGCCCGATCGCGCGCGGGGTGCTGACGGGCAAGTACCTGCCGGGCCAGCAGCCAGACGCCAACTCGCGCGCGGGCCGCGCCGACAAGCGCATGATGGAAACCGAGTTCCGCGAGGAATCGCTGGTGATCGCGCAAACGCTGAAGGCTCACGCGGAAGCGCGCGGGCTGAACGCGGGACAGTTCGCCACCGCGTGGGTGCTCGCGAACGCGTTCGTGAGCTCGGTCATCGCCGGCCCGCGCACGCTCGCGCAGTTCGAGGACTATTTTGGTGCAGTGGGTGCGGCGATCTCGGCGGAGGAAGAGGCGATGGTCGATGCGCTCGTGCCGCGGGGCCACGCCTCGACACACGGCTACAACGATCCCAGCTATCCGTTCGTCGGCCGATAGGTTCGTCAGCCGATAAGCGGCGCAACACGTCGTCACGCGCACCCTTGTGTAGTTCGGCGGCCGATAAGCGGCGCAATACGTCGTCACGCGCACCCTTGTGTACTATTCGTACACGGCGGGCGCGCGTTCCTAGTCTTGCTTGCTTCTCGGCCGCCGAACCCCCGGCCGGAAAAAAGGCGACCGAGTGACGCGCTCGCTTCCCTTTCTGTTGCGCTTCCGCAGCCATCTGTTTGAATTCGTGTCTCAGGGCACATCCCCGCTACGTTTCCGCGCCGATCCGAGTAATATCAGAAACAGACAGCGCGCTTCGGATGAAGCGCGTTCTGCCTGGGGATATGAGCCGGTATGCCGGCCGAAACGGCTGGCATCGGCGCAACCGGATGCCGAAACGTGTCACGACGTGGCTGGATTCTCGCGGGCGTGGCGGTGGCCTTGTGTGGCGGTGCCTACATCGTCGTAAGCATCGTCGCGAACGAGGTTCGCACGTCGCAATGGCAGGCGCGCTACCTTGGCCGCCTCGGCAAGTCGTTGACATTTGAAGTCCAGCCCGGCCGCAGCGACAGCATACGGTTTCCCCATTCCGGACCCTACGACGAACGTCTCGGCTACGAGCGGCTGCCCGAGTTCGGCGAGCGCCTCGAAGCGCGCGGCTATGTGCCGATTGCGCAGGCCCGCATGTCGCCCGACATGGTGCGGCTCATGGACGAAGGCATCTTCCCCGCGTATCGCGAGAAGAACCAGGCCGGCCTCGTCATCCGCGACTGCAATGCACTGACGCTCGCCCTGGAGCGCTATCCGCAACGGCAATACGACGACTTCGAAGCGATCCCGCGCGTCCTTGTCGATGCGCTGCTGTACGTCGAAAACCAGAACCTGCTGCATCCCGAGTATCCGATGATGAACCCCGCCGTGGACTGGCGCCGGTTATCGCGCGCGGTGCTCGATCGCGGCATCCGTCTGGCGAACAGTTCACATCAATCGCCGGGCGGCAGCACGCTCGCCACGCAGATCGAGAAGTACCGCCACTCGCCCGAAGGCAAGACGCAATCGGTGCCCGATAAATTCCGGCAGATGGCATCGGCCTCGCTGCGGGCCTATCTGGACGGCCCCGATACGCAGCGCGCGCGCGAGCGCATCGTTACCGATTACCTGAACACCGTGCCCTTGTCCGCGCGCGCGGGCCATGGCGAAGTCAGCGGCATGGGCGACGGCCTGTGGGTCTGGTACGGCGAGGATTTCAACACCGTCAATGCGCTGCTGCGCCAGATGAATCCGCGCGACCCCACGCCGCGGCAGGCGCAGGCCTACAAACGCGCGCTGTCGCTGATCATCTCGCAGCGCCGCCCGTCGTTCCATCTGCGCCGCGACGATACCAACCTCGACGCGCTCACCGCCAGCTACCTGCGCCTGCTGGCCGCGGCGGGCATCATCACGCCCGCGTTGCGGGACGCGGCGATCGCCGCGTCGCTGGACAAGGCCGCGCCGCCGGAACGCCCCGACCCGGCACCATGGATCACGCGCAAGGCCGTCAACCAGGTGCGCAACGATATCTCGCATCTGACGGGCATTGCCAGCCGCTACGACCTCGACCGGCTGGATCTGACCGTCGATAGCAGCATCAATCGCGAAGCGCAGCGCATCGTCACGGATACGCTGGTGCGCATGCGCAATCCGTCCGATGCACGCGCGATGGGCCTGTATGGCAAGAACATGCTGCGCGACAACGACGACCCATCGCGGCTCGTGGCGAGTTTCACCCTGTTCGAGCGCGTGGGTAACACGAGCCTCGTGCGTGTGCAGGCCGACAACGTAGACCAGCCGTTCGACATCAACAGCGGCGCGCGGCTCAACCTCGGTTCCACGGCCAAGCTGCGCACGCTCGTGACGTACCTGGAGGTCATCGGGGATCTGCATGCGCGCTACGCCGACGCCAGCCGCGAAACCCTGACCGCGCTGCAGGTGCCGCGGCAGGATGCGCTCACGCGCTGGGCCGTCGATTACCTCATCAAGGCCCGCACGCCGCAGGAGCGCTCGCTCGACGCCATGCTCGAGGCGGCCATGGATCGCAAGTACTCCGGTAACGCGGGAGAGTCGTTCTACACCGGCGGCGGCATGCAGACATTCACGAACTTCGAGCGCTGGGAAGGCGAGCGCCAGATGACCGTGCGCGTGGGCTTCCAGTTCTCGGTCAACCTCGTGTTCATTCGCATGATGCGCGACATCGTGCGCTACGAGCTCTACCAGACCCACCCCGACGCCGGCACGCTGCTCGAAGACCGAAGCTCGCCGGAGCGGCGCGTATGGCTCGAGCGTTTTGCCGATCAGGAAGGCAGCGCGTACATGACCGCGTTCTACCAGCGCTACCGCGGCAAGACATCGGACGAACGGCTCAAGGTATTGCTCGACCGCGTGAAGATGCCCACGCCGCGCCTCACGGCGGTGCGGCTCTCGGTCACGCTGCTGAGCGCGCGGCCGAACACCGACTACGACACGTTCGCGCGGACCGTGCAGGCGCGCATGCCCAAGGCGCACAAGCTCACCGACGAGGAACTGGAGGCGCTGTTCGCCAAGTACGGCAAGGACAAGTTCAACCTCAACGATCGCGGCTATCTGTCGCGCATCCATCCGCTCGAACTCTGGATGGTCGAGTATCTCGGCAATCATCCCGACGCGACGATTGCGGAGATCCTGGAGGCCAGCGCCTCGCAGCGGCAGGAAGTGTACGCATGGCTGTTCAAGACGCGCAGCAAGCTCGGGCAGGACGCCCGTATCCGCACGCTGCTCGAGCGCGACGCGTTCCATCGCATCGCCAGGCGCTGGCAGCGGCTCGGTTATCCGTTCGATACGCTCACGCCGTCCTATGCGACGTCGATCGGTGCGTCGGGCGATCGCCCGGCCGCGCTGGCGGAGCTCGCGGGCATCATCCTCAACGGCGGCATCGACGCGCAGCCGGCCGCGGTGCAGCGCCTCGACTTCGCCGCGGAGACGCCGTACGCGACCTACTATTCGCTGCAGCCGGGACAGGGCAAGCCGCTGATCGCGCCGGAGATTGCCACCATCGTGCGCCGGTCGATGCTCGATGTGGTCGAGAACGGTACCGCCCGTTCCATCCGCGGGGCGTTCGTGCCGTCGGCCAAGGTGGGACAGCCGCCCGCCATGCCGCTCCCCATCGCGGGCAAGACGGGGACGGGCGACCAGCGCTTTCAGACCTACGGTCCGGGCGGACGCGTGATTTCCTCGCGCATCGTCAATCGTTCGGCGACGTTCGTATTCCTGCTGGGAGATCGGTATTTCGGGACGGTGACCATTCACGTACGGGAACCGTACGCGGTGCGCTATGCGTTCACGAGCGCGCTGGCGGTCCGGGTGTTGCGCACGCTCGCGCCGCAGGTCACCGCCATGGCGACGCCCGGCAGCGACGCGACCCTCCTGCGCTGCCGGAACTGAAACGTTGCGTCAGCGTTTGCGCCGGACGAGGTCGTAGAGAAACAGCAGCACGATCGCGCCCACCACCGACGCAATCCATCCGGCCGGCTCGCCGGGCAGATACCAGCCAGCGGCGCGTCCGACATAACCCGCCACGATCGAACCGAGCACGCCGAGCAGGATCGTCATGATCCAGCCCATCTTGTCATCCCCAGGCTTGATCGCGCGCGCGATCAAGCCGACGACCAGTCCCACGAACACCGTACCGAGAAATGCCATCATGATGCGACTCCTGTAACGGATGACGCTTCTCTCCCTCGGGGAGAGGGAGAGAAGCAGGGGGGGCCTACACCTCAGGTCTTTCGCGAATTGATCACCGCCTCGGCAACGTTCGCCGGGGCCTCGGCATAGTGCTTGAACTCCATCGTGAACGTCGCACGGCCCTGCGTGAGCGAGCGCAGCGAGGTCGAGTAGCCGAACATCGTCGCGAGCGGCACCTCCGCGCGCACGATCTTGCCGCCACCGCCGGCAATGTCCTCCATGCCGTGCACGATACCGCGCCGCGAAGACAGATCGCCCATCACGTTACCCGTGAACTCTTCCGGCGTCTCCACTTCGACCGCCATCATCGGCTCCAGCAGCACGGGCTTGGCGCGGCGCATGCCTTCCTTGAACGCCATCGACCCGGCCATGCGGAACGCGTTCTCGTTCGAGTCCACGTCGTGGTACGAACCGAACACCAGCGTCGCCTTGACGTCGACGACCGGATAGCCGGCCAGCACACCGGTGTTCAGCGTCTCCCGAATGCCCTTGTCCACGGCCGGGATGAACTCGCGCGGCACCACGCCGCCCTTGATCGCATCGACGAACTCGTACCCGCCGCCCTGCTGCAGCGGCTCGAGGTTCAGCACGACGTGGCCGTACTGGCCACGACCGCCGGACTGCTTGACGAACTTGCCCTCGACGTCCTTGGCCGCGTTGCGGATCGTTTCGCGATACGCCACCTGCGGCTTGCCGACCGTGGCCTCGACATTGAACTCGCGCCGCATGCGATCCACGAGGATTTCGAGGTGCAGCTCGCCCATGCCCGAGATGATGGTCTGGCCCGATTCCTCGTCCGTCGCCACGCGGAACGACGGATCTTCCTGCGCCAGGCGGTTGAGCGCGATGCCCATCTTCTCCTGGTCGGCCTTGGTCTTCGGCTCCACGGCCTGCGAGATCACGGGCTCGGGGAAGCTCATGCGCTCGAGGATGATGACGTGGTTCGGGTCGCAGAGGGTGTCGCCCGTGGTCGCTTCCTTGAGGCCCACGGCCGCGGCGATATCGCCCGCGCGCACTTCCTTGATCTCGTTGCGCACGTTCGCATGCATCTGCAGGATACGCCCGAGCCGTTCGCGCTTCTCCTTCACCGCGTTGTAGACGGTATCGCCGGATTCCACCACGCCCGAATAGACGCGGAAGAAGATCAGCTGGCCCACGAACGGGTCCGTCATGATCTTGAACGCCAGCGCCGAGAACGGTTCGTCGTCGCTCGGATGGCGCTCGGCTTCCTTGTCGTCCTCGGTGTGACCGAGAATGGCAGGCACGTCGGCAGGCGACGGCAGGTAGTCGATCACGGCGTCGAGCATCGTCTGCACGCCCTTGTTCTTGAAGGCGCTGCCGCATAGCATCGGCACGATCTCGCCCGCGATCGTACGCTGGCGCAGACCGGCCTTGATCTGGTCCTCGGTCAGCGTTTCGCCGCCCAGGTAGGCGTTGAGCAGATCCTCGTTCGCTTCCGCCGCCGCCTCGATCATCTTCTCGCGCCATTCCTCGGCCGTCGCCACGAGCTCGGCCGGAATGTCGCGGTATTCAAAGCGCACGCCCTGTGAAGCGTCGTCCCAGACCACCGCCTTCATCTTGACGAGGTCGACCACGCCCTGGAAGCCGTCCTCGGCGCCCACGGGAATCTGGATCGGCACGGCATTGCCTTTGAGCCGATCGACGATCTGCGTCTGCACGCGGAAGAAGTCGGCGCCCACGCGGTCCATCTTGTTCACGAACGCGATGCGCGGCACCTTGTACTTGTTGGCCTGGCGCCAGACGGTTTCCGACTGCGGCTGTACGCCGCCCACGGCGTCGTACACCATGCAGGCGCCATCGAGCACGCGCATCGAGCGTTCCACCTCGATCGTGAAGTCGACGTGTCCCGGCGTATCGATGATGTTGATGCGGTGCTCGGGGTAGTTGCCGGCCATGCCCTTCCAGAAGGCGGTGGTCGCGGCGGACGTGATCGTGATGCCGCGTTCCTGCTCCTGCTCCATCCAGTCCATGGTCGCCGCACCGTCATGAACCTCGCCCAGCTTGTGGTTGACGCCGGTGTAGAACAGGATACGCTCGGTCGTCGTCGTCTTGCCGGCGTCGATGTGCGCACTGATACCGATGTTGCGGTAGCGTTCGATGGGGGTCTTGCGGGGCACGGTGAATTCTCCTGGATAGGGCACCACGGGCCGTTAGCGTAGCACCAACGCGCGACTTTCGCGCGCGGCGGGCCGGCCGCCTCGGACGGCCTTGTCGGACGCCGCCCTACGGCGGTTGCGGTGCCGGGTCCCTACAATGTCGTGGTGATTTCATTGAAGACAAGATGAAAGGCGGATGCCATGGGTAGTCGCAGGGATTTTCTTGTTTCGACGATGGCCGCCGGCGCCGGCCTGGCGGGATTCTGGGCGGCCGGTGGCGCCTGGGCGCAGGCAGCCGCAGCGCCGGGCGTCATGTTTTCGGCCGCGCAACCCGGCGGCGCGTTGCCGGCCGGCTGGCAGAACATGCCGGTCGTACGCGGCAAGACGCTGACCCAGTACAGCCTGGTGGCCGACCAGGGCAAGACGGTGCTCCAGGCGGACGCGAAGGCGGCGGCCTCGGGGCTGCTGCACGAGGGGGACATCGATCTGTCCCGGACGCCGGTGGTGACCTGGCGCTGGAAGGCGTCGCCGATCCCGAACGCGGACAACAGCGTCAGCGACCGCGAGGATGCCCCGGCCCGGCTCGTGTTCTTCTTCGACGGCCAGGCGGACAAGCTGTCCATCGGCGAGCGCGCCGAGCAGCTCGCCGCCAGCATCGGCGGCGAAAAGCTGCCCTATGCCACGCTGATGTATATCTGGACCGCGAGCGCCCCGCCGGGGACCGTCATTCCGAACCCGCACACCGGCCGCGTGCAGATGATCGCCGTCTCGGGCGCGCCGGGCGATGCCGGAAAATGGCTCAAGCTGCGTCGCAACGTGGTCAGCGACTTCGAAAAGGTCTTCCACGAGAAGCCCGGCAAGCTGACGGGCTACGGCATCCTGACGGATACCGACAATACCGGCGCCACCACGCGAGCGTGGTACGGCGATATCGCCTTCAAGGCAAACTAGGGTTCAGTGCCCGGGCGGCGTGCTGCGCGCGATGCTGTCGCGCAGGGCGTCCGCCACGCGCGCGACCAGCGTGCGGTCGTCGAGGCCGTCCGCGGCGGCGCCGAGGGCCTCGCGCACACTGACCACCTTGGCCGGGTCGTAGTGCCGGCCGCTGCCGATCGCGTCCTCGAACGCATTGGCCCGCGCATTGATCTCGACGGGATCGGCGGTCACGAGCAGCACCGCATGGGCAAGCACCAGATGCCGCTGGCCGTCCGCCGACTGGATCGCCGCGGGCGCGCGCCGCCAGTACTGCGCGGTCCCGGCAATCTTGCGGGCTGCGTCCATCGGCCCCCAGGCCAGGTTGTAGCGGCCGTCACAAAACGAACCCTCGACGGCCTGCCAGTGCGTGTCCACACCCACCGCGCGCAGGCCGTCGCCCAGCACCTCGCATAGGTGGATGTACACGGGCTCCATCCAGCTGGCGGCGCCGCGCGGCAACATGTAGGCCAGGCTGATATTGAGGATGCCCGGGCCCTGCGGCACCAGTCCGCCGCCAGACATGCGCAGCCAGACCGGACATCCCTGACGGGCGAAGGCCTCGCGGGCCGCCTCGACGCCAGGGGCGCGCAGATAGCTGCGCGGAATCACGAGCGCGAGCGGTGCTTCCCAGAGCTGCGCCACCGGACCGCGCGCGGCCGCGTCGAGCAACGCGAGTTCGCCCTGCAGCGGGTCGGCTTCCAGCGGATCGGGTATCGCGAAGGTAAAGGGCATGCCTTGCATTCTCGCTCAGAAGCTGACCCGCGGACGTGCTCAGTCGAGGCTGGGGCGCGATGGCGATTGCAGCGACCGCGCAATGTCGGCCGCCATCTCGAACGACTTCAACCGCGCGGCATGGTCGTAGATCATGCCGGTCAGCATGAGTTCGTCGGGCTGCAGATCATCGACAAAGCGCTGCATGGCCTGCCGCACAGTGTCGGCACTGCCCACGGCCGAGCACGCGAGCGACCGGCGGATATGGTCGGCCTCGCTCGCATCCCACAGTCGCGTGATGTCGTCGACGGGCGGCTTCAGCTGCCCCGGCGTGCCCCGGATCAGTGCAAGGAACTGCTGCTGCAGCGAACTGAACAGCCGCTGGCCTTCCTCGTCGGTGTCGGCCGCGAACACATTCAACCCCAGCATCACGTGCGGGCGGTCGAGCTGCTCCGAAGGCCGGAACGTACGGCGATACAGATCCACGGCCTGCCGCATGAAGCCCGGCGCGAAGTGGGAGGCGAACGCGAACGGCAAGCCCATCGCGGCGGACAGCTGCGCGCTGAACAGACTGGAGCCGAGCAGCCACAGCGGCACCTTGAGCCCGGCGCCAGGCACCGCGCGCACGCGCTGGCCGGGGCGCACGTCGTCGAAGAAGGCCTGCAGTTCCTCGACGTCCTGCGGGAACGTATCGGCGCTGTCGTGACTCAACTGCCGGCGCAGCGCGCGGGCCGTGGCTTGGTCGCTGCCCGGCGCGCGTCCCAGGCCGAGGTCGATGCGGCCCGGATACAGCGAGGCGAGCGTGCCGAACTGCTCGGCGATCACCAGCGGCGAATGGTTGGGCAGCATGATGCCGCCCGAGCCCACGCGGATCGTCGATGTGCCATTGGCTACGTAGCCGATAAGCACCGATGTGGCCGCGCTCGCGATACCGGGCATGTTGTGATGTTCGGCTAGCCAGAATCGGCGATAACCAAGGCGTTCCGCGTGTTGGGCGAGGTCCAGCGAGTTGCGCATGGCCTGGCCCGCATCGCTGCCTTCCACGATCGGTGAAAGGTCGAGCAGGGAGTAGGGGGTCATTTTGGGGGGGGCGCGCGATGCGTGTCGCGCGAATCGGTGACTACAGACGGGCTATGGTAATCACCGATGCGCGATCGTGCTGGCGACCCGAGAGACCCTGTAGGCCGTATGGTGACCGCGTTACTGCTGGGCCGCGGTTTGTGGCTGCTTGTCGTCCTTGGCCTGGCGCTGCGCGGCGATCGCCTCCTGCAGACGCTTCCACTCGTCGAAGCCCCCGGCCAGCGCCCAGGTGTTCTTGTAGCCAGCCACGCGCAGCCGTTCGGCCAGCACCGCGGCGGAATATTCATGCGGACAGGCACAGTAGATGACGATGTCGTCCGATACCGGGTAGTCGCCGAGGATATCCAGCGAAGCCTTGAGATCCATGACCAGCGCGCCTGGAATGCGCTCGATCGGCGAGGCGCCATAGGCGCGCACATCGACCACGAGCGGCAGCGTGCCGCTCGCGCGGCGGGTTTCCAGATCCATCACCGTCATGCGGGGCACGCGGCCCGCGCGGCGCAGCAGGCGAAAACGCTGCCAGAATCGCCAGGCGATAAACAGGCCGAACGCTCCGACTACCATGGCCAGCGCGATAGGACCGTAGGTGCTGAACGCCTCGAGGATCGTATCGACGAAATCGCTGAAGACCACGCCAGCCAGCAGGGCGCCACCGGCCCATACCAGCGCGCCGAGCGCGTCGTAGAACAAAAAGGTGTGGAGCGGCGTGTTGGTCATGCCCGCCATTGCCGTGGACAGCGCGCCGGCGCCGGGCAGCAGCTTCGCGAACACGAGGGAACGCGGTCCCACGCGCAGATACAGCGATTGTGTCTGACGGATGCAGCTATCCGGAGAGATCGACACGCGGCAGATCGTGCGCAGCATCGGCTGGCCGAGGCGGCGGCCCGCGAAATACCAGGCGGTATCGGCAATCAGACAGGCGGCCACGACGGCGAGCAGCACCACGCCGATGGATGGTCCATCGACCTGCATCGACAGCGCGCCGGCGACGAACAGCATCGGATACGCGGGCACCGGCAGTCCCGCCTGTTCGGCGAGCACGCTCAGGAAAACCAGCGTCACCCCATGTCCGTCGAGCAGGCCTTGCAAATCGCCCACGGCAATCACCCCTCGGTAACCATTACAGACCGACAGTGTGCCAGTCCGATCTGTCTCTTGCACGCATGCCCTGTGAATAATGCGTTCAGATTCGTTAAACGGGCTGTTAAAAGATGCTGGATTTCGATGCCGCGTCGCCCGCGTCCGTCCCGATGGCCAGCCTGCGCAGTTCGGCGTCGAGTGCGCCAGCGGCTTCGAGGAACCGCGGCATGCGGCGGCGGATGGCGACGGGTCTGGCGCGCCCGAGCGCCTGCTCGAGATCCTCCGCCGCGGCCACCATGGCCGGATACCGCGTCAGGCCGCCGCTGCCCTTGATGCGATGGACGTGCGAGGCAGCGGCCTGCCAGTCCCCGGCGTTCACGGCGCGCGAAAGCCCCGCCAGGTCCTCGGCCATGGCCTGGAGCAGCCGATCGACCAGTTCGCGGAAGAGCGCCCCGTCGCCGCGCGTGATGCCCGCCAGCGCCGGCCCGATATCGGTCGCGCCAATCCTGCCCGTCATCGCGGCCGCTCACACCAGGCCGCGCTCTCGCGCGAAGTCCACGAGGTCCACGAGCGACTCCACGTGGAGCTTGGCCATGATGCGCGTCTTGTAGCTGCTGACGGTCTTGTTGCTGATGAACAGGGACGTGGCGATCGTCTTGTTCGACATGCCGCGCGCGAGCATCTGCAGCACCGTGACCTCCTTGTCGGACAGCCGGCTCAGCGCGGGATCCTCCTCGACCGGCAGCAGGTCGCCATGCAGCGGTACCGGATGCCGGCCGCCCGACGGAAACACGGTATAGCCGGTCAGCACCGTCTCCACGCAGCGCATGAAGCCCGTCATGTCCTCGGTCTTGCTGCAGAATCCCTGTGCGCCCGCATACCAGGCCCGCGCGGCGAACAGCCTCGGGTCCTGCGCCGATATGACCAGGATGCGAACGTCGGGCTGCGTCGTGCGCAGGCGCATGGCCACGTCGAGGCCGCCGATGCGGGGCAGGTCCAGATCGAGCACGACCAGATCGGGTTTGTGCGCACGCACGGTCTCCAGCGCCGTCTGGCCGTTGTCCGCTTCCAGTACGTTCTCCAGCCCGACCAATGCCGACAGCTGCACGCGCAGTGCAAGCCGTACCGGTGGATGGTCATCGACGATGAGTATCGTTGTCATGCTTCGCTGCCTCGTTTCGAGCATCGTGCCACGACTGCATCCCGACGGCTGTCACGCCGAAGATGTTGACAAGTCGCGCTGTCACGCATGGTCACGAAGTATAGGGAAGGGGTGCAGCGAGCGGACCAGTGGGGATTCTGCATTGGTACCGCGAATTTTCCGCAAGACGCGGAAAAAAATCGCGGCCCACCGCGCACAACGGAGGGCCGCCAATCGGGAATGCGAGGAGGTCAGATTCCTCAAGAAGAGTTATCGTCACGCGAGCCCTTCCTTTCTCCCCACTTAGGTGGGGATTGCCGCACATTTTGGCGAAGAAGGTCAGGCGATCAGGCGTTTGGGCTGGATATTGGCCGCCGCGGCCTCGCGCAGGCGCCGGACACCCGCCTCCATTTCCGCATGCGCGGCATCGAGCCAGGCGATGCGATGCCGCACCGGATCGTTCGGCGACAGATCGCGCTCGGCAATTTCGCGCAGGAAGTAGCGCACCATGCTTCCCGCCTTGGCCGGCACCGGCATCATCCCGAGCAGTTGATCGCGATGCAGCACGCCATTGCTGGCGGCATGCCGCAGTGCGGCCCAGGCCGTGCGGCCGAGCGCGACGTACAGGGCGCGCGGCCCGATGTCGCCGGCGCGCGCAAGAAACTGCTCCTCGAACGTGGCGCGCAACATCGGCACGTCGAGCAACTCGTCGAACGGCCCGTCGAACACGAGGCCGCGCCGCGTGGTGACGAACGGCAGCAGGGCCATCGGCTGGATACGCTCGAAGCCTTCGTTCCACAGCGCGGCCGCATGCGGCAAGCCGATGAGTTCGGGCACCCGGAAATGGTCGAGCATGCGAATCAGGTTCGGCCGCACGAGGCGCCCACCCAGTTCCACCCGTCGCTTGTTCTCGCGCTGGATGACCTTGCCCGGTGCATGCGTGCGGAGCAGTTCGTCGGTCACGGCGGCAGCCAGCCGCGCATGCGTATGTCCCGGTGTCGTACTGACCAGCACGAGGCTGGCGTCAGGATTCCGGTGTTCGAAGGGCACGTACTCCATCACATAGGTGCCGTCCCGATCCACGGTTACCGGTCGTTCCGCGATACCGCCCACGCCCCCGCGCCGGATACGCGAGCAATATTCTTCGATGTGATTCGCCAAGATGTCCCCGCTCCAACGCGCTTTCTGCTTCGCGCATACCGTTTTTGTTCTGTTTTCATGTTAAGCCGCGCTACATGTCGGACAAAGCGTACAAGTGCCGAGTGGACCCCGTTGCAACGCACCGTGCGTTGGCGAGCGAACAAACGCCCGGTGCGTCTAGTACCGATGTCGGATGCCGATGCCGCACCGTTTCTGCGCGGCCGTGTAGGACAGCAAGGGGATACGAACCGAGCGCGCAAAAAAAACCGGGCACCATTGCTGGTGCCCGGTAACCCATTTGCTGACTCAGGTTGTCGAAGCCCGAGAAGCTAAATAGTAACGATTCTCATTTAAGCTGACAAGATCCCGTGCGTCATGCCAGCGTCGTTTCGATCGAGATCTGCGCCGAGAGCGACTTGTGCACGGGGCACTTGTTGGCGACGCGCAGCAGGTCCTCGCGCGCGGCGGGCGCGAGCTCGCCCTCGACGCGGACCGTACGCAGCATCTTGTACTGGCCGGCGCTCTCCTCGTGACGCACCGACACGTGCACGGCGCGCAGATCGTAGGCTTTGCGCTTGGCATACACCTGGATGGTCAGCGTGGTGCAGGCGGCAAGCGCGGAGTCGAGCAACTCGTGGGGATTCGGAATCGACGTGTCGCCGCCGAACTCGGCGTCGAGGTCGGCACGCCAGTGAGCGGTGCCGTTGCTCAGGTCGCAGACGGTGGAACCCTGGTCGGCACTCCAGGTGGCATCGATGGTCATCGGGTGGTCCTTTAACAGAGAGGATGAGAACGATCATTGACGTTCGGGGTCGATTCTATGGTCTGCGAATCTTTTTTACGCGCTGATGACAAAACGCTTGCCAAGGTCGGAGAATCGACT